>NZ_JAUSUK010000002.1:1205408-1506760 GCF_030813515.1 Rhodopseudomonas julia | reverse complement strand
GTTCGGCATTTCCGGTCGATCCTGCGAGGCGAATACGGCTCTGTCGTCGATGTCGAGGTCGCCGCGGTTTCGGTGCTCGAAGGGGAGCAGCCCTGCCTCGGCTTCGTCCTTCGCGATGTCAGTGCGCGGGTCGAACGAGAGCGCCCGGCCGCCAGGCAATTGCCCCGCTCGGTCGATCAACTGACAGAACTCGTGGGACGCGTCCCTCTGAAGGATCTCGTGCGCGAAACCACCGATGTGATCGAGAAGCTCTGCATCGAAGCAGCACTCGAGCTGACCGGCGACAATCGCGCTTCGGCCGCTGAAATTCTCGGCCTCAGCCGGCAAAGCCTCTATTCGAAGCTTCGCCGGTACAACCTCGTGGACTTCACGCCGGAAAACGGCAGCGACCACTGAACCGCATGGATGTATTCGGATAGGTCCGTGAGACTTGTGAGACGCCTCAGGCTTTTGCCGAAGCAAGAAACTCCTCGAAGCTCGCGAGGAAGGCCTCAGGCTGCTCGAAATAGACCATCGCGCCGGTCTTGAACGGCTTCACCGTCCAATTGGGTTGCGCACGCAGCCAATCGACCTCGGAGAAATCCTGAAAATCCCCGCGAGTGCCGTGCGCAAGGAAGATGGGCAGCGTCAGCTTCTCGTAGATGCGCCTGATATCGTTGGCGAAGAGGCGCCCCGAAACGAAGTTGTAAGGCGCGTGACGGGCCCCGTCCTGATGCGTCGTCTCATAAGCGTAGTTGAAAAGCCCCTCGTCTATGTCCTTGCTGCCGAAGGTCTTTTCAAGGAAGAAGCGAATGCTCGGACGGGTGGTGAGAAGGCGAAAAGCGCCCTTACTCCAAAGCGGCACCGTGAGGGTTTCATAGAGAAACGGCACCTGCCGCGTCGACCCTTCGGAGCCTTTGCGTTTGCTCGAGCCTGTCTCGAAACCCGTCGGCGTGACGAAGGTGAGGCTGCGGAGCCCTTCCTGCCTCTCGGTCGCTGCGCGTGCCAGAAACTCTGACGACAGGGACAGCGCCATCGCGTCGATGGCGCGCGAACCGGTTTCCGCTTCGATGAGGTCGAGGATGTCGTGGACCGCGTCGACGAAAAGCCGAATGTCGTAGGTCCGGTCGGAGCGATCTGAGAAACCGAAACCTGGAAGATCGACAGCGTAGACCCGGTGCCGCGCTTGTGTGTGCATGAAGACCGGCCGCACTTCATAGGCCGAGCCCGCGGCGTTGATGCTGTGGATGAGGAGGAGGGGGGTCCCTTCACCTGCGACATAATAGGAGAGGCGCCCGGCGCGTCCCGTGATCTCGCGCCGTTCGGCGGGGAAGGCCTCAGGTAGCGAGGGCATCGGCGCCGCGGGTCGGCTTTCGCTCACCGGCGAGACGCTCCTCGCGGCGGGCGCTGGGCCCATGGGAGCGCCATTGCCTGATGATGCGCTGCCTTCAGTTTCGTTCTGCGATGTCATCGCCTTGTCCTCACTCGTCATCCGCTCCGCCGTTTTGCTCTGCAACATTCGGGATGGTCTCGCAACGTCCGGCAGTGACGCGGGTTCCCCGCCTCCGGGGGGCGCGAGATTCCGCCGCGGGGGCGAGTGTAAAGTTGAGTTGACGGTGCGCGAGGTGGCCAATACTGTTCCGCCATGTCTCGCTCGGCTTCAATTGCATCCGATACTTTAACGCGCCCGAAACCTGCGGCTGTGCTCGAATTGTTGAAGCCGATCACATGGTTCGCTCCCATGTGGGCGTTCGGCTGCGGCGTCGTTTCGTCAGGCGTTCCGATTTCCGAACGCTGGCTGGTGATGGTGGCCGGCATCGTGCTCGCGGGGCCTATGGTCACCGCGACGAGCCAGGCTGCGAACGACTGGTACGACCGCCATGTCGACGCGATCAACGAGCCCAACCGTCCGATTCCGTCTGGCCGAATCCCTGGCCGTTGGGGCCTTTATATCGCACTCATTTGGACGGCCCTGTCGCTCGTCCTCGCATCGTTCCTCGGCATTTGGGTGTTCTGGGCGGCCGTGGTCGGCCTCATTCTTGCCTGGGCCTATTCGGCGCCGCCGTTCCGGCTGAAGAAGAACGGCTGGTGGGGCAATTCGGCGGTCGCGGCCTGTTACGAAGGGTTGCCGTGGTTCACCGGCGCCGCTGTCATGGTGGGCGGCCTCCCGGATTGGCGGATCATCACGCTTGCCGCCCTTTACAGCCTCGGCGCCCATGGGATCATGACCCTCAACGATTTCAAAGCCGTCGAGGGTGACCTCAAGATGGGGATTCGGTCGCTGCCGGCACAGTTGGGTGTCGCGCGCGCCGCAAGGTTTGCCTGTTTTGTCATGGCTTTTCCGCAAGTCATTGTGATCGCACTTCTGTTTTCGTGGGGTAAGCCGATTTACGCGGCCGCGGTCTGTGTCTCCCTGCTCGTACAATTCGCACTGATGGCGCGCCTCCTGCGTGAGCCGAAAGAGCAGGCCGCTTGGTACAACGCCACCGGCACCACGCTTTATGTGCTCGGCATGCTGATTTCGGCTTTTGCACTGCGTACGATTGGAGCGTGATATGCAGGCAGCCACGCTGGGCTGGGTCAGCATCGTCCGTCTCGGACTGGTGCAGGCAGCGCTCGGGGCTATCGTTGTCCTGACGACGTCGACCTTGAACCGGGTGATGGTTGTGGAGCTTGCGCTCCCGGCCACTTTGCCCGGCGCTCTCGTCGGCATCCATTACGCGGTGCAGATGCTGCGCCCGCGTTGGGGCTATGGTTCGGACATCACCGCCCGCAGAACGCCCTGGATCGTCGGCGGTATGGCCGTCCTCGGGGGCGGCGGCTTCCTGGCTGCGGTCGCAACAGCCTGGATGACCGTCAATCTCGCCGGCGGAATCGCGCTGGCCGTCATAAGCTTCTTTGCGATCGGCATTGGCGTCGGTGCGGCCGGCACCTCGCTTCTGGCCTTGCTCGCAGCGAAGGTCGATCCCGGCCGTCGCGCGGCGGCGGCGACCCTCGTCTGGGGCATGATGATCGTTGGTTTTGTGGTGACGGCGACGTCGGCCGGCCATTTCCTTGACCCGTTTTCTCCGCAGCGGCTCGTCGCCGTGACGGGTGGGGTTTCTCTCGCTGCCTTCCTGGTGACCCTCGTGGCCGTCTTCGGCGTCGAAAAGCGCGTTGCCAGGCCCGATGATGCGCATCCCGCGGGCAGGGACGGGGGGGAGGAAAAGCCCGCCTTCCGTCAGGCGCTGAAAGAGGTGTGGAGCGAGACGACTGCGCGTCGCTTCACCATCTTCATCTTCGTTTCGATGCTCGCGTATAGCGCCCAGGACCTCGTTCTTGAGCCTTTCGCGGGAACGGTCTTTGGAATGACGCCGGGCGAATCGACGAAGCTCGCCGGCGTCCAGCACAGTGGAGTTCTCGTCGGCATGCTGCTCGTTGGCGCGCTCGGGAGCAACGTGCTCGGCCGCCGCATCGGCACCATGAAAAGCTGGACCATCGGAGGCTGCTTCGCCTCCGCCCTGGCGCTCTTCGGGCTGGTCACGGCAGGCTTCTGGGGCCCCGACTGGCCGATCAGGGGCTCGGTCTTCTTTCTGGGTGCGGCAAACGGCGCCTTCGCTGTTGCCGCCATCGCGTCGATGATGGGCCTGGCGGGTGCCGGGCGTGAGCGCCGCGAAGGTGTGCGCATGGGCCTGTGGGGTGCCGCGCAGGGTGTGGCTTTCGGCCTTGGCGGATTCCTGGGCACTGTGGCCATTGATACGACACGCACGATCTTCGCTTCGCCGGTGCCGGCCTATGCCATGGTTTTTGCGATCGAAGGCGTGTTCTTTGTGATTTCGGCCTGGCTTGCATATCGGGTCGATCGCGCGGGCGAGGTGATCTCGGCACCGCTGGATGTGACGGCCGTGGGCGAGGAGACGCTCGCCGGTTTAGGGGGACGGTAATCATGCCTGAGAGCAAAACATACGATGTGGTCGTCGTCGGTGGTGGCCCGGCTGGCGCGACGGCTGCGACCGATCTTGCCTCCAAGGGGCATTCGGTTCTGCTGCTCGACAGGCAGGGCCGCATCAAACCGTGCGGTGGCGCGGTCCCGCCACGCCTTCTGCGCGATTTCAACATTCCGACCTCGATGCTCGTCGCGCAGGTCTCCTCCGCGGAGATCGTCTCTCCGACGGATCGCCGGGTGAACATGCCGATCGAGGGCGGCTTCGTCGGCATGGTCGACCGCGAGCATTTCGACGAATGGCTACGTCAGCGTGCGGCTGAGGCTGGCGCGGAGCGCTGTGCCGGCACGTTTGAAGCCTTCGACCGTGATACCGACGGGGTGGCCCGCATCCATTACCGGCCGAAAGACGGAGGACGCGACGCGTCGCTGGATGTCGTGCGGGCACGCGCCGTGATCGGCGCGGACGGAGCGAATTCCGCCGTCGCGCGCGAGGCGGTGCCGCGGGCGGGCCGGGTGCCTTACGTCTTCGCCTATCATGAGATCGTGCGTTCGCCCCAAAACGGCGCGGCGCATTTCGATCCAAAGCGCTGCGACGTCTATTACAATGGCCGCATGTCGCCGGATTTTTACTCCTGGGTTTTCCCTCATGGTGACACCACGAGCATCGGCACCGGCAGCGCCAATAAGGGCTTTTCGCTGCGCAACGCTGTCGCTGATTTGCGCGGTATCACGGGCCTCGACGCGGCCGAGACGATCCGCAAGGAAGGTGCGCCGATCCCGCTGAAGCCCCGCCGGAAGTGGGACAACGACCAGGATGTGCTTTTGGCGGGCGATGCCGCCGGCGTCGTGGCGCCGGCTTCCGGCGAGGGCATTTATTACGCCATGGTCTGCGGCCGCTTCGCCGGCGAGGCGGTGGAAGAGTTCCTGCGCACCAACGACGCGAAGGCGCTCGCAGGTGCACGTAAGCGCTTCATGAAGGAGCATGGCCGGGTCTTCTGGATCCTCGGGATCATGCAGTATTTCTGGTACAAGAACGACAAGCGGCGCGAGCGCTTCGTGTCCATGTGCGCCGATCCGGACGTGCAGCGGCTCACCTGGGAGGCCTATATGAACAAGAAGTTGGTGCGTGCGCGTCCGGGAGCGCATCTGCGCGTCTTCTTCAAAGATGTGGCGCATCTCCTTGGCCTCGTGCAACCGGACGAGGCGGGCAAGATCGGTCCTCGTCGCCGCGTCTCCTGATCGTCGTCGGAGCCGCGCTTATGGCCGGGCTCATCGAGAGCGGTCGGGTTGCCGACTTCATCCTTCTTCTGGTGGTCGTTGAGGCTATCGGACTTGTCTATTTCTATCGGCGGACCGGCCATGGCGTTCGCCCACTCGATCTCCTCATCAATCTTGCGGCCGGCGCGACGCTGATTTTGGCGTTGCGTGCCGCACTGGTGGATGCGGGCTGGCAGGCGGTCGCTTTCTTCCTTGCACTCGCGGGTCTTGCCCATCTCGGCGATCTCGTTCGCCGCTGGCGGTGAGCGGACCTGAATCGGCCTTCGTTGACTTCGCCTCGGCCTGACGGCTAAAGCCGGCGCCTTGAAGCGAGGTTCTGATATGCACGATAAGATTCGCATCGGCGTCCTTGGCGCCTCCGGCTACACCGGCGCCGATCTGGTGCGTCTCGCGGCGCGCCACCCGCATGTCGAGATCGTTGCGCTGACCGCCAACACCCATGCGGACAAGGAGATGGGGGCGGTGTTTCCGCACCTCGCGATCCTCGATTTGCCGCGTCTCAAAGCCTGGGAAGAGGTCGATTGGAGCGAGCTTGATGCCGTTTTCTGCGGGCTCCCACACGGAACGACGCAGGAGATTACCGCGGCTGTTTTGAGCGCCAATCCAAAAGCGCGCATCATCGATATGTCGGCCGATTTCCGTCTCCGGGACGCGTCCGTCTATGCTGAGTGGTATGGCCACGAGCATCGTGCGCCGGAGCTTCAGGAAGAGGCGGTTTATGGCCTGACCGAGCATTACCGTGCCCTGATCAAGGATGCCCGGCTGATCGCCTGTCCGGGCTGCTATCCGACCGCCGTGCTGATGGCGCTTCTGCCGCTCGTGCGCCAGGGCATGATCGATGCAAGCGATCTCATCATCGATGCGAAATCGGGCGTGACCGGTGCCGGCCGCGGTCTCAAGCAGAACACGCTTTTTGCCGAGGCGGGCGAGGGGCTGTCACCCTACTCCGTCGGCAAGCATCGCCACGCGCCGGAGATCGAACAGGAAATCGGCGTTGCCGCGGGAATGCCGGTCACGGTGAATTTCACGCCGCATCTCATCCCGATGAGCCGGGGCGAACTCGTCACCTGTTATGTGCGCCTTGCCGAAGGTGTCTCGGCCAACGACCTTCGCCAGCGGCTCGTGGAGGATTACGCGCCGGAGCCGTTCGTGCATGTCCTGCCGGAAGGGGGCATTCCCCAGACGCAGAACGTCCGCGGCTCGAATTACGTGCAGATCGGTGTTTTCCCCGACCGCATTCCCGGGCGCGCTCTGGTCATTGCCGCAATCGACAATCTCGTCAAAGGCTCCGCCGGCCAGGCCCTGCAGAACATGAATGTCGCGTTCGGCCTCGAAGAGGGCGAAGGCCTCCTGCAGTTGGCGCTGTTTCCTTAAAAGCCTTCTTGGGCGACATGAAAAGAGCCCGTCCGGGTCTCCCGGCCGGGCTCTCTTTTTAGGTCAACGACCGATCGCCAACGTCTAGAGGAACGAGCGTCGCTGCCACCAGCCGACGCGCTTGGGTCGGTTCGGATCGTCCTTCGGCTCGGTGTCCTCGGCCTTTTCGGCAACGTCGGCCTGTGCCGAAGCGGTCTCGTCTGGTTGCCGCTCTTCTGGCATGTCGCTCGCCCTAGCGCCGCTTTCTGTTGCCTCTGGTTCGGCGGGCATCGCCGCTTCAGCAACGCGATCGGCGTTCTCGTCCTTGGCTTCTTCGTAGCTGGAACGGTTTTCGTCTTCTTCGACAGCGCCTTCGGCGGTGTCGTCACCTGTGACAGGTTCCGCCTCCGCCTCACTCGCCACGCCCGTGCCGACCTGCTGTTCTGATGCGACTGGGAGCGAATGCTGCTCCTCCGATGTCTCCTTGGAAGCCTCGGCTGTCGCAGTTTCCTGCGTCGCTTCGACGGTCGGAGAGGTCTCCTCCGCCGACGGGGCTTCCGAAGTCTCTGAGGGGCTCGCTACGTCGTTTTGCTCTTCAGTGTCGGACCAACGCGCATCTGCGCGATCGTCGTCGCCATCGTCGCCATCGTCGTCATCGGAACGCGAACCGCGATCTTGCGTATTGTCGCCGTTCGCTGCGTTTGCATCCTGCTGCTCGTCGCGATTGCGACCGCGCCGCCGTCCGCCCCGCCGGCCGCGGCGCCGCTTCTTGGGCTTCGTCTCGTCGCCGTCGTCGTCCTCTGAGCTCTCGTCCCGTCGGGTTTCGCCGTCATTGGCAGCGGCGGCCTCCGAGGTGGCGGCCTCCGTTTCCGAGCGTTCGTTTTCGGCTTTATCGCCTTTCGGGCGACGACGCTTGCGCCGGCGGCCTCCACGGCGGCCGCCATCCTCGCTGTCGTCATCCGAAGTCACTTCGCTCTCGTCCTCAGCTTCAACCGGAGCTGGTTCATCGAGATCCGAGACGTCGAGCATCGCAACAGCCGTCGAGTGGGGCGGCTCCTCTTCGGAGAGGTCGGCCCGATCGATGGTGAAGCCCGAGGCCGCATCAGGAGCATCCCCGGCCACCGTGATCGAAACAGCAAAGCGGCGTTCGAGGTCAGCGAGATGCGTGCGCTTCTGGTTGAGCACGTAAAGTGCAACATCCGGCCGCGTCGACACTTCGAGATTGCGGCTGCGGTCCTGAATGAGGTGCTCTTCCAGCATACGAAGGAGCTGAAGCGCGAGCGACGCGACGGAGCGAACCTGACCGGTTCCGTGGCAGGCATGGCAGAGCGCCGTCGAACTCTCCAAGACGCCGGTCCTGAGACGCTGCCGCGACATCTCCATCAGACCGAAATGCGAGATGCGCCCGAGCTGGATACGCGCCCGGTCGAAGCGAAGGCAATCCTTCAGCTTGCGTTCGACCGCCCGGTTGTTGCGCTTCTCCTCCATGTCGATGAAGTCGATGACGATGAGGCCTGCGAGATCGCGCAGCCGCAATTGGCGCGCAACCTCTTCGGCGGCTTCGAGGTTCGTTCGAACCGCGGTGTCCTCGATCGAATGCTCGCGCGTCGAACGGCCCGAATTGACGTCGATGGCGACGAGCGCCTCGGTCTGATTGATGACGATGTAGCCTCCGGAGCGCAGGGTGACCTGCGGCAGAAACATCGCTTCGAGCTGACGCTCCACCGAATGGCGCGAAAAGATCGGAGCCGCATCGCGGTAGGGCTGAACATTCTTCGCATGGCTCGGCATGAGCATGCGCATGAAGTCCTTCGCCTCGCGATAGGCTTCTTCGCCGGCCACCATGACCTGGTCGATCTCGCGCGAATAGAGATCGCGGATGGAGCGTTTGACGAGACTGCCTTCCTCGTAAACGAGGGTCGGTGCCGCCGATTTCAGCGTCAGATCGCGAACGTTCTCCCACAATCTGAGGAGGTATTCGAAATCGCGCTTGATCTCCGTCTTGGTTCTTGAAGCGCCCGCTGTGCGGAGGATGACGCCCATGCCTGACGGCACCTCAAGCCCCGCCGCAATGCTTTTCAGGCGCTTGCGGTCGGCCGGATCCGTAATCTTGCGGGAAATACCGCCGCCACGGCCGGTATTCGGCATCAGGACAGAGTAGCGGCCTGCAAGCGACAGGTACGTCGTCAGCGCAGCGCCTTTGTTGCCGCGCTCCTCTTTGACCACCTGCACCAGCAGGACCTGGCGGCGCTTGATGACTTCCTGGATCTTGTACTGCTTGGCGCGTTGGCGCCGCCGCTCCGGCACCTCCTCCATCGCATCTTCTGCGCCGACGCTTTCGACGGCATGGTCGGCGTCGTTATCGTCGCCGTTGCTGTCGTCGCCGTTGTCGTCCACATCGTCGTCGGACGATTTTTCCGCCTTGGCGGGGGCGTCGTCGCTCTGGCTGTCGCCGCCATGATTATCGGAATCCTCCTCGCGGTCGGATTCTTCCGCATCGAGAAGCGCCTGCCTGTCGGCGAACGGGATCTGGTAATAGTCGGGATGGATCTCCGAGAAGGCGAGGAAGCCGTGCCGGTTGCCGCCATAATCGACGAAGGCAGCCTGCAGCGACGGCTCGACCCGCGTTACCTTCGCCAGATAGATGTTGCCTCGAAGTTGTCTTCTTTCCGCTGATTCAAAATCAAATTCTTCAACCTTGTCGCCGCGCAGCACCACGACCCGGGTCTCTTCCGGGTGGGCCGCGTCGATGAGCATCTTGTTCGACATAGTGTGTGACTCCGCCCCGGGCCGGATATGCGTCAGGCGCGCCAGTTGCTCGTGGCGCGCGGCCGGGGCCAAATGTGAATAAGGGGAGAACAGGCGCCAGCGCGTGTCGCCGCGGAAGCATCGGCTGCTGCGCGTTCTGCCTTTGCGGCAGAACCATCAGCTGCTGAGCGTTGCGGGCGCGGTCACCCATGGGCTGCCTTTCCAAGTCGTTGCGGCTCATGCCGCCAGAGACCAGCGGTGCGTCCGGCTGGTCCGTCTTCGCCTCCGTAAAGTCGGTTGAAGGGCGTTGATCTTTACAACGCCGCACCCGATGACAGCCGGAGAAGAATCCGTCATTCTCTCTCTTATAAACGAGCTTCGTTCGATTCAAGAGAACGTTGCGACGTGGAGACGTGAAAACCACATTCGCTCGCCTTTGCCTTGCCACATCCTTTAGAGAGAAGCGAGGCGTTTTCTAAGAACTGAAGAAGGTGGGCATGGTCCGCTTCGCCCTCATGCTGCTCGTCTTGCCTTGGCTTGCAGCTTCTCCGGCCCTTGCCGCGAAGGTTTCCGACATCCGTGTTGTTGGAGATAGTGAACGCACGCGTATGGTGCTCGACGTGGAAGGGGAACCCCGCTTTCACATCTTGCGGTTACGCGCTCCCTATCGGCTTGTTGTCGATCTTCCCGATACGGAATTTGTCGCGCCGGCTTCCAAGGCCAAGGCGGTTGGTCTCGTCAGCGATTACCGCTTCGGCCAGATCGCGGCCTCGCGTGGTCGCGTGGTCCTCGACCTGACGGGTCCGGTTGCGGTGGAAAAATCCTATCTGATGCCGGAGGTTGCCGAACAGCCGGCTCGCCTCGTCCTCGACATGGTTCCCTCCACGGCGGAAGCTTTTCTGGAGGAGGCTGCGCCGATCAGCGAACCCACGCCGGCGCTCGCCTCGCTTCAAGAGGGGGAGGCCGGCGTGTCGTCCGAGGCGCACGAGATCCCGATCGATCGGCCCGACGCAGCCGACAGCCGACCGGTCGTCGTCATCGATCCCGGCCACGGCGGCATCGACTCCGGTGCGATCAGCTCAGATGGGCTTTTGGAAAAGGACATCACGCTCGGCTTTGCGAAGGCGTTGCGCGAGGTCCTGATCGAGCGCGGCAAGACGATCCCGATCCTCACGCGCGACGACGACGTCTTCCTGTCCCTTGGCAAGCGCGTTGCTTTCGCCAGACGCGAGGGGGCGGCGCTTTTCATTTCCGTCCATGCCGATACCGTGCCGCAGGATTACGTGCGTGGAGCCACCGTCTACACGCTTTCAGAAGAAGCGTCCGACGTGCTTGCGGCACGTCTCGCAGCGCGCGAGAATCGGGCCGACATTCTGGCGGGCCTCGCCATCGAAGATCAGCCGGACGAGGTTGCGACGATCCTCTTCGATCTGGCGAGGCGTGAGACCCGCAACCTCTCGATGCGTTTTGCCGCCGACCTGGTGAAGGATCTTGGCGCGGAGATGGTCCTCAACAAAAAGCCTCGCCGCGGCGCATCCTTTCGTGTTCTCAAGGCGCCGGACGTGCCCTCGGTGCTCTTGGAACTCGGCTATCTTTCCAATAATGTGGACGAGAAGCTTTTTCAGTCGGATGAATGGCGAGAGCGCACGAGCGAGGCTGTGGCCAGCGCCGTGGAGAAGTATCTCGCCTTGCCGGGCGTCGCCCGGCGCTGAGGAAGATCACGAGAAAGCGTGTGGCTTATTGGCGACAGAGCCAGCGCCGGGGCGGTGCCGCCGGGAACCGCCTCAGTTTCATCACAAAACTGGATGAAGCCGATCTTTAGCAATATCGGCTTTTCCGAATAGGTGGGGCAGCCCCTTCATGTTCTTGCGATTAATCGGCTATTTGTTCGGCATCGGCGCGCTTCTGGCGCTGTGCGTGGCGGCTGTGGCCGGCTTCCTGCTGCATCGCTACAATCAGGATCTTCCAGATTACGACGTGCTTGCCAAATACGAGCCGCCGGTGATGACGCGCATCCATGCTGACGACGGCCAGCTTGTTGCCGAATATGCGCGCCAGCGGCGGCTCTATCTGCCGATTCAGGCCGTGCCGGACCTGGTCAAGGCGGCCTATCTGTCTGCCGAGGACAAGAATTTCTACAACCATCCTGGGATCGACGTGGAAGGTATCCTTCGCGCCGTCGTCTCCAATCTCAGGAACAGCGGCTCGGGCAAACTGCAGGGTGCCTCCACCATCACCCAGCAGGTGGCAAAGAATTTTCTACTCACGAACGAGCGCACCTACGAGCGCAAGATCAAGGAAGCGCTTCTGTCGCTTCGCATCGAGCAGGCCTATTCCAAGGACCGCATCCTCGAGCTCTATCTCAACGAGATCTATCTCGGCCTCGGCTCTTATGGCATCGCAGCCGCGTCGCTCAATTATTTCGACAAATCCGTGAATGAGCTGACACTGGCGGAGGCGGCCTATCTCGCTGCTCTGCCGAAGGCGCCTGAGAACTACAATCCGTTCCGCGATACCGAGCGTGCCGTCGATCGCCGCAATTGGGTGATCGATCAGATGCTGGAGAACGGCTACATCCGTGCCGAGGATGCACAGAAGGCAAAGACCGAGCCGCTTGACGTCAATCCGCGTCCGCGCGGGCAGTATCTTTTCGCGTCCGAATATTTCGCTGAAGAGGTGCGCCGCCGTCTGATCGATATGTACGGCAGCGAAAAGCTCTATGAGGGCGGACTGTCTGTGCGCACCACCCTCGACCCTCAGCTTCAGGCGCTTGCCCGCAAGACGCTGCAGAAGGGTCTGATCGCCTTTGACGAAAAGCGCGGTTATCGCGGTCCGGTCGACCGCATCGACATCGCCGGCGATTGGGGCAAGAAGCTGGGGGAGGTGGACGGCCTCTCCGACGTTCCAGAATGGCATCTCGCCGTCGTGTTGGCGACGGGTGACGGTGAGGCCGATATCGGTCTGAAGCCGAAGCGGCTCATCTCGGGAAAACTCTCCGATGAGCGCGAAACCGGCGTCCTGCCTGTCTCGAACATGAAATGGGCGAAGCGCAGCGTCAAATCGGCGGGCGATGTTTTGAGCGCCGGAGACGTCATCTTCGTCGAAGAGGATGCCGATAAGAAGGGCATCTACAAGCTCCGACAGGCGCCGAAGATCCAGGGCGCCATGGTCGCCATGGATCCCTATACGGGCCGCGTCCGTGCATTGGTGGGCGGCTTTTCCTTCGACCAGAGCAAATTCAACCGCGCGACACAGGCCTATCGCCAGCCGGGCTCGTCCTTCAAGCCGTTCGTCTACGCGACGGCTCTCGACAATGGCTACACGCCGTCTTCGGTGGTCATGGACGCCCCGATCGAGATCAAGGCCGGTGACAAGATCTGGCGGCCGCAGAATTACTCCAACAAGTATTATGGGCCCTCGACGCTGCGCATCGGCATCGAGCATTCGCGCAACGTCATGACCGTGCGCCTGGCTCAGGATATGGGCATGCCGTTGGTCGCGGAATATGCGGAACGCTTCGGCATCTATGACGACCTGAAGCCTTATCTGCCGATGGCGTTGGGTGCCGGCGAAACCACCGTTCTGCGGCTCGTGACGGCCTATGGCACGATCGCCAATGGCGGGCGTAAGATCAACGCCACCTTGATCGACCGGATTCAGGACCGCTACGGCAAGACCATTTATCAGCATGATCAGCGGGAGTGCATTGGCTGCGAAGCGCAGGACTGGCACGGACAGGCCGAGCCGGAGCTGATCGACCAGCGCGAACAGATCCTTGATCCGATGACGGCCTACCAGATCACCTCGATGATGGAGGGCGTCGTCCAGCGGGGCACAGGTAGCCGCGTCAAGGTCGTCGGCAAGCCGATCGCCGGCAAGACCGGAACGACGAACGAGGAGAAGGATGCCTGGTTCATCGGCTTCTCGCCCGACCTCGTCGTCGGTGTCTTCATCGGCTACGACCAGCCAAAGCCGATGGGTCGGGGCTCGACGGGCGGTGTCCTTGCGGCGCCGATCTTTGCAGATTTCATGAAAGTGGCGCTTGCCGACGAGCCGGCCAAGCCCTTCCAGGTGCCGCCGGGCATCCAGCTCATCCCGATCGATGCCCGCACCGGCCTGCGCGCCAGTGGTGCCGAAGGGGAGAAGGTCATCATGGAAGCCTTCAAGCCGGGTACGGCGCCTCCCTCCAGCTACTCCATCATCGGCTACCAGGATTCCTCCGGTCAGCCTTTGACCGTGACGCCTGAGGCCGACAGGGCGATCAGCACCGGAACCGGCGGCCTTTACTAGGCCGACGCAAAAGCGTTACGCCTCACTCTTTCATCAGGCGGCGCTCCCCTGGGGCGCCGCCGTCGGTACATTTGCATGAGGACAAGATGCGCGCCGAAATCGAAAACCTCGTTGACGAGATCAGGGAGGCGCTGACCCTGATAAGGAGGCATCTTTGACTGGGATGTCTCTCAGAAACGTCTCGCCAAGCTGAACGAACGTGTCGAAGACCCGACGCTGTGGGATGACCCGCAGGAAGCTCAGAAGGTGATGCGCGAGCGCCAGCGGCTGGAGACGGCCATTTCCGGCGTCCGTGAGATCGAAGCGAGCATCGCCGACAGCATCGAGCTGATCGAGCTTGCCGAGGAGGAAGACGACGAGACCGTCATTGCCGAGGCCGAGAAGTCCCTCGTGGCTCTGCATAAGGACGTGCAGAGGCGGCAGGTCGAAGCGCTGCTTTCAGGCGAAGCCGATGCGAGCGATGCCTATCTCGAAGTCCACGCCGGCGCGGGCGGTACGGAGAGCCAGGACTGGGCCTCAATGCTCTTGCGCATGTATACGCGCTGGGGCGAGCGTCGAAAATTCTCCGTCGAACTCATCTCGCAGACCGACGGCGAAGAAGCCGGCATCAAGTCAGCTACCCTCCTGCTCAAAGGCGAGAATGCCTATGGTTGGCTGAAGACCGAATCGGGCGTTCACCGTCTCGTCCGGATTTCGCCCTTCGACAGCCAGGCTCGCCGGCATACGTCGTTCTCCTCCGTCTGGGTCTATCCGGTTGTCGACGACAACATCGAGATCGAGATCCAGGACAAGGATATCCGCATCGACACCTACCGTTCCTCGGGTGCAGGCGGACAGCACGTCAACACGACCGATTCGGCCGTGCGTATTACGCACTTGCCGACAGGCATCGTGGTCACGTCATCGGAGAAGTCGCAGCACCAGAATCGCGCCAACGCCATGAAGGCGTTGAAGTCGAGGCTCTATGAGATGGAGCTGAAGAAGCGCGAGGAATCGATCCAAGAGGCCCACGAAGCCAAGTCCGAAATCGGCTGGGGTCATCAGATCCGCTCGTATGTGCTGCAGCCTTACCAGCTGGTCAAAGACCTGCGCACATCCGTGGAGCACACGACGCCGTCGGAGGTTCTCGACGGGGATCTGGACGGCTTCATGGAAGCGGCTCTCGCCCAGCGCGTGGGCAGCACTGACAACACTGAGGAAGCGGCCGAATAGCCGCTTTTCCGTCTGCGCGGCACCATCCCTCTCAAGAATGCAGAATTCAGGTGAGGGATGGGCTTTGCGCCCTTAGCTGAAGCGCTCGGTTTTCAAGAACGGCGTCGGGTCTTCCGGCCGGCCGTCGCGCCTTGTTTCGTAGTGAAGGTGCGGGCCCGTGGAGCGCCCGGTCGAGCCGACGCGTCCGATGACTTCGCCGGTGGTGATCTTGTCGCCGACCTTCACGTCGATGCGCGACAGATGTCCATAGCGCGTGCTGACGCCGTGAGCGTGGCGGATCTCGATCATCTTGCCATAACCGCCGTTCCATCCGGCTTCGACGACTTCGCCCGGAGCCGTGGCGCGAACCGGCGACCCGCTCACGGCACGGAAGTCGATTCCTGTATGCAAGGCCGGCCGCTTCAAAAACGGGTCCGTGCGATAGCCGAAGCCGGAAGACCGTGGCGCGATGATGGGGCGTCCGAGAGGCAAAGACGCGAGCTTGCGGCGCATATCCCGCACATTGGCGAGAGTGGAATCGATCCCGTCGATGGTTTCCACGAAGGCGAGGCCGCGCAAGGCCGCGTCGCCGTCGACGGGCACGAAAGGTCCGCCTGTAGCGTCATCGCCCGTGGAGGCTCTCTTCCTCGGAACGAGGTTCGAAAAGCCGAGATCGTTGAGCGTCGTCTCGAGGCGTTCGGTTTCGGCGTAAGACGCGGCTGAGAGAACCGCTGCGGCATCCAGTTGCGTTGCGAAGCTGTCTCGCAACGCTCCATCCATCGATTTGAGGAGCGGGCGCAGCTTGTCGCTCTCGAGAGCGCTCGTTTTGGCCGCCGCCGGTTTGACCTCAGCCTCCCCCGGGTGAGCGAAAATGCTCCCGGTGATGATGTCTGCCCGCGAGCGTCCGTCCTCGGCATAGCCGAGCGCTTGGCTTTCCTCTGGATCCGAACGGTCTTCTGGTGCGGCCGCCAATTGCTTGAACGGTCGCTCGGGTCGCGGCCTCGGCGTCGTCATGCGTGTTTCGGCAATGCTGATGCCGGCTGCCTCGGCCCTTTGCATCACGTCGTCGAGGAGCGACTGGCGACGGAAGATCGCCTCCTGACGGTCGAGCAAGGTCGCCAATTGCTCCTCCATCGATTGCGTCTCGACGAGATGCTTGCTGGTGACTTTGTCGATTTCGCCTCTCAGCCGCGCAATCCGGTCTTCATAGACATGTTGCAGCTCCGCCTGACGGGCGACGGCCGCATCGAGGAGGCCGTCCCGATAAAAGAGGTAGGCGGTTCCGCCGATATAGCCTGTCCCGAACAGGACGAAGACGCTGGCGATCGACCCGAAGAGCCAGGGCCGAAGCGTGTAGGATGTGAGTCGCCCGCGCCGGGAGATGATGACGCGCGGCGGTTCTTTTCGGCGTTTGGAAGAAGGCTGGGAACTTGAGAAGGGGACCATGAGCACGAAGGCGCGGTATGGTTGAGAGGAGGTAAAGACCCTCGCAGCCCATGGTTAATATCGCGTTTCCGCCTGAGCGATTGATGCGCCGATATCCTTCTCAGGTCGCCATCATCCGTGCGGCTTCCAAAACGTCCGCGACATGACCGGGGACTTTCACCTTGCGCCAGACGCGCGCGATCACGCCGTCGCGGTCGATCAGAAAGGTCGAACGCTCGACACCCATAAAGCGGCGGCCGTACATGGATTTTTCTGCCCACACGCCATAGGCCTCGCAAACCTTCGTATCTTCATCGGAAACGAGGGTGACGGAGAGGTCGTGCTTCGTCTTGAACTTGTCGTGGCTCGCTGCGCTATCGGGAGAAATCCCGACGACAGAAATGCCGGCGGAGCGAAACGCCTCGATTTCGGAGCTGAAGGAGATCGCCTCTTTGGTGCAACCGGGCGTGTTGTCCTTCGGATAAAAGTAGATCACGACCGGCTCGCCGCGATGCGCGGCGAGCGAGAATTCGCCGCCTCCATCGGTTGGAAGAGTGAAGTCCGGGGCCGGATCGCCGACATCGGGGGCCTTCGCCATCTCGTCATCCTTTCGACGTGTTTGGAAATCAGGTGAACTTTAGGGTGCGATTTCGTGCCTGCGCTCGCCAAGTTGTCTATCGTTGGCAGCTACCTTGGGAAGAGCGAGATCCGATTCGGAAGAAAATGCTGTCGCAGGAACCCAAGTCAACGACCGAAAAGCCGGGTGAGGACGCTCCGCGAGCCACGCGTCGTGCCATGCGTCGGATCCTTCGCGCCGCTTTTCTATCCCTGCTTGTGGTGCTCAGTCTGTTGGTTCTGGTCGCGGGCAGCCTCGTTTACAGCCTGACCGGTGAGGGCTTCGGTCCGACTTGGCTGCGGGACCGTCTCGAGGCGAGGCTCGAAGACCGTGTCCCGCCCGGAGCCCAGGTCGAGCTTGGCAGCATCCGTGCGTACTGGGAAGCTGGCAGCGGCCTCGTGCTTGAAGCGGGAGACGTCGACTTCAGCTTCGGCCCCGCCTTGCACATCAAGGCGAAGACGATGGCCGTTTCCTCGTCGCTGCGCGACTGGCGCGAGACCTGGATCAAGCCGCGGCATGTGCGGATCTCGCAAGTGGAAGTGTCCCTGCAATTGCCGGAAAGTGCCGCACAGGCGCAGCCACGCGCCGAATTGATCCGCCAGTTCGCGCGCTCCTTCGCCGAAGGCGTCGTCGAAGCGGACGTCACCTTGCGCAAGCTCGGATTCGAGGATTTCGAGGTCGAGAACATCAAGCTCGAATTGCCGCGTTCCGATCTTCCACCTTTGACCGGCCAGATTTCCGATTTCACCTGGCAGCCGCTTGGAGAGGAGCGCAGCAAACTGTGGCTCCAGGCGTCTGCGGCTGGGGCTTTCTGGTCATTGACCGTAGAGCGCACGCGCGAGAGCGGCGCCGACATCGTGGAGCTCAATCTCGACGATCTCCCGCTTGCGACGCTCGTTCCAACATTGGCGAATCCGCAGACGCAACAAAGCTATGCCGGTCGCTTGCAGCTTCATGCCCGCTTTAAGGCCGGTGTTGATGACGTGCAGCTTCTGGGCGAGATCGGACTGACGCCGGGGCCCGTCACGATCGACGACGATAGCTCCTTCTATCTGAACGATGCGCGCTTTGCCTTTACGTTGCCGCCCAAAGGCGACGAGATACTCTTCAAGCGGGCCTATGTAGCAAGTTCTGCCGGCCTGTTTGGGCTGGCCGTGGCGCTCGATCTCAACGATGTCGACGAACCGGTGGAGGTACGTGCGCGAATGCCCTCCGGCGTGGTCTTTGCCCCGGGCGGTGTGCGCGAACAGGTGCGGGGCGAATTCGACGTCACATTCGATCCGGCTCGCGGCAGCGTCTCGATCGATCGTTTCTCGGTCGCCAATCCTGCCGGCAACATCAGCGTCGTTGGTGGCTGGCATCCCGACGGCGCCTCTCCGGGCCTCGCCTTGGCCGTATCCATCAGCGAGATGCCGAGTTCGCTCTTCGTGGCGCTCTGGCCGGGATTCCTGGCGCCAGGCGTGCTCCATTGGCTTCAGGACAATCTCAAAGAGGGCGTCGTTGGACCCGTTGAGTTGCAGGTAGCATTGCCGCCCGATCACATCGGTCCCGAGGGCAAGGACAAGGTTCTGCCGAAGTATGGCTTGTCCGGAGATGTGCCGTTTCATTCTGGGCGTTTCACGCCCGCTCCCGATCTGCCGGATTTCGTCAATGCGAAAGGCTCTGTAAGGCTGGCTGACGCCACGGCGACGATTGCGTTGGATTCAGCCGATGTCGCGGTGCCGAACTATCCGGCGCTCTCAGCCGCTGGGTCATTGCTCGTTATTCCCGACCTCGGAGGCAAGGACGCCGTCGGCGACCTCACCCTGCGCCTCATTGGTCCGGCGGGCGCTCTTGCCGCGCTTTCCAATACTGGTCCGCTAGACGTGGCTAAGTCGAAAGGCATTTCCCCAGACGACTTGTCGGGTGAGGCCGAGCTTTCGCTCGTTGCGGCGGTGCCTTTGAAGAAAGAGGCTTCGCTTCTCTCGGTGGAGCCGAAATTCGAGCTCGTCTTGCGCGGTTTTTCGAGCAAGGCGCAGATCGAAGGCCACTCCGTCGCAGATGCTGACTTGACGTTGAGTGGTGTTCCCGACGCCTATCGGGTTGCGGGCAAGGCTCGCCTCGACGGAATTGAGGCGAACATCGACATGACGGGGGGGGGGACTGGCAAGTCCGATACCGATGTCGCACTCGTACTGGACAAGGCGGCGCGAGATCGCCTTGGCATCGATCTGGAGGACTATCTTTCCGGACCCGTGATCGCGTCCATATCGGCGGAGGATGACGGAACCCAGCTCATCAGTCTCGATCTGACGAAGGCGCGGGTACGTTTGGCTCCAATTTCCTGGGAGAAGGGAGCGGGTGTCGCTGCCAGTGCCGAGTTCCGCGTGAAGACGAGCACGTCGGGTCGTGCCGTCGAGGGACTTTCGCTGAAAGGCGAGGGGTTTCACGCGTCGGGATCGTTGAAGCTCACTTCGGACGGAAAGCTCGACAGTCTCGATCTTTACGATGTGGCGCTGCGGCCAGGCGATGATTTCGCTGTGAAGGCAAACGTCACAGGCGGTGATACGCGCATCAGCGTGAGCGGGTCACAGCTCGATGCGCGAGGTCTCATCCGGTCACTGAAAAGCGCCAAGAAGGGCGCGGTGGCGGGCATGGCGCCGATACATCTCGATATCGCGCTTGATCGGGTGAAGGGTGAAAACGATGTCACGGCTTTCGGCATCAAGGGCGCTGCAGAGATCGCAGGCGGTCGCCTCCACGGGCTGAACCTTTCGGGCGTCCTCGGGGAAGCTGCCGGTGGCGCATTCAACTGGCGCATCACCGAGAACTCGAAGCTGCGGGAGCAGGTGCTGGATGCGGCCGATGGTGGGGCGGTCCTGCGGTTTGTCGATCTTTATGCACGTGTCCGCGATGGGCTTCTCACTCTCGTCATGCGCGGTCCGTCAGGTGGCGACAGCGTCTCCGGAGAGGCATGGTTGCGGGATTTCCGCGTTGTGGAAGAGGCCGCACTCGCCGAAGCCGTGCGTCCGGCAACGCGCAAGCGCGACCAACCGGGGTCGCAACGGGCGCGCGAGCAGATCACCGAGGAGGTCGACACCTCCAACATGACCTTCACCAAACTCCGCGTCCCCTTCCGCATGGAGAAGGGAGTTATCGCGATCGATGAAGCCTATCTGCGCGGGCCCATGCTGGGAGCGACCGCCAGCGGGACCATCAATGTCACGGATGAGAAGATCGCCTTAAGCGGGACCTTCATCCCGGCTTTCGGTATCAACAATATGGCGGGTACGATTCCGATCTTCGGCCAAATCCTCGGCGGAGGTCAGAACGAGGGCCTGGTCGGCGTGACCTTCAAACTCTTCGGCAACCTCGACAATCCATCTCTCAAGATGAACCTGATGTCGGCAATCGCTCCCGGCATCTTCCGCAAGATCTTCGAATACCGCTGAGGCCGTCGAGCCGCGGCCTCAGCGGGGCGAAGGGCGGCTACGCCGCCCCACCCATGCGCAGCAGAGCATGCTTCTTGCGGCCGCTGGAAAGCTTCACGGCGCCGTCCTCGGACAGATCGGAAAGGCCGATCTGGGCACGTTCATCGCTGACAGGTGCGTCGTTGACCTTGATGCCTCCGCTGCGGATGAGCCGCCGCACCTCACCATTGGATGTGGCAAGGCCAGCGCGCACGAAGGCGGAAAGCACGCCGATCCCAGCCTCGAGCTCACTGCGATCCACTTCGACGCTCGGCAAAGCATCACCCGTCTGACCGGCTTCGAAGGTGCGCCGTGCTGTTTCTTCGGCATCGTTCGCCGCGTTCCGACCATGGAGGAGGGCTGTGGCTTCCGTGGCGAGGATCTTCTTCGCCTCGTTGATCTCTTCGCCTTGCAAGGCTGCCAGGCGTTCGATCTCGTCGAGGGGAAGGATTGTGAAAAGCTTTAAGAAGCGACCGACATCGGCATCGGCGGAGTTGCGCCAGAACTGCCAATACTCGTACGCCGACAGCATGTCGGGGTTGAGCCAGACAGCGCCCTCCGCGGTTTTGCCCATCTTGGCGCCGGTCGCGGTCGTCAGAAGCGGGGTGGTGAGGGCAAACATTTCCACCTGTTCCATGCGGCGTCCAAGATCGACGCCGGAAACGATATTGCCCCATTGGTCGGAGCCGCCCATCTGAAGGCGCGCGCCATAACGGCGGTGAAGCTCGACGTAATCGTAGGCCTGCAGCACCATGTAGTTGAACTCCAGCAAGGAGAGGTGCTGTTCACGCTCCAGCCTGAGACGCACGGAATCGCGCTGAATCATCTGGTTGACGGAGAAATGCCGCCCGACATCGCGCAGAACATCGATGTAGTTGAGCTTCAAAAGCCAGTCGGCATTGTCCGGCATGATGGCGTCGTTGCCGGTCTCGCCAAAATGCAGAAGCGGGTCGAAGGCGCGTCGGATGCCCTGTTTGTTGGCTTCGATCTCGGCATCGGAGAGGATTTTGCGGCTTTCATCGCGCCCGGACGGATCGCCGATCCGGGTTGTGCCTCCGCCCATCAGCGCGATCGGGCGATGCCCTGTCTGCTGCAGCCAATAAAGCATCATGATCTGCACGAGGCTGCCGGCATGGAGGCTCCGTGCCGTGCAGTCGAAGCCGATATACGCGCTCACCATCTCCTTCGACAAAAGGCTGTCGAGCCCTTCCGGGTCGGAGATTTGATGGATGAAGCCCCGTGCTTGGAGCGTGTTGAGGAAATCGGATCGAAACGTGGTCATGGGTTCGTTAGTTGCAGGAATGATATCGGGTGCTCCCTTAGCACCTGAATTCACGGAGCGCGAAGGGCGTGACAAAATTTCGTAGCACTTTGGGCGTGATCAGCGGCACCTCGATGGACGGGGTCGATGTCGCGCTGCTTGAAAGCGACGGCGAAAGCGTGGGCGATATCGGCCCTGCCGCGACTTATCCTCTCGACGATGCGCACCGGGCTTTGCTGAGGCGCGCGATGACGGCCGCAAAGGGCGGCGCCGTGCGAGGCGAGCCGATCATCGAGGAGGCGGAGGCTGCTGTCACCAAAGCGCATGAGGCTGCCCTCCGTCGCTTTGTGAGCGATCACGCGTTGCGGCTTGAAGACATCGCCTGCGTCGGATTTCACGGGCAGACCGTCTTCCATGCGCCCGAACGCGGCATCACGCTCCAACTCGGCGACGGTCAGGCGCTCGCCGATTCGCTTGGCGTTCCAATTGCCTGGGACTTCCGAACAGCAGATGTGGCTGCAGGTGGCGAGGGTGCGCCTCTCGTCCCGGTTTATCATCGTGCACTTGCCCAGCGCCTTGGCCGCGGATTGCCGATCGCCTTCGTCAATATCGGCGGGGTCGCCAATGTGACCTATGTCGGCGAGGGCGACACGTTGATCGCGCTCGACACCGGACCGGGCAATGCGCTGATCGACGATCTTCTGTCGGCGCGCCGAGGACTGGCCTTCGATGCCGACGGAGAAATCACGATGAGCGGGCATCCGGACGTCGCGCGCGTCGAGAGGTGGCTCGCGCATCCGTTCTTTGCCCGGCCGGCCCCCAAATCTCTCGATAGAGACGCCTTTGCCGCGGCTGATGTCACCGGGCTTGGCGACCAGGATGCCGCTGCCACGCTTGCCGCCTTCACGGCGTCCGCGTTGAATCGAGGTTTTCATCTTCTGCCGCAAGTCCCGGATTTTGTTGTCGTTTGCGGAGGCGGTCGGCTGAACCGAGGCTTGATGATGCTGCTTTCGTCGGAGCTAGCTCCGGCCGAGGTCGTCGCGGCGGAGGATGTGGGCCTCGACGGAGATGCGATCGAGGCGCAGGCTTTCGCATATCTTGCGCTCAGGGTGAAGGAAGGCTTGCCGCTCACATTCCCCGGGACGACGGGCGCTCCGCGGCCCTTGCCCGGGGGCCGCTGGAGTCGTCCGAACCGCAACAATTAACCTCGAATCAAGCCTTTCGGATCAAGGTCAAGCTCCGAAGAAGGTATCGGGTCCGAGTTCATGCGTAAAATAGCGGCCTCCTTCGCGGACATGTTCCGAGGCAAGGCGAGAAAAGACGGCCGAAAGGTCGCGGCAACACAGCCCCTCGAAGAGACATCAGGCCGCGAAACCGCGCCTGCAACGACGCCACAGGTGATCGAAGCCGGCCGCGAGGCAATCAAGAAGGCTTCCCCCGCCAAGGAGAAGAAGACCAAAGCTGCAAAACGGCAGAAGAACGTGGCTCGCTCTGCCTCCAGCCGACGTGGCTCGATCGCGGGCGACCGGACGGTCGCGGTCTTCGTCACCTTCGTCGGGCTCGTCACGGCAGCACTGACCGCCGGTGTCGTCTATTATTCGGCCGACGAACTCTATTCGAAATATGTGCGATCGGAGGCGCTCGAGCGCGCGACCTTTGCGGCGGGCCGGCTTGAAGAAGCCGGTCTGCAAGGCGGAGATGGCAGCATCTCCGCGGAGGAAGACGTCGCCCTCAAGACGATTCTGGCGATGCCGGATGTTTTCCGCATCGAGGTGTTCAACCGGGCGGGCGAACGCGTCCGCGAGCTGAGCGATCTGAAGGGCGCTGCGGAGATTGCGCCTGTCGGTCGCGATGAAGCCCGGGCGCTCATTGCGGCAGGGCAGGGAGCACTGAGTTGGCAGGACCGTCGTGCTGAGGAGGGCCGCGAGCCTTCCTATTACAGCCGCACCCTGGTGCCGATCCAGGATGCCAACGGAGAGACCGGCGGGGCGATCGCAGTCTATCTCGATCACAGCGCCGACGAGGCGGGTTTCTGGCAGTGGCTGACCGGGATCCTTGGGACAATCCTGGTGCTGGCGCTCGTTGCCTTCACGATCCCTGCGGTCAGTCTGCTCCTGCGCACGCGCCAGAAGCGCGAGGTCTATGAGGAACTCACATATGTCAGTGGCCACGATACGCTGACCGGTCTCAGCAATCGCGACGAATTTCTAAGGACGCTGGAAATCGAGATCCGGCGTCAAAGCGACGAAGGTCATCATCTCGCCCTCCACTACATCGACATCGACCGCTTCAAGGAAATCAACGACACGCATGGTCATGCCGCCGGCGATGAGTTTCTGAAGCAGGTGGCAGAGCGATTGCGCGATGTCGTGGAGAAGCCCCAATATCTGGCGCGGCTCGGTGGCGACGAATTCGCCATCATTCAGCTCGAGGCCGGTGGCACCAAATACGCAGAAATCCATGCCAGACGCATCGGGTCCGCTCTCAACGGCGTCTACAAGATCGGAGAAACGGAGAACACGGAAGTCGTCGCAAGCGCGTCGATCGGCATCGCCGTCTCGCCAGAACATGGCGAAAACGCCAACGAGCTCCTGAAGAATGCAGACCTCGCCTTGAACAAGGTTAAGGCGGGGGGACGCAACGATATTTCCGTCTTTACGACGGAGCTGACCACATCGATGCAGGGACGCCTGGAAATGCAGGCGATCCTCCGCAAGGCTTTCCGAGAGAAGTGGTTCGTCCTCTATTTCCAGCCTCAATACGATCTGGTGACGCGGCGCCTTACGGGCTTTGAGGCGCTCTTGCGGCTGAAACACCCCGAGCGCGGTGTCGTCTCTCCGACGGAGTTCATTCCGGTCGCGGAAGAGACCGGCCTCATTGAGCCGATCGGCGAGTGGATATTGAAGGAATCATGCCGTGCGGCAAGCCTTTGGCCGGAGCATTTGACTCTGGCCGTGAACCTCTCTCCGGCGCAGTTCAAGAAAGGCAACCTGCCGCGCCTGATCGCCAAGACATTGAAGCAGACCGCGCTCAAGGCGGACCGGCTTGAGGTGGAGATCACCGAAGGTCTGCTTTTGGAGACGTCCAATCGTGTGCTGTCGCAGCTTCGCGAGATCAAGAAGATGGGGGTCGCCCTCATCATGGACGATTTTGGCACCGGCTATTCCAGCCTGAGCTATCTTTGGCGCTTCTCCTTCGACGGCATCAAGATCGATCGCTCTTTCGTGCATGGTGTGGGCGTCGGCGGGCAGGTGGAGAAGCTTCTGCGCTCCATCATCAGGCTCGGCATCTCGCTTGACCTGAAGGTGACGGCTGAGGGCGTGGAAAGCGCCCAGCAGGCGCACTTCCTCGTCGCCAATGACTGCCGCAACGTTCAAGGCTTTCTGTTTGGCTGGCCGGTTCCGAAGGATGAGGTCGCGACGGTGATCGCCAAGGATATTCGCGTGGGCACACGTGCCGCTCAAAACCGTCACGATGCGACGAAGAGCGAGGCGCAAGCGCCGAACGAGCACGCGCCCGAAGAAGAGGTGCGGAAGAGCCGGAACGCGGCCTAAGAGCTGGTAGAAACAAGGTTGTCCCGTCGGCCGTGTTTCCGGCCGACGGAAGGGCTCATCAAGCCAGGCGATAGACCCGGCTGATCTCGCTCAGGAGCCCGAGGCGTATGAGCTCGCTCAGAGCTTCGGAACGTTCCGGGATGCCCCGTGCGGAGCGCCAGCCTTCGGCAGCAGCGAGCTGCTCATCCGTCAATGTCACAACGACCTTGTGAACGGTCCCAGACGTCTGCGACGCCAATTCCTCGCCCACAGCCCAGCAGGATTTTTTTGGTGGCATGACCCATGCCCCTGATTTGGGGCGCCGTCGGGGCAGGCCCGTAACGCCGCCCATTGCTTATCGGGCGCAGGGTAGGCGCAACCGCAAGACGGCGGTATCTCGGATATTCCGCTACGTAGAAATTGCGTATGCGCACGCGCCGATCGTGAAGCCGCCTCAGCGCATCATCCGGATGAGATCTGCAAGCCCCCGGGCTTCGAGTTTTTCGCGAATACGGGCGCGATGAATCTCCACGGTGCGTTGGCTGATGCCGAGCTCGACCGCAATATGCTTGTTGGTCATGCCGAGGACGAGGTGGTCGAGCACCTCGCGTTCTCGTCCCGTGAGACGCGCCAGCCGCTCCGAGACGATGTGAGGCGGAAGCTTCGAAGACGGGCGGTTTGCCAGTTGGTCGGCTGAGGCACGGATCGCTCCGAGCAACTGTTCTTCCGAGCCGGGTTTTTCGATGAAATCGACAGCACCGTTCTTCATGGCTTCGACCGCGAGCGGAACATCCCCGTGGCCAGTCAAGATCACCACGGGGATGCCGATGGCGCGTTCGGACATGATCTTCTGCAATTCCATGCCGCTAAGACCGGGCATTCGCAGATCGATGAAGGCGCACAGACCCTTATCTGCCTCGACGGCTTCCAGAAAACTCTCGGCGGAGGGAAATGCTTCGGTTTGAAATCCGTGCGCGGAGAGGAGGGCGCCGAGCGAGTGACGGACAGACATCTCGTCATCGACGATATAGACGACTTTGCCGCTGGCGGCCTCACGCATCGTCTGGACCCGTGATTCTCAGGGTGAAGACGAACGTCGCGCCTTTGTCGTTCTCTCCCATCCAGATCCGCCCGCCATGCGCTTCGACGATGGAGCGGCAGAGCGACAGGCCGAGGCCCATTCCGCTCGTTGTCGAATTATGAAAAGGCTCGAAGAGCGTGTCTTCCATTTCCTGTGGGACGCCCGTTCCAGTGTCGTGGATGCTGATCTCCACCAGCGGCGAGGCATTGCGGATCGATAACGTCAAGCGCCTCAGCTTGCTACCGGCCATCGCCGTGATGCTGTTGCGCGCGAGGTTGAGGATAACCTGAACGATCTGCACCGGGTCGGCGGCGATAGGAGGAATGTCATCGACAAAATCAAAGACGATCTCGGGACGGGGCTCGTTGCTCGCGGCAAGGGCAAGCTCGACACCCTGTCGGACGACGGCTTTCAGATCGACGCTCTCCAGAGTGATCTCTCTTTGGCCGATGAAGTTGCGCAGGCGACGGACGAGGTCTGCCGCGCGCGCCGATTCGCTGACCGCACTCTCCATGAGCCCGCCGATATGAGCGGGCACGACAATCCCGTGATTGCGCAGCTCTTGCCGGGAGGCGTTCACATAATTGCTGACGGCCGAGAGCGGCTGATTGAGTTCGTGGGCAAGTGCTGAGGCGAGTTCGCCCATCGAACGATCCTGAGCCGCATCCATCAGCATCAGCCGCAGCCGCGCCTCTTCGGCCTCGGCCCTGCGCATTGCTGCCATTGCAGCGCGCTCGCGATCGAGGCTGTTGACGGCAAAGAGCGCCCGCCGCGTGATGCGGAGGATCTCGCCATCGGTTTCCGTAAACGGCTGGCTGTGTCCGCGCCGCTCCTCAAGCCACAGCGCGAAGGAGCCGCGGGGGGATAAGCGGGTCGAACCATCTTCCTTGCGGATCGTGATCTTCTCGGGCTTGCCCGCCCATCGGATCGTCTCGCCGAACGCTTCGCGAAAGAGAATGAGCCAATCGGATCGGTCTTCGGAAAGCTCCATCATCGCGGCGCCGGCGATATCGTTGCCAAGATTGTCGACGCCGAGGAGTTCTTGCAGCTGATCGCAGGTCGCGATCCCGTTCGACATTTTTTCAGCAAGTGGGGCGTAGTCGATGTGGCCAGCAGGAACCTTGCCGATGGCCAGGACATCGTCAGAAAGCTTCAGCAGCATGCCCTGCGCGCTCAATTGGGCGAGCAGGTCGTCCGCATGCGCCTCGATGGTCTCGCGCAACGGCTGGCCGCTTCGTGCTTCGCTCTCGATCGCAAACGCGGTTTTCTCGGCACAAATGCTGGCGCGCAGCTGGCTGGTGTTTTCGAGGCTATGCAGCAGGGCGGAAATGGTCCCACCGATCAGCTCACAGGCTCTCAATCGGCTCCAGGATAGATCGAGCGGACTATAATTGTGGCAGGCGACGAGGCCCCACAGCTTGTTCTCGGAGATGAGCGAGATCGAAACGCTGCCCGCTACCCCCATATTGTTGAGATATTCGACATGGACCGGCGCGACCGCACGGAGCTTCGAATAGGTGAGGTCGAGAGGGGCCTGTGAATCGACGTCTGCCACGACGCCGCTGCGCGTCATGATGGGAACGGGCTCTGCGTTGATGTCCGCGATCACGCGGATCACATTGCGTACGAAATGACGCCGGGCTGGATCGGGTATGTCGGATGCGGGGTAGTGGAGGCCGAGAAAGCTGTCCGGTCGCACGGTGCTCTCCGCAATGACCTCGCCGTGCTGGTCGGCCGCAAAGCGGTAGATCATGACACGGTCGAACCCCGTCGCGTCGCGCAAGATCTGCGCGCCCACTTGCGCGAGGTCTTCAAGCGTGTCGGGGATGATCAGCTCGGAGATGACCCGCTGCCGCAGGACTTCGTCATCCCAGACGCTGCCCAGACGACTTTCCGGCCAGACGAATTCCAAAACCAGCCAATCAGCGCAGAGGTGCGGAAGGCACTCGAGCTCGATCGGCTCGCCGTCTGCTGACCTGATCTGCAGGAGGGTGGGTCTGAGGAGATCAGGCACTGTCGGAGCGAGGCGCCGCGCCAGAAGCGCGTCACAGCCGTCCGGACCAAGCAGCTCGGCCAGCGGCAGACCCAATAGCGAGGCGTAGTCTCGTCCAAAGTAGACGCGTGTGTTGGTGCTGGCATATTCGATCGTCAATGACCCGGCATCGACCGCGATGAGGCAGCCGATCGGCTGGATCGCACCGATCATGTGGATCGGCTCTGTGTCGCAAGCGCTGAGATCAACCGGACTGTTCAGCAAGCGGCCTTACCCTTCGAAACGGTTTTCATGAGATCTCCCACACTGGGCGACCAAGCGACGCATCAAGACAGCGAAAGTGCGCGGGCTGAGCCTCAACGGCAACCCCACGAAGGACAAAAGTGCGACACTGGGGCACATGGTACAAACGAGGGATCAAAGTCCGATCCTTGAGAATGCGCGCATGTGCCACGATTTCGAGCCTTTGAAGCCGGACGTTGCATCTGAGAGGCAATGTGCATGGCGAAGCCTGGCGTCCGGGTAGAGGAAGAGCCTCCCCGCGTCGGCTATGCGGGAGTGTTGCACGCCGGCACTGGACAAACCCTTCATAAAGGGAAACGTTCTCAACAACATGCGTCTTGTCAACGTGCACTGGACGGGGTTTCTATCAAAATCGCCGCAAGCCGCGGCTCTGCCGGCTGACATCCGGCTCCCGATCATTGAACTCAGATGACCTTGTATCCTCACAACCGCCTGTCGCCACTCTTGCAGATGGATCCTGTCGCCGTCGCGTCCTTGATTTCGGCGGTTGCGGATCTCGCTGTGGTTGTGGGTGACGACGGTACTATTAGCGACATTTCGCACAATCTTGATCCCGTTTCGGGAGATGAGATCGTGCAGTGGCGCGGCCGGCGGATCGAGGAACTCGTGACGGCCAGTAGCCGTACCCGATTGCGCAAGCTCATCGATGCGGCGCGACAAGGTCGTGTGCCTGAGCGTGTGGACATCAGCCATCCGCTCAAAGGGGGAGGGGATCTACCCTTCCGGTACTCTGCTCTGCGCTTCGACGGCGCCAACCAAGTGGTTCTTCTCGGCCGCGATCTGCGTCTCGTCGTCGAGCTGCAGTCGCGTCTTCTCGCCCACGCCCGCTCTATCGAGCAGCATGCGCGCAGTCTGCGTCAGGCGGAAGCGCATTACCGGCTGCTTTTCGAAACGGTCTCCGAGGCCATCATTGTCGTGGATGCGGAGACCGGAAAGGTGCGCGAAGCCAACGCTCAGGCCGCGGTGCTCCTGGGTGTACCTGGCAAGGCTCTGAGCGGGCGGAAATTTACGGCTCTCTTTCGGAGCAAGCAAAGGCCGAACGTCGAAGCCATGCTGCAGGCCGTCGGCGAGACGGGGGCGCCGCTCGCCATCGAGGTCGAGGCGGATGGGCGGGTTTCGCTCTCTGCGGAAGCGTTCCGCGCCGGCGACCTCCATTTGGTGATGGTGCGTATCTCGCCGATGGAGGAGACGGCGCCGGAATCCGATCTCGTGGCGCTCGTCCGCAATGCGCCGGAAGCCGTTATCCTTGCCGATGAGGATGGCAAGATCGTTTGGGTGAACGAGACGTTTCTCAGTCTCGCAGGAGTTCCGTTTGCCGCCAATGCGGCCGGGCACCATCTCGACGAGTTTCTGTCGTGGAGTGGTCTGACGCAGGACGTGCTTCTGCAAAACGTCCGCCGTCACGGACGGTTGCAGAATCTCTCCGGCATCATTGGTGGCCGCAACGGGGAGGCGGTCGCCGTGCGCTTTTCCGCTTTGACCCTGCCGGAAGGGACGACACCTGGCTATGGCTTCGTGATGCGGCCACTCACTCCAGATGAGACGCAGACGGGGGTCGAATCGAGCGATCTGGTCAAAGCGGCGGAGAACCTCGTCGAGATGATCGGCTACACGCCGATGAAGGATCTCGTCCGCGACACGACCGACGTGATCGAAAAGATGTGCATCGAGGCGGCTCTAAACCTGACGGGCAACAACCGCACGGTGGCTGCGCGGGTTCTGGGGCTGAGCCGCCAGACCCTCTACCTCAAGATGAACCGCTTCGGCCTCGTCGGCCCCGATGATGAGGCCGGCGAGGATTGAAAGCCCGGGAGGGTTCGTCGCGATCAGATCAAGCCTCTACTTGGGCCAGTCGCTTCTCCAGATAGCCGCTGCAATTGCCGATGAGCTCGTCGACCTGACCTTCGAAGAAATGGTTCGCGCCTTTGACGACCTGCTGATCGATCACAATGCCTTTTTGCGATTTCAACTTGTCGACCAACGTCTGGACGGCCTCTGGCGGCGCCACGCGATCGTTCTCGCCGTGGATGATCAGCCCCGAAGACGGGCACGGTGCCAGGAACGAAAAGTCGTAGATGTTGGGCTGCGGGGCGATGGACATAAAGCCCTCGGCCTCCGGCCGGCGCATCAAGAGTTGCATGCCGATCCAAGCGCCGAAGGAGAACCCGGCAATCCACACGCCGCGTGCGTCGGGATGCAGCGTCTGCACCCAATCGAGGGCGGCCGCGGCATCCGACAATTCACCGACGCCGTGATCAAAGAAGCCCTGACTCCGCCCCACCCCGCGGAAATTGAAGCGCAGAGCCGTGAAGCCGCGCTCTTGGAACATATAGAACAGGCGGTAGACAATTTGATTGTTCATCGTCCCGCCGAATCGCGGATGCGGATGCAGCACGATGCCGATCGGGGCAGTCTTCGTCTTTCCCGGCTGATAACGGCCTTCGAGACGACCGTCGGGGCCGGGGAAAATCACTTCAGGCATGGTTCACAGGACTCTCAACTCGCTGGGTCAGGAAACTTGCATCTTAGACGGAGGTTTTGTTGACTCCGCCCGAACCCCTCCCTAAAACTTAGTTTGGAATGGTTCAAAAGAAATGCACTCGTCCCCGCTCGTGGCAGGGGCGCATCTAAACACTATGTGTTCGTTCGGTTGCAAGAACAAAGCAGCCGTCCGGCCAGGAGCCATGATGAGTCGGGCTAGAACCTATCTGGACGCAAATGCCACCGAGCCGCTTCGTCCGCAGGCGCGAGAGGCAATGCTCGCGGCCCTCGAGCATCCCGGCAACGCGTCGTCGGTGCACGGTGAAGGACGGTGGGCACGCGATCTGATCGAAGGCGCGCGCGAAGCCGTTGCCGCGCTTTTGGGAGCGAAAGCCGCAAACGTCGTATTCACCAGCGGCGCGACCGAAGCGGCCAATTGGGCTTTGACGCCGTTGGAGCCGGATGAGCGGCTTTATGTCAGCGCGGTCGAGCATCCGTGCGTTCTGGCCGCCGGCATGTTCGCTCCGGACGGGACGACTTCCGTGCCGGTGCGCGACGACGGAGTTCTCGATCTCGAAGCGTTGCGCGCACGGCTTGCGGCAGATGCCGATAAAGGGCGCCCGGTTCTCGCATTGATGGCCGTCAACAACGAGACGGGCGTGGTGCAGCCTGTCGCCGAAGCGGCGGCGGTGGTTCATGAGTTCGGCGGGCGGATGATCTGTGATGCCGTTCAGGCAGCCGGGCGTATGCCGCTTTCTCTCGCCGACCTGGGCGCCGACATTTTGTTTCTTTCCTCGCATAAGCTCGGAGGCCCGCAGGGGGCGGGCGCTTTGGTGGTGGCGCGCGAGGACGCCTTCCCGAAGAATCTGCTGAAGGGCGGAGGCCAGGAGAAGCGTCGCCGCGCAGGCACCGAAAACCTCGCCGCGATCGCTGGTTTCGGCGTTGCAGTGCAAGAGGTGCGCCACCATGTGTCGCAGATGGAGAGGCTGCAGGAGCTGCGCCAACGGCTTGAGCAGGGTCTGCGCAAAATTGAGGCGCGCACTTTGATTGCCGGCGAAGCGGCTGAGCGAGTGGCCAACACGGTCTTGTTTGCGACGCCTGGCATGGCCGCGGAAACGTTGGTGATCGCATTCGATTTGGAGGGTGTGAGCGTCTCTTCCGGGTCTGCCTGTTCATCGGGCAAAGTTGGCGACAGTCACGTGCTGCGCGCCATGAATTTTGCTGCTCCAAGCGCTATCAGGGTCAGTCTTCCTTGGAACGCGGACGAGCGGGATATCGATCGTTTTCTTGACGTGTGGCAGACCATCCATCATCGGATGAATCTCGGCCGGGCGGCTTGAACCAATAAAGGGAGAACTGAATGCCAGCCGTTCAGGAGACCATTGAGCAAGTTAAGCAGATCGACGTCGACAAGTACAAATACGGCTTCGAGACGCTGATTGAATCCGACCGGGCGCCAAAGGGGCTCGATGAGAGCACCGTGCGTTTCATTTCCGCCAAGAAGGGCGAGCCGGAATGGATGACCGAATGGCGTCTTGAGGCTTTCCGGCGCTGGTTGACGATGAAGGAGCCGACCTGGGCACGGGTGAAATATCCCAAGATCGATTACCAGGATCTCTATTACTACTCGGCTCCGAAATCCATGAGTGGCCCGAACTCGCTCGATGAGGTCGACCCGGAGATTCTCGCGACCTACGAGAAACTCGGCATTCCTCTGAAAGAGCAGGAGATTCTGGCCGGCGTCCGCAAGGCGGACGAGCCCTCCACACTCGACGAGGATTCGGGCGGCCCGTCCACTGGCAGCGGCGGGCGGCAGGTCGCCGTCGACGCGGTTTTCGATTCCGTTTCGGTTGCGACGACCTTCAAGAAGGAACTCGCCAAGGCGGGCGTCATCTTCATGCCGATCTCCGAGGCGATCCGCGAATATCCTGACCTCGTTAGAAAATACCTCGGCTCCGTGGTGCCGGTCACAGACAATTTCTTCGCGACGCTGAACTCCGCGGTCTTTTCCGATGGGTCCTTCGTTTACGTCCCGAAGGGCGTGCGCTGCCCGATGGAGCTGTCGACCTATTTCCGCATCAACGAGCGCAATACGGGTCAGTTCGAGCGCACGCTGATCATTGCCGACGAGGGCGCCTACGTCTCGTATCTCGAAGGCTGCACGGCACCGATGCGCGACGAGAACCAACTCCACGCCGCCGTCGTCGAGCTCATCGCTCTCGACGATGCGGAGATCAAATACTCAACGGTTCAGAACTGGTATCCAGGCGACAAGGACGGCAAGGGCGGCGTCTACAATTTCGTGACGAAGCGTGGCGACTGCCGGGGCAAGAACTCCAAGATTTCCTGGACCCAGGTCGAGACCGGTTCGGCGATCACCTGGAAATACCCGTCCTGCATTCTGCGCGGCGACAATTCGGAAGGCGAGTTCTACTCAATCGCCATTTCCAACGGTCACCAGCAAATCGATTCCGGCACGAAGATGATCCATCTCGGCAAGAACACGAAGAGCCGGATCATCTCCAAGGGGATCTCGGCGGGCAACTCCAACAACACCTATCGGGGTTTGGTGTCGGCCCACCGCAAGGCTTCGGGGGCTCGCAACTTCACGCAGTGCGATTCGCTCCTGATCGGCGAAAACTGCGGCGCTCATACCGTGCCCTACATCGAATCCAAGAACGCCGGGGCGATCTTCGAGCACGAGGCCACGACGTCGAAAATCTCCGACGAGCAGATGTTCTACTGCCAGCAGCGCGGCATGAGCGAGGAAGAAGCGGTCGCCTTGATCGTCAACGGCTTCGCCCGCGAAGTCATCCAGAAGCTGCCGATGGAATTCATGGCCGAGACGCAGCGCCTGATCGGCATCTCGCTGGAAGGCAGCGTCGGCTGATTGCGGGCGGCTCTTCGGAAGCCGAATTTTGAGACATATCAGGGGGCTGACCCTGAAAGCTGAATCAATTCAGGAACAAACGCATGCTTGAGATCAACGACCTGCACGCCAAGGTGGCGGAAGACGACAAGGAAATCCTGCGCGGCCTCTCTTTGAAAGTCGGAGCGGGAGAGGTGCATGCCATCATGGGCCCGAACGGGTCCGGCAAGTCGACGCTGTCCTATATCCTGGCCGGCAAGGAGGATTATGAGGTCACCGGTGGATCCGTCACCTTCAAGGGCGAGGACCTTTTGGAGATGGAGCCCGACGAGCGAGCCGCTGCCGGCGTCTTCCTGGCATTCCAATATCCGATCGAGATTCCTGGCGTCGGCACGATGACCTTCTTGAAGACGGCGATGAACGCCCAGCGCAAGGCGCGCGGTGAGCCGGAGCTGACGACACCGGAATTTATGCGCCGCGTGAAGGAAACCGCTGGCGAGCTCAACGTCACGCCGGAGATGCTGAAGCGTCCGCTAAATGTCGGTTTTTCTGGCGGTGAGAAGAAGCGCAACGAGATTCTGCAGATGGCGCTTCTTGAGCCGTCGCTCTGCCTGATGGACGAGACGGATTCCGGCCTCGACATTGATGCGCTCCGTGTCGTCGCCGACGGCGTCAACAAGCTGCGTGCGCCCGATCGTGCGATCGTCGTCATCACCCATTATCAGCGACTGCTCGAATATATCGTGCCGGACCATGTGCATGTGCTTTCGGCGGGGCGTATCGTCGCCTCTGGCGGACGCGAGCTTGCACTCGAGCTGGAGGCGAAGGGCTACGCCGATTATGTGGAGGCCGCGTAATGGCCGAGCCCGAACGCACCCGCACAAAAGCCGAGGAGGCGTTGGCGCAGCATTTTGCAGCGCTTTCCGACGATGACCCGATACGCGACATGCGTACGACGGCCTTCGATGCCTTCATCGAGAAGGGCTTGCCGAATCGCCGCGTCGAAGATTGGAAATACACCGACCTGCGGCGGCTGATGACGGACGCACCGGCGCCAGCCGATCCCGTCAATCCCGAGCGCGCCCGTCACCTGGTCGATCAGTCAGACATTTTTGCCGAGATCGACCGCGCCCGCATCGTCTTCGTCAACGGGCATTTTGTGCCATCGCTCTCTGATTTGAGCGGTGTCGAAGATGCGCTGGATTTTGCCTCTCTGGGCCGTTTTCTCCACGACGGCGGCGCTCTTTTGGAGCGCAATGAGCAGGTCGATCCAGGCGAAGCGCCGGTCTATGCGCTGAACAGCGCCTTTGTGCGCGACGGCGCCGTGATCCGCATTCACGAAGGCGCAAAGCTTGCGAAGCCGCTTGAGATTTGCACCGTCTTTGCCGGGGATGAAGCGGGGCTGCAGACACTGCGCCACCAGGTGACTGTAGGCGACGGCGCGGAAGCGGTCATCCTGCAAAGCTATGTCGGTCCCAACGGTGTCGGGTACCACACCAACGTCGTCTCCGACATTCGCATCGGCAAGGACGCGAAGGTGAAATGGGTGAAGGCCCAGGAGGAGGGCGACCAGGCGCTCCATCTCGGTCTCATTCTGCCGCGGGTCGAGGCCGACGCGGTGTTCGATCCGTTCTTCTTCGCAGCCGGCAGCGCGGTCGCTCGTTCCGAGATCCGAATGATCTTCGATGGCGAGGGGGCCACTTCCGGCATCCGCGGTGTGACCATCGCGAGAGGTCGCCAGCATCTCGACACCACCTTGATCGTCGATCACGCGGTGCCGGAATGCGTGAGCCAGGAATTCTTCAAATCGGCGATCGACGACGAGGCGCGCGGCGTCTTTCAGGGCCGTATCAATGTCTGGCCGCACGCTCAGAAGACCGAAGGCAAGATGATGAGCCAGGCTCTGCTCTTGTCGGAGAACGCGGAGTTCTCCAACAAGCCGGAGCTTGAGATCTTCGCCGACGACGTCGTGTGCGGCCACGGCGCGACCTGCGGCCAGATCGACGAAGAGATGCTGTTCTTCATGCGCTCGCGCGGTGTTCCGGCCGACGAGGCTGAACGTCTTCTGGTGCATGCCTTTCTCGCCGAGGCGATTGAAGAGATCGCCGATGACGACGTCGTCGCGGCGCTTGAGGCGCGGACGCGACGCTGGCTGTCGCTCGGAGGCGAGGTCCACTGACACAAGCTGCCGCAACCTGCGGCAGCCATTTTGAGAATGGGCGCTTAGGCGCAAGAGGACGGGGCTGATGCTGACAAAGAACGCCACCTACGACGTGGAGGCTGTGCGGGCCGATTTTCCGGCGCTTGCGCTGGAGGTCTACGGCAAGCCCCTCGTTTATCTCGACAACGGCGCGTCGGCTCAGAAACCGCAGGCGATGATCGATGCTGTTTCGCGTGCCTACGCCGAGACCTATTCCAACGTTCACCGCGGCCTTCATTTTCTCTCGAATGCGGCCACCGAGGCCTACGAGGATGCCCGAGAAACCGTTCGTGGCTTTCTCAATGCCGCGTCCGTGGACGAGGTAATTTTCACGCGCTCCTCGACGGAGGCGATCAACCTGGTCGCGGCGGCTTATGGGAGCATGGCGATTAGGGAGGGCGACGAGATCGTCCTGTCCATCCTCGAGCACCATTCGAACATCGTGCCGTGGAACTATCATCGCGAACGCACCGGTGCTGTGATCCGCTGGGCGCCCATCCGCGAGGACGATTCGTTTGATCTTGAGGCCTTCGAGCGCCTCTTGAACGATCGCACGAAAATGGTTGCCGTGACTCATCTTTCCAACGTCACGGGAACGGTCGTGCCGATCCGGGAGATCTGCCGGCTTGCCCACGAGCGCGGCATTCCGGTTCTGGTCGATGGCAGCCAGGCCGCGGTGCACTTGCCGATCGACGTTCAGGATCTCGGCTGCGATTTCTATGTCTTCACCGGCCACAAGACCTATGGTCCGACGGGCATCGGTGTCCTTTGGGCCAAACGGGAATGGCTGGAGAAAATGCCGCCCTTCCTGGGTGGTGGAGAGATGATCAAGGATGTGACGCAGGAAGGCGTCACCTATGCGGAGCCGCCACACAAATTCGAGGCGGGGACACCGCCGATCGTTCAGGCGATTGGTCTCGGCTCTTCGCTCAAATACATGCGGGAGCTCGGTCGCGAGAAGATCGCGGCCCATGAGCAGGAGCTCAAGGAATATGCCCACGAACGCCTGGGCGAGATCAACTCGCTCGTCATCTATGGGCATGCCCCGGATAAAAGCGCCATTATCTCTTTCAATTTGGAAGGCACCCACCCGCACGACGTTTCGATGATCATCGACCGAGAAGGGGTGGCGGTGCGTGCCGGCACGCATTGTGCGCAGCCGCTTCTCACGCATTACGGGACGACCGCCACGTGCCGTGCGTCTTTCGGCCTCTATAATACGAAAGCAGAAGTCGATAAATTGGCGGAAGCCCTGATGAAGGCGCAGACCTTCTTCGCGTGAGGATAAGAGCGATGGACGAGACCACGCACAAGGACGAAACCGACGCCGCCGCGGCGTCCCACTCGCAAGCGGACGAGGCACCGAATTCCCCGGATATCGACGCTTCGGCCATTCCGCCTGAAGAGGTCGAGCGCCTGAGCCAGGATATCGTGGCGGCCCTCAAAACCGTCTACGATCCTGAAATTCCGGCCGACATCTATGAGCTTGGCCTGATCTATAAGGTCGATATCGACGATTCGCGCCATGTGAACATCGACATGACTCTCACGGCGCCGGGCTGTCCGGTGGCCGGCGAAATGCCTATTTGGGTTGAGAACGCAGTTGCCTCAGTCCAGGGCGTTTCCGGTGCGACGGCAACAATGGTTTTCGATCCGCCATGGACGCCGGAACGGATGTCGGATGAGGCGAAGGTCGCGATCGGTTGGTGGTAGGGCTGGGCGCCGCACGGTGTGCGCTGCCCCGCAGTCTCGTGCTCCGGCTTTTCCATGACGCGCCGCGAGACTGGAAACGACAAACCTCAGTGACTAGATTGGACCCATGGCTTTTCCCGGATTTCAAGTTCTGAGCCTCACCGACGCCGCCGCTGCGCGCGTTCGGGAGATCGTGGCAAACGCCGAAGCTCCGGCTGCGGGCATTCGTGTCGGCATCAAGAAGGGCGGATGCGCCGGTATGGAATATACCGTCGATCTCGCGCGCGAGGTCGATCCCTCTGATGACAAGGTCGATATCGGCGAGGGCGTTGCTGTTTTCGTCGACCCTTCCGCCACCCTGTTTTTGCTCGGGACGGAAATGGATTTTGAGGTGACGAAGCTGCGGACGGGCTTCGTATTTCGCAATCCCAATCAGACCTCGGCGTGCGGTTGCGGCGAATCGGTGGAACTGCAGGCCGCCGATCCTGGCAGCTTCCAGTCTGCGCGTGCGTGAACGAGATCGCTGACATCAAAAAAACGCCGGCCTAGGGCCGGCGTTTTTTTTGAGCATTGAGTGAGAAGACGGGCCCAGACGTCACCGCCTCGCTGGCTCCCTAAAGAGCCAACGGCTCGTTAGCTGTTGCCGACGCGCACCGGCTGTAGAAGAAAGGCCGGCACGTGATCGCCGAAGCCGACGGCTTCCTCTTCGCGCGGGCGATTCGGCTTGCCTTTTGACTGTCCGCTCTGCTGCGGCTTGTCATTGCGCTTCGGCCGAGAATCCGCCCGGGAGCTCGACTTGCCTTGCGCCGATTTGGCCTGTTCCGACTTGCTACGCTCCGACGACCTGACCTGCTCCGACTTGGCCTGTCCGGATCTAGCTTCGGTTGGCGCGGCGCCCTCGTTTGCTGTTACCTCGTCCGCGTCGATCTTGGCCGCGTCGGTCTTGGCCGCGGGCTTTGCGCCGCGCGAACGTTCTCGACTGCCGCTCTTTCCGCGCCGTGAGCTGGAGCGCCGCGGACGCTCGTCTTCCTCGTCCGCTTCCGGCTCAGCGGCCTCAAAGTCGGGAAGGGGAGGGATTTCGCGATGAATGAGCTTCTCGATCGCCGAGACGTATTTCTTCTCTTCAGCCGTCATCAGCGTGAAGGAGCGGCCCGTGCGCCCGGCTCGGCCGGTCCGGCCGATGCGGTGCACATAATCTTCCGCGTGTGTCGGAACGTCGAAGTTGAAGATGTGGCTGACCGCCGGGATATCGAGGCCGCGAGCCGCGACGTCTGAAGCGACGAGAAGGCTGATGCGATTCTCACGGAACGATTCCAGCGTCGCAAGGCGCGCATGCTGGTCCATATCACCGTGCAACGCCCCGGCCGAATAGCCATGCCGCCGGAGCGAGCGCTCGAGCGTCGCGACATCGCGCTTGCGATTGCAAAAGATGATCGCGTTCGTGAGATCTTTCTCCCGATCGATCAAAGTCCGCAAGGCGACGCGCTTCTCGTGCGGTTTGCGCCCCGTGACGACCGTGTGCTGACTGACGTTTTCCGCGGTGCTGGATGGCCGCGAAACCTCCACACGCTCCGGATTGGTCATGAATTTCGCCGCGAGGGTGGCGATTTCCTTCGGCATCGTTGCCGAGAACAGGAGCGTCTGCGGTTTGCGTGTCGCCGTGATCAGGCTGACGATCCGCTCGATGTCGGGGATAAAGCCCATGTCGAGCATACGATCGGCTTCGTCGATGACGAGAATCTCGACACCCGTCAGCAGCAGTCGACCCCGTTCGAAATGATCGAGAAGGCGCCCTGGTGTCGCGATCAGGACATCTGCGCCACGCGTGAGCTTTTTGTCCTGCTCATCGAAAGAAATGCCCCCGATGAGGAGTGCCACGGTGAGTTTGTGGTTTGCGCCGTAGCGCAGGAAATTGTCTTCGACCTGAGCCGCAAGTTCGCGGGTCGGCTCCAAGATCAATGTGCGCGGCATACGTGCGCGTGCCCGCCCCCTTTCCAGGAGCGTCAGCATGGGAAGAGTGAAGGAAGCCGTCTTGCCGGTGCCCGTCTGTGCGAGGCCCAGGACATCACGTCCCGCCATGACATGCGGAATCGCCTCCGCCTGAATGGGAGTGGGCTCCGTATAGCCAACCGCGCTAACGGCCTGCAAAACCTTGTCGCTTAAACCGAGTTTATCAAAGCTCATGGGAAATTTCGCGCCCGGCGGAAAACTTCTCAACGTCGGGCTTGTTTACACGAGCCGCACCATAGGTGCCATGCGACATGTGTCAAGCAAACGGTTGAACCAGCGCGCTTTCGTCCTCTGCGCATTTTCGATGAGGCTGGTTCGGGGCTGCGTGCCCGGAGCCAATCGCGATGAAACGCCCCTGAATTAGGTGTCGAATTTGCCTCTCTTTTGAAAGGCTCTCTCGGGCTTTTGCCTTAATACGTCTTAGGCCGAGAACTCTATCGTGACAAAACTCGCAAGAGTGTGCTGAATAAACATTGTAGGACCATCGTTATGCCAAAAATAGACTTTGCCAAAATTCCGGTCGGTTTCTGCCACAATGTGGCGGAAAGAGGATGAATTAACTTATCGTTCACAGTTTGCCGCCGTACATTAACGTTCGTTAACAATAAACAGCTGGTTTGAAACCCTACCACTGTTGCGTTTCGGCGACAGACAGCGCCGTCGCGGTTTGCTAAATGAACTCTTGGCAAAGGGGAGCCTTACAGTTTTCCCGCAATGGAGTAACACATGAAAAAGATCCTTCTCGCGAGCGCCGCGGTTGCCCTGATGGGCGGTTCCGCCCTCGCAGCGGATTTGCCGACCTATGAGCCGGCTCCCGTCGCAACGCCGGTTGCCACGCCGACCTACAACTGGTCGGGCGGCTATGTCGGTCTCCAGACCGGCTGGGCGTGGTCGAACGTCGACACTGACTTCAATTACGGTGGCACGACGGTCGGCGGCTTTGATTTCGACAGCGACGGCTGGACGGCCGGTGTTGCCGCCGGTTGGGACTACCAGTGGAACTGGGCCGTCCTCGGCGTGCGTGGCGACATCAACTGGCTTGACGTCGACGGCGACGGCAGCCGTGACACGGTTGTCAACGGCATGGACGCCAACTGGCTCGCCAGCTTGACGGCCCGCGCCGGTGTCGGCATGGACCGCTTCCATCCGTATGTCCTCGGTGGTGTTGCCTACGTCGATTACGATCACAGCAACTCCTACACCAATGGCGTTGCGGTTTACGGCGACAGCGACGACGACGGCGACTTCGGCTGGACGCTCGGTGCCGGCATCGAAGTTGCGGTCACCGACAACATCTCCGTGTCGGGCGAGTATCGCCACTACTGGTTCGACGACAAGTCGATCGGCTATGCCGACGGTTCCAGCGTCGATTTCGACACGGACATGGACACGTTCATGGTCGGTGTGAACTGGCGCTTCGGCGGCCCGAGCGGCTCGGTGATGGCGAACTACTAATTCTCGCTTCCTAGCGAGTGGGAAACCGGCGGCTTCGGCCGCCGGTTTTTTTTGGGTCTCAAGACGGCTCCGTAGGGAGGGGCGTTGCTGCCGCCCGACGCGTTTGCGTTTCCTCCAGCCCCGTTCTGCGGGCCGGCCAGCGCTTTTCAAGTCTGCCGCCGCTACCGCCCGAAAACCGTGTAGCCGCCGAAACGGTGTGGGATCCCGGCTCGCATCCTGACGAGGCCCGGGCCCGAAAAACGCGGGACCTGCCGTAGCCTGTCGATCGAGACGATCGCTCCGCTGGCGCACTGCCTTTGAACAGCACCTTCGACAACCCGCTTATCGGGTTGGACCCACACCTCTGCTGGAGAGGGGTGTCTCGCTAGGCCTGTGGGCTAGATGTCGAGGTCTAGATGTCGAGGTCTGGCGGTGCGAAAGCCGCGCGCTCTTGGATGAAGGCGAAGCGTGCTTCGGGCTTATTTCCCATGAGCTGGGTCACAGTGGCACGAACCGCCTGAGCTTCGTCGTCCAATATCCCGACGCGCAAAAGCGTGCGTCGGGCGGGGTCCATCGTCGTCTCTTTGAGCTGCGCCGGCATCATTTCGCCGAGGCCTTTGAAGCGGCTGACCTCGACCTTGCCGCGGCTTGAGAACTCGGCCTGCATCAGCTCGTCGCGATGAGCTTCGTCGCGGGCGTAGAGAACCTTGCCGCCTTGCGAAAGCCGGAAGAGAGGCGGGACGGCCAGGAAGACGCGTCCCTGTCGGATCGCCTCGGGCATTTCACGATAGAAGAACGTGATGAGGAGCGAGGCGATGTGGGCGCCGTCCACATCCGCGTCGGTCATGATAATGATTTTGCCGTAACGCAGATCCTGCTCCCGGTAGCGGGAGCCGGTCCCGCATCCGAGGGCCTGGATCAGGTCCGCGAGCTGCTGATTCTGCGAGAGCTTCTCGCGTCCTGCGCTCGCGACATTGAGGATTTTGCCCCTGAGCGGCAAAATCGCCTGCGTTCGCCGATTGCGGGCCTGTTTGGCCGATCCCCCGGCCGAATCGCCCTCCACGATGAAGAGCTCGGTGTCGTCACGATCGCTTGCCGAGCAATCGGCAAGCTTGCCCGGCAGCCGCAATTTGCGTGTCGCGGTCTTGCGAGAAATTTCCTTTTCACGGCGTCGCCTTAGGCGCTCTTCGGCGCGGTCCACCACCCAATCGAGGAGATTTGCGGACTGGTTCGGCGAGGCGGCGAGCCAATGGTCGAACGCGTCGCGAATAGCGGCGTCGACGATGCGGGACGCTTCGCCGGTCGCCAGCCGATCCTTGGTCTGCCCGACAAACTCAGGTTCGCGGATGAATACGGACAGCATGCCGCCCATCGACGTCATGATGTCGTCGGAGGTGATCTGTGCCGCGCGCTTGTTGCCGATGAGCTCGCCATAGCCCTTGAGGCTGCGCAGGAGCGCGGTTCGCAATCCGGCTTCATGCGTGCCGCCTTCAGGCGTCGGAACGGTGTTGCAGTATGAGCTTAAGAAGCCGTCGCCGGCGAACCAGACGATCGCCCATTCGACCGCCCCGTGCCCGCCCGGGCGCTCCGTGCGCCCGGAAAAAATGTCACCGACGCGCGTCTCTCCTGCGAGCGTGGCATCGAGATAATCGCGCAGCCCGTCAGGAAAATGGAAAACCGCCTTCTCTGGGACTTCGCTCTTCGGATCGATAAGGAACGAAGGGCAGTTCCAGCGGATTTCGACCCCGCCGAAGAGATAGGCCTTCGATCGCGCCATCTCGTGGAGGCGCTTGGGATCAAACTTTGCTTCGTTACCGAAGATTTCCGGGTCTGGACGAAAGCGAATGCGCGTGCCGCGGCGATTCGGAGCCTCGCCGGCTTCCTCCAGCGGGCCGAGAGGCTTGCCGCGAGAAAAGGACTGTCGGTAGAGCTTGCGATTGCGCGCAACTTCCACTTCGAGCTTTTCCGACAGTGCATTGACGACGGAGACGCCGACGCCGTGCAACCCGCCGGACGTTTCGTAGACCTTCGAATTGAACTTTCCGCCGGCATGCAGCGTCGTCATGATGACTTCGAGCGCCGATCTGTCCGGGAACTTCGGATGCCTGTCGACGGGAATGCCGCGACCATTGTCCGTCACAGTCAGGAACCCCTCGGGGTCGAGCTCGACCTCGATCCAACTGGCGTGGCCGCCCACGGCCTCGTCCATCGAATTGTCGATCACCTCGGCAAAGAGATGGTGGAAGGCCTTCTCGTCGGTGCCGCCGATATACATACCCGGCCGACGCCGAACCGGCTCCAAGCCTTCCAGAACCTCAATGTCGGTGGCGGAATAGCCTGACGCCGGAGCGCTCACCTCTCGCGCCTTGCGGCGGCGCGGAGCCCGCTCGGTGGGCGTCTTTGTGCCGGAGGGCTTGCTGGCGCTGGAAAAAAGATCCTCGGCTCGGTCCATGCTTCTGCCTTGATGCGAATCGGGTGGCGATGTTGCCATGGTCTCGGCCTGGCGGCGACGTGACCCTGCTCCATGCGGGGTCACAGAGAAGCGACCGCGGCGCAGGCTGCTATCGATGCGCCTTCAAGCGCTTGGTTTCAAGGGCAGTGCGCAGCTCTGGTTGCAACCGGTGGAGAACCGGGAGGTGGACGGCCGACAGGGCAAAGGAAGCCTTTTCGGATGCGCGCGATGAACCTAGCCGGCCATCCACCTAGACCGCCTAAAGATAGAGCAGAATCGTTAACGGTGCTGTGCCGTTTGCGACACATCTGCCTAGAAACTCGGCCTGCGCCGATTTGGCCAACCTTTCGTCGCGTGGCCCCGTCATCTGCCGATCCGCCGAAAGGCTGCCAAATTTGGCTGTGCACAAAAAAGGGGAGGCGGTGACCGCCTCCCCAGAGAGCATACGATGACGGGTCTTGAGCCCTGACGGGGTCAGACCGAGTAGTACATCTCAAATTCGATCGGATGCGGGGTCTGCTCGTAGCGGATGTTCTGCTCGCGCAGGAGGTCGAGATAGGCCTCGATCTGATCTTCGTCGAAGACGCCACCGGCCGTCAGGAACTCGTGATCGGCTTCCAGCGAAGAGATCGCTTCACGCAGCGAACCGCACACGGTCGGGATGTCCTTCAGCTCCTCCGGCGGCAGATCGTAGAGGTCCTTGTCCATCGGGTCGCCCGGATGGATCCGGTTCTTGATACCGTCGAGGCCGGCCATCAGCATGGCGGAGAAGGCGAGATACGGATTCGCCGCCGGATCCGGGAAACGGATCTCCATGCGCTTTGCCTTCGGCGAGTTGGTGTAGGGGATACGGCAGGAGGCGGAACGATTGCGCGCCGAATAGGCGAGCAGCACCGGAGCCTCGTAGCCCGGGACCAGGCGCTTGTAGGAGTTAGTGGTCGGGTTGGTGAAGGCGTTGAGCGCCTTGGCGTGCTTCAGGATGCCGCCGATGTAGAACAGGCATTCCTCGGAGAGGTCGGCGTACTGGTTGCCAGCAAAAACCGGGTTGCCGTCCTTCCAGATCGACTGGTGGCAGTGCATGCCCGTGCCGTTGTCGCCAAAGACCGGCTTCGGCATGAAGGTCGCCGTCTTGCCGTAAGCGGCGGCCGTCTGATGGATGCAGTATTTGTAGATCTGCAGTTTGTCGGCGACGCGCACGAGCGTGTCGAATTTCATGCCGAGCTCATGCTGGGCGGAGCCGACCTCGTGATGGTGCTTTTCGACGTCGACGCCCATCTCCGCCATGTACATCAGCATGTCGGAGCGCAGATCCTGGGCCGAATCGATCGGCGGCACCGGGAAATAACCGCCCTTGGTGCGCACGCGGTGGCCCATATTGCCGCCTTCGTATTCCGTCCACTGATTGGTGGGCAGCTCGATGGAATCAAGCAGGAAGCCGGTGTTGTAAGGCGTGCAGGAGAAGCGCACGTCGTCGAAGATGAAGAATTCCGCTTCCGGTCCGAAAAAGGCGGTGTCGCCGACGCCGGTCGACTGCAGATAGGCGAGGGCCTTCTTTGCCGTGGTGCGCGGATCGCGGTTGTAGGGCTCGCCCGTGGACGGCTCCAGGATATCGCAGAAGATTGCGAGCGTCGGCTGCGCGAAGAACGGGTCGATGACCGCAGTGTCCGGGTCCGGCATCAGCGTCATATCGGACTCGTTGATGGCCTTCCAGCCGGCGATCGAAGAACCGTCGAACATGATGCCGTCGGCGAACATATCTTCGTCGACGATAGATACGTCCATGGTCACGTGCTGCATCTTACCGCGCGGGTCGGTGAAGCGCAGGTCGACATATTTTACATCGTTGTCTTTGATCGTCTTCAAGACATCGGAAGCATTGCTCATGAGTGTCACCTTCTAAGTGGAATGGGGGAAGGGTGCGGCTTCTGAATAGGTGCGGGCCGCGACCGTTCTCTAGATTGCTTCTGCGCCGGTTTCGCCCGTGCGGATGCGAATGGCTTCTTCGACGCTGGAGATGAAGATCTTTCCGTCGCCGATGCGACCGGTCTGCGCGGCGTTTCGGATGGCATCGACTGCCCGCTCGACAAGCTCGTCCGGCAGCACCACTTCAACCTTCACCTTGGGCAGGAAATCGACGACATATTCTGCACCGCGATAGAGCTCGGTATGGCCCTTCTGACGCCCGAAGCCCTTGGCCTCGGTCACTGTGATGCCCTGCAGTCCGACTTCCTGCAACGCCTCCTTCACTTCATCGAGTTTGAACGGTTTTATGATCGCTTCGATCTTCTTCATATCAAGGGAAACTCCAGAGCCCGTGAGCGTCGTCGTCGCTCCGACCGCCCCTCAGCAGGAAGCGTGCCAGCCCGCTCTCGGCGGCGCCGGCATGGAAGACGAGGCGCCTGCCGCTGCCAAGGCTAATTTTGCGGCGACGGATGACCGCTTTTTCCCCATCGGTATGGCCCAAGAATGAGGCAACTGCACAATGTGTGATCATTTCTCTGCCCGCGAAGCTCTCCTCCTTCTCACCCCGGAGCAGATGGGGCGTGCCGACCGCGCGGCGATGGAGGCCGGAATCTCCGGTTCTCTGCTAATGGAGAACGCGGGTACGGCCGTAGCAATGCGCGCACAGGAGATCTGTCCGCACGGCGGCCATGTCCTCGTCCTTGCGGGCCCTGGCAACAATGGAGGCGACGGCTTGGTCGCCGCCCGCCTTCTCGCCGAGCGCGGCTATCGTGTCCGGCTTGCCCTCCTCGGCTCTCGTGAAAAACTCTCCGGCGATGCAGCGATCGCCGCATCGCGTTGGCAAGGCGGGCTCGAGAAGCTTTCCGCCGGCATCGATCTTTCGGCCGACCTCATCGTCGATGCGCTTTTCGGCGCCGGTCTCGGGCGGCCGATCGAAGGGGAGGTCGCCGCTCTCGTCGAGGCCGTCAATGCGTGCCAACGGCCCGTTCTGGCGGTCGATCTCCCGAGCGGCATCGATGGTCGAACGGGATGCGTCCGCGGCGCGGCCTTCAAGGCTGCAAAAACCGTGACCTTCTTCCGCGAGAAGCCGGGGCACATCCTGCTGCCGGGGCGTCTCCATTGCGGAGAAATCCATGTGGCCGATATCGGTATCCCGGACGCGGTTTTGCCGGATCTCTCGCTCAAGCTCTGGCGCAATCATCCGGGGCTGTGGCACGATGTTCTGCCGGTTCCGGATGTGGAGGGACATAAATACGCGCGCGGCCATACTGTGGTCGTGTCCGGCCCCGCGCATGCCACCGGAGCGGCGCGCCTGGCGGCCCGGGCGGCGTTGCGGGCCGGCGCGGGCCTCGTCAGTATGGCGGCGGAGGAAGACGCCATACCCGCACTCGCCGCACATCTGACTGCGGTCATGATCAAGAAGGTCGATGGTGCCCAGGGATTGGCCGGGCTTCTCTCTGACGCGCGCCTCAACGCCGTGGTCATCGGGCCGGGAGCCGGCGTGGGGCAGGCGACATGCGAGCGTGTCGCAGCGTGCCTGCAGAGCGAGGCGGCCGTCGTCCTAGATGCCGATGCCGTAACAAGCTTCAAGGATCAGCCGGCGAGGCTGTTCGACGCGATCGAAGCGCGCTCCGCACCAGTCTTCATGACCCCGCATGAGGGAGAGTTTTCGCGGCTTTTCCCCGACCTTGCCGAGCATGCGGACAAGGTCGAGAAAACACGCAAAGCCGCCGAGCGAGCCGGAGCGGTCGTGCTCCTCAAGGGCGCGGATACGGTCGTGGCCGCCCCTGACGGCCGGGCAGCGATTTCAGCACGGGACGCTCCCTGGCTTGCGACAGCCGGGACGGGCGATGTTCTGGCCGGCATGATCGCAGGGCTGGCCGCTCAGCGGATGCCGGCCTTCGATGCCGCCTGCGCTGCCGTGTGGATGCATGCCGATGCGGCGCGCCGCTTTGGTCCGGGCCTGATTTCAGAAGATTTGCCGGAGATGCTGCCAGCGGTGTGGTCGCAGCTCGCGGCTGAGCGCTGCGCTGATTAACCACAGGCGGACACGCATATTTCGTTAAACTGGGGTTTACGCTAAGACAGCACGCGTTGGCAGGTGACGTGATGTGTCGTCGGTTGCCTCGGCAAGCTTCAAGACTCACTGCACAATGATTGCACCTCAGCCCTCTTCGGAGGGCTTTTCTTTTGGCGGTCGTGCGCCACCTTGTGCGCGGACAAAGACATGATATAGAGCCCCAACCTTGGCAGGGCGCGCCAGCTCTTGAAGGTGGCGGGCGTGGTGGAACTGGTAGACACGCTTGGTTTAGGTCCAAGTGCCTAACAGCTTGGGGGTTCGAGTCCCTCCGCCCGCACCACGTCACCGGACGCTTGACGGCGCGACCCGCTTACATCTCAACTTCAGGCAATAAAGCGGCGAGTTTCGCCTGAGCATCAGGAAGCGACAATGGATATCAACGAGACCCTCTCCGACGGCCTCAAGCGCGAATTGAAGGTTACCGTTCCGGCCGGCGAATTGAACGATCGGCTGGCTGCGCGCCTGGATCAGCTGCGGGGACAGGTCCGCCTCAAGGGCTTCCGCCCTGGCAAAGTCCCGACCGATCATCTGCGCCGGCTCTATGGCAAGGCGGCGATGGCGGAAATCGTCGAGAACATCGTTGCCGAAACGACACGCACGGCCATCAATGAACGTGGCGAGAAGGCTGCCATGCAGCCCGAAATCGCCATGACCGACGATGAGGCGGAGGCCAACGAGATCTTGGCGGCGAACGCCGATCTGACCTTTACGGTGAACTACGAAGTTCTGCCCGAATTCGAGATCGCCGAGATCAAGGGCATCAAGATCGAACGTCCGATCGCCGAAGTGCCAGATGAAGAGGTCGACGAGCGGCTGAACGCGATCGGCGAGGGAAGTCGCACCTACGAGGCGGTGAAGCGAAAGGCCAAGGACGGCGACCGCATCACCATCGGCTTCGTCGGCAAGATCGACGGGGAAGTTTTCGACGGCGGCAGCGACGACAACACCCAGATCGTCATCGGCTCCGGCCAGTTCATCCCGGGCTTCGAAGAGAAGCTGAAGGGCGTGAAGGAAGGCGAGGAGAAGACGATCGAGGTCACCTTCCCGGAGGATTATCCCTCTGAGAAGCTCGCTGGAAAGCCGGCGACGTTCGATGTCACGGTCAAGGAAGTGGCCGCACCGCAGGAGCTGAAGCTCGACGACGAGTTCGCCCAGAAGCTCGGGGTCGAATCGCTCGACAAGCTGAAGGAAGCCGTGCGCGCCCAGCTCGAAAGCGAATACGGCTCCGCCACTCGCCAGCGTGTGAAGCGTCAGCTCCTTGACGCACTCGATGAGAAGCACGACTTCCCGCTTCCGGAAAAGCTGGTCGAGCAGGAATTCGAGAATATCTGGCGGCAGGTGATGCATGATGTCGAGCATCACGGCCGTTCCTTCGAGGATGAAGGCACGACGGAAGAGGCGGCACGGGCGGAGTACCGCACCATTGCCGAGCGCCGTGTGCGTCTTGGTCTCGTTCTGTCGAAAATCGGCGAAGAGGCGAAGGTCGAGGTGGGCGAGGAAGAGCTGCAGCGCGCTCTTTACGAGCAGGTTCGCCGCTTCCCCGGCCAGGAGCAGCAGGTCATCGAGCACTACCGCAACAATCCGGAAGCGGTGCAGGCGCTTCGTGCTCCGATTTTTGAGGAGAAGGTGGTCGACTACATGCTCGAGCTCGCCGATGTCACCGACAAGACGGTGTCACGCGAAGAGCTGCTCGCCGATGACGACGAGGACGACCACGAGCATCACCATCACCACGAGCACGATCACTGATTGGTGACTGAAACGGCGTGTGGCGCAGACGACCCTGCGTCACCGCACCACGCAGGCCGCGCATTGCGCGGCCTTTTTTCCGCCAAGAGGGGCGTCATGTTTTACGGGGCTTTGGCAGATTGCTAAGAACCCCTAAATTAGGACGAATCGTATCCCCGTGCCCGCGCTGTCGCGGGCAGAGCAAAGGCCTTCCATGAAAGATCCCGTTGAAACCTACATGAACCTCGTCCCCATGGTCGTGGAGCAGACCAACCGGGGTGAGCGCGCCTACGATATCTTTTCGCGCCTTCTGAAGGAGCGCATCATTTTCGTGACGGGCATGATCGAGGATCACATGGCGACCCTCGTCTGTGCCCAGCTCCTTTTCCTGGAGGCGGAGAACCCTAAAAAGGAGATCAGCCTCTACATCAATTCGCCGGGTGGCGTCGTTACCTCCGGCTTTGCGATGTACGACACGATGCAGTTCATCAAGCCGGCTGTGTCGACCTTGTGCATCGGGCAGGCCGCCTCGATGGGCTCTCTGCTTCTGTGCGCCGGTGAAAAGGATATGCGTTTTGCCGTTCCCAATGCCCGCATCATGGTGCACCAGCCCTCGGGCGGCTTTCAGGGACAGGCCTCGGATATCGAACGCCACGCCGAGGATATTATCAAAATGAAGCGCCGGCTGAACGAAATCTACGTCAAGCACACAGGTCAGAACTATGAGACGGTTGAGCGGACGCTCGATCGTGACTATTTCATGACGGCTGAGCAGGCGCAGGAGTTCGGATTGATCGATCGCGTGATCACGAGCCGAGCGATGACGGAGACCGAGGGGCAAGGTTGACGTTGCAAGCGTCACGCAGGCTAGAAGCTGTTAAGTTTATCTTGAAACCGTACGGCCAAAGATGTTCGATGAAAGGGGCGTGCCGCTCAGCGGCAGCGCCTCGTGCCAGGCGCCGCGATGGCGCGCTGGTCCACCGGAGAGGTGACCGATGAGCAAAATCAGCGGTAACAGCGGGGACAGTAAGAACACGCTCTACTGCTCCTTCTGCGGCAAGAGCCAGCACGAGGTGCGGAAGCTCATCGCGGGTCCGACCGTGTTTATCTGCGACGAGTGTGTCGAGCTGTGCATGGACATCATCCGGGAGGAGAACAAATCCTCGCTGGTGAAGTCCGGCGACGGTGTGCCTTCGCCGCAAGAGATTTACAACGTCCTCAACGACTACGTGATTGGTCAGACGGGTGCCAAGAAGGTGCTCTCTGTCGCTGTCCACAACCATTACAAGCGCCTCAACCATGCGGCACGAAACAATGATGTGGAGCTGGCGAAGTCCAATATTCTTCTGATCGGCCCGACGGGTTGCGGCAAGACGCTGCTGGCGCAGACGTTGGCCCGTATCCTTGATGTGCCTTTCACCATGGCGGATGCGACGACGCTGACCGAAGCCGGCTATGTCGGCGAGGATGTCGAAAACATCATCCTGAAGCTCCTTCAGGCCGCCGACTACAACGTGGAACGCGCTCAGCGCGGCATCGTCTATATCGACGAGGTCGACAAGATCTCCCGCAAGTCGGACAATCCTTCGATCACCCGTGACGTGTCGGGCGAAGGCGTCCAGCAGGCCTTGCTGAAGATCATGGAAGGAACGGTTGCATCTGTGCCGCCGCAGGGCGGACGTAAGCACCCGCAGCAGGAATTCCTCCAGGTCGACACGACGAACATTTTGTTCGTGTGCGGCGGCGCCTTCGCCGGCCTTGATCGCATCATTTCCGACCGCGGCCGCAAGACTTCGATCGGCTTTTCCGCAACCGTCGCTTCGCCGGACGATCGTAAGATCGGCGAGCTTCTGAGCCAGGTGGAGCCGGAGGACCTGCTGAAGTTCGGTCTCATTCCGGAATTCGTCGGGCGTATGCCCGTCGTGGCGACGCTTGAAGATCTCGACGAGCCGGCTCTGGTGTCGATTCTGACCGAGCCGAAGAATGCGCTGGTGAAGCAGTACCAGCGTCTCTTTGAGATGGAGAATGTCGAGCTGACGTTCCACGAGGACGCGCTTGCGGCGATTGCCCGTAAGGCGATCGAGCGCAAGACGGGCGCTCGGGGCCTGCGTTCCATCATGGAAGCGATTCTTCTGGAGACGATGTTCGACCTCCCAGGCCTCGATGGGGTCGAGGAGGTTGTGATCTCCGGCGACGTGGTCAACGGCAGCGCACGTCCGCTCTACATTTACTCGGAACGTCATTCCGAGACGCAGAACGCCGGTCGCTCGGCCTAGGTAAGCGGTGAGGGGCCTCAGGTTGACAACCGGGCCTCTCCTATCCACCTAACCGGGTAACGCAACAAGCTCGCTTCGAATGGTCGTGCCAGGTGTGTGGCTTGTCATCTTGTCTGCGCCAAAAGTGATCCCGTGAGCGAGTACTCTTTACACTGAGATTTCGTCGGATCGACCGGCGAACGCGAAGGAATCCTCATGACCGAACCCACTGGTTTCCTCGGATCTGCTGAAGGGAACGGGGTTTATCCCGTCCTTCCTCTTCGCGACATCGTTGTCTTCCCGCACATGATCGTGCCGCTCTTCGTCGGGCGGGAGAAGTCGATCAATGCCCTGGAAGAGGTGATGCGGGCAGATAAGATGATCCTGCTGGCCACCCAGAAAGACGCCAGCGACGAGGATCCGTCTCCCGAACGTATTTACGAGGTGGGCACGCTCGCCTCGGTTCTGCAGCTTCTGAAATTGCCCGACGGCACCGTAAAGGTACTGGTCGAGGGGCGCAGCCGCGCCTCCATCAAGCGTTTCAGCGATCGCAAAGATATCTTTGAGGCTGAGGCCGAAGAGATTCCGGAGACGCTGGGCGACGAGGTGGAGGTCGAGGCACTGTCGCGTTCCGTGGTCGCGGAGTTCGAGAACTACGTAAAGCTCAACAAGAAGGTGAGCCCGGAAGTTCTGACCGCCGTCGCCAACATTGAGGATTATGCCAAGCTCGCCGATACGGTGGCGTCGCATCTGGCTATTCGCATTCCCGAGAAGCAGGAAATCCTGGCTCTCACCTCTGCGACCGACCGCCTGGAGAAGGTGCTTGGCCTGATGGAGAGTGAGATCTCCGTCCTGCAGGTGGAGAAGCGCATCCGCTCGCGCGTCAAGCGCCAGATGGAGAAGACGCAGCGCGAGTACTACCTCAACGAGCAGATGAAGGCGATCCAGAAGGAGCTCGGCGATTCGGAAGACGGACGCGACGAGCTACGCGAGCTGGAAGACCGCATCGGCAAGACAAAGCTCTCCAAGGAGGCCCGGGAAAAGGCCGAGGCGGAGATGAAGAAGCTGCGCCAGATGAGCCCGATGTCCGCTGAGGCGACCGTCGTGCGCAATTATCTGGATTGGCTGCTCAGCATCCCGTGGGGCAAGCGCACCAGGGTGAAGAACGATCTCGGTCATGCCGAATCCGTGCTCGAGACCGATCATTACGGTCTTGAGAAGGTCAAGGAGCGGATCGTCGAGTACCTCGCCGTGCAGAGCCGCGCCAACAAGCTGAAGGGGCCGATTTTGTGCCTCGTCGGCCCTCCCGGCGTCGGCAAGACCTCGCTCGGCAAGTCGATCGCGAAGGCGACCGGCCGCAATTTCGTACGCATGTCTCTTGGTGGCGTGCGTGACGAAGCGGAAATCCGCGGCCACAGGCGCACCTACATCGGCTCGATGCCTGGCAAGGTGATTCAGTCGATGCGTAAGGCGAAGAAGTCCAACCCTCTCTTCTTGCTCGATGAAATCGACAAGATGGGGATGGATTTCCGCGGCGATCCTTCGTCGGCGCTTCTTGAGGTTCTCGATCCCGAGCAGAACTCGACCTTCATGGATCACTATCTGGAGGTTGAGTACGACCTTTCGGACGTGATGTTCGTGACGACAGCGAATACGCTCAACATCCCGCCGGCCTTGATGGACCGGATGGAGATCATTCGCATCGCCGGTTACACCGAGGATGAGAAGGTCGAGATTGCCCGGCGCCATCTCTTGCCGAAGTCGGAGAAGGATCACGGCCTGCGCAAGGGCGAGTTCTCAATCGACGACGAAGCTCTGCGTACGGTGATTCGTCGCTACACGCGGGAAGCTGGCGTCAGAAATCTCGAGCGTGAGCTCGCCACACTTGCGCGCAAGGCGGTGAAGAAGCTGCTGACGAGCGAAGAAAAGAAGGTCGCGATCACCTCGGACAATCTCTCCGATTATCTCGGCGTGGCGCGGTACCGATTCGGTGAAGCCGAGCGGGAGGACATGACCGGTGTCGTGACCGGTCTTGCCTGGACCGAAGTCGGCGGTGATCTCCTCACGATCGAGGGTGTCATGATGCCCGGTAAGGGCAAGATGACCGTCACCGGCAACCTTCGCGACGTGATGAAGGAATCGATCTCTGCTGCGGCATCCTATGTGCGCTCGCGGGCCGTCGATTTCGGCATCGAGCCGCCTTTGTTCGATCGGCGTGACATTCATGTGCACGTGCCCGAAGGCGCGACGCCGAAGGACGGGCCGTCTGCTGGCATCGCGATGGTGACAGCGATCGTCTCGGTGATGACCGGCATTCCGGTCCGTCGTGACGTCGCCATGACCGGCGAGATCACTCTGCGTGGTCGCGTTCTGCCGATCGGCGGGCTTAAGGAAAAGCTGCTGGCGGCGCTCCGCGGCGGAATCAAGACCGTGCTCATCCCGGAGGACAATGCCAAGGACTTGGCGGAGATTCCGGACAACGTGAAGAGTGGGCTCGAGATCATCCCCGTCGCTCGCATGGACGATGTTCTGCGACACGCTTTGGTGCGTGAGCCGGAGCCGATCGTGTGGAGCGAGGTGGAGAACGAGCCAACACGCTCTGACGTCGCCGACGACGACAATGCAGCAACGATGATTGCGCACTGAGTGCGCTTCAACTTCAGGCGGCCCGGAACCTTCCGGGCCGTTTTGTCGTTCAAAGTTGCGGAAATGCCCAGTTTTCTTGAAGATTTTGCAGATTTTCCGGGCTCTGGCGCTTGCCCCAGGCGTTAATGTGACGCAGAGAATCGCCATCTCGACAAAGGGAGAATGAGAATGAACAAGGGTGAATTGGCCGCTGCGGTGGCAGAGAAGACGGATCTGTCCAAGGCTCAGGCCACGGACGCTGTGGAAGCCGTTTTCGGCTGCATCACGGATGCCCTCAAAAAGGGGGAAGAGGTGCGCGTGCTTGGTTTCGGCAACTTTGCCATTTCGGAACGCGCAGCCAGCACGGGCCGCAATCCGCAGACCGGCGAAAAGATTGAAATCAAGGCTTCCAAGCAGGCCAAATTCAAGCCGGGCAAAGGCTTGAAGGATGCCGTTAATAGCTGACGGCGGCGCTGTTTTGTTGAAAGGCCGACTTCTTCGGCCTTTTCGATTCCGTCTTCACGGAATCCATTCTCTTCCAACAGACTTGTCATGAGCGACCGCCCTTTATACAGGGGGGCGGCGGGCGGTTAGCTCAGTTGGTAGAGCATCTCGTTTACACCGAGAGGGTCGGCAGTTCGAGCCTGTCACCGCCCACCACAATTCCGGAGCCAGCTTGCAACCAACGGCTTGCTGGCGCCGGCTTCAGAAAGCTTCACCAATCGTTCGGTGTTCGCTTGACACAGACGGCGCAGTCACCTATCTCGCCGTCTCGCTGAGGGCCGAACCACTGGCCCGAAGCCACCCGCGGGGGTGTAGCTCAGTTGGTTAGAGTGCCGGCCTGTCACGCCGGAGGTCGCGGGTTCGAGCCCCGTCACTCCCGCCATTTTTTCTCAGACCCAACCAACGTCTGAGAGGTCCGCCGGAGAGAGAACATCTCTCTCCCCCGAAGGCGGAATTCTCCAAACCCTCATCTTCTCGATTGATCAGCCCATAGCGTTCGGATTGATGTCCAGGCGCCATCCCTGATGACGTCGATTCGCGGCTGCCCGGCGGCCAGGGCTCACGGCTGGTCGCCGATTCGGTTCGGCGGCTGGCGCCGCGAATCGAATCGCAAAAACCGTATTGCGAATCGCGCGACGGGATTGTTGTGGCTGTTTCGTCTGGTCCTGCGTCCTGCTGACCAGCTTTGCGCCTTCACGTAGCCGTCCAGGCCGCCAGGAGCGCGCAGGGCGCCGATCTCAATCTCGCCCGGGAAATCTATGGCACTGCCCCGCGAACGCGTCTGTGACGCTCTGTGGGCTCCTCAGCTCGCGTCTCCAATTGAGCGGTATGGTCGTGATCGGACCTTCCTCGCGCTGGGCTGCTGTTCCGGCGCGATCGTGATGCGGTCCGGCCGGAGGTGAATTGCAGGCGGCGCCGCCCCGGGACATGCGTGGCGAATGACGGGATCGCGGCGGTCTTGGAGGCCCCGCCGCCTCGGAATGGCGTCATACGAAGCCCGATCTTATCGCAGCTTGCGGGAAGGCTCCGAAAATTAGAATGTGCCTAGACAGGGCTGATAAAAAATTATTAAAAATAAGAACTATATATTGCGTCTGAGGGAAACAAGCATGGCGATTAGCATTCAGCAGGACATTACCTTCGTGATCGATACCACTGGAAGCATGTGGGACGAGATCGACACTGTAAAAGAAAGCGTCACGTCTGTTATCGACGCGATTTTTGGCTCTGGCACAACTGATGCGCGCGTTGCGTTGGTTGCTTACAACGACCCGGATACTGAGGTTGTTCTGAATTTCACCAACGATACGAGCATTTCTGCAAGGGAGACAGCGGCGCGCGAGGCGATTGAGAGCCTCTATGCATCCGGCGGGGGCGACCTTCCGGAACTCGTCAACGCAGGTCTTCTCCATGCGCTCGACGGCGATATTGGCGCCTGGCGCCCGGAAGCTGAAGCGCGACGCATCATTCTGTTCGGCGACGCGCCTCCCAAAGACACTGATCTTCATGATGAAGTGGTGTCACTCGCCAACGGTCAGGATGTGCAGATCTACGGCGTCATCATCGGCGTTTCCGGCTCTGGAATCGACAGTGGCACCAAAGAGGCCTTCCAGGACCTGGCATCCGCGACCGGAGGCGGTGTGATTGAAGCGGAAACCACCGAGGACGTCGTTGATTCGCTTCTCTCGGTGATCCTGACCGGGACCGAACCTATCACCGGCACTTCTGGGGATGATGCGCTGAACGGCGGTATCGGCTTTGATACTCTGATCGGCGGAGGCGGAGCCGACACGATCTCCGGGGCTGGCGGAAGCGATCAGATTTTCGGCGGACCAGGCGACGACGTGGAGTTCGGCGGCTCCGGCAATGATGTGATGTTCGGAGGCGGAGAAGCCGACAAGATTTGGAGCGGCGACGGGTCCGACCAGGCCTATGGGGCCGCCGGCAATGATGTCATCGGCGGTGGCAACGGCGACGACATCCTGGGCGGCGGAACAGGCGCGGATTCCCTGTACGGCGGCGATGGCGACGACACAATCTATGGAGGCTCCGACGCGTCTCGCGATGTGATCTACAGCGGGAGTGGCTCAGATGTGGCCTATATCGGAGCAGGTCACGATGTTCTGGTCGGCGGCGCGGACGACGACATCCTCGGCGCAGGTTCGGGCAATGACGAGGTTGCGGGCGGGGCCGGTGCGGATACGATCTACGGCGCTGCGGGCGATGATACGATCTTCGGCGGTGAGGACGACGACGTCATCTACGGTGGCTCGGGCAATGACGTGATCTATCTGGGATCCGATTCGTACTCGTATGACGTCTACGCCGCCGGATCCAACAATGGCGATGACACTGTCTATGGGTTCGAGGACGGGCGTGATCACATCGATCTCTCTGAGACCTCGATCGGCAGTTCGGCTGAACTCGATGCTGCTCTTTCGACCGACGCCTCCGGCAATGTCGTCATCAATTTCGCCGAAGGCGGCAGCATCACGATCGACGGCATCAGTGCTGGAGAGTTCAGCAGCTCGGACGTTTATTTCTGACTTCGCCGGACTGGCCGCCTGCGCTGAAACAGCCTTTCCCGCCCGCAGATCTTATGCGGGCGGGGAAGGGGGCCTGACGGCGTTCCTGGTTTCTCCCCGTCATCCCCCGTTTCTGCCTCTCTTTCTCTCTCAAGGACCGAATCTTGCGACGCGCGTACCTTGCTGGAAGCAGCCCACGTCCCGTCAACGATGACTATGGGCGCCGGCAGGTCGCGCCATAAATTCCGGGGTGCGAGAGGGATGTCTGGAAGAGGTCGGACGAGGGGTGGAGCCGAGGCAAACATTTCCACCGCAATTGCGGTTCCGCCTGGCGGGGGAGGCGGCGCTCATCTATCTCGGTGCGCCTCTTGCCATCCATTGGATGGTGATCAACTGGCACATGCCCCTCTTGGTGTTGCTGACAGCGACGCTACCGCCCATTCTTCTGATGCTCGCGGCTGACCACTCGTTCCGTTGGAAGGAGACGTTCCGGCGGCATTGGAGACGTGGCATCCTTCCCCAGATACTGATTCTGTTCCTCGTCGCAGCGGCCTCTTTGACGGCTGCCACCGCCTGGCTTCTGCCGACTGAGCTTTTTGGACTGCCGCGCTTCCGTCCGCAGCTCTGGCTCCTGATCGTCGTTCTTTATCCGCTCCTATCGGCGCTGCCGCAGGAGCTCATCTACCGGGTGTGGTTCTTCCATCGCTATCGCGGCCTCTTCGGGCATCACGAGAAGCTCGCCATCGCGGCGAACGCGGCCCTCTTTGCGTTCGCCCACATTATTTTCGGCAGCGCGATTTCGGTGGGCGGGACTTTGCTTTTGGGGGCCGTTCTCGCCTGGCGCTATGCGCAAGCCCGCTCTTTCTGGCCGGTTTGGTTGGAACATGCCCTCTATGGTGACCTCGTCTTCACCATCGGCCTCGGCCGGTACTTTTATCTGAGCGCTGGTGGATGAGACAGGGTTGCGCAGGACGGGGCTCCGGTCTAACTCACACAGCGGTGCGATTGGAAAATCCCCTCCGCCGCACCCGGATGAACCATTGACGCTCTGACTTGCGCCAATACATACCGTCTACCGGGGATGGCCCGGTCGTTATGATGAACGAGCTTCTTCTCAGCTATCTGCCCATCGTCATCTTCATCGCGCTTGCGCTGGTTATCGGCCTGGCGTTGCTGGTTTCTCCATTTATCGTCGCCTACAGGGCGCCGGATCCGGAGAAACTGTCGGCTTACGAATGCGGCTTCAACGCCTTCGATGATGCCCGTATGAAATTCGATGTGCGGTTCTATCTGGTCGCCATTTTGTTCATCATCTTCGATCTCGAAGTGGCCTTTCTGTTCCCATGGGCCGTGGCGTTCCACACCGTCGGCTGGTTCGGCTTCTGGTCGATGATGGTGTTTCTCGCCGTGCTTACGATTGGCTTCGTCTACGAATGGAAAAAGGGAGCTCTGGAATGGGATTGACCGACGCTCGCCCGCGCATCGATGACCCGCATCCTCTTGGGCGCGAAGGCTCGTCGACGCTGACGCGGCAGGGGGATCCCTTCTTCAGCGAGATCAACAATGAGCTCGCCGACAAAGGTTGGCTCGTCACCTCGACCGATGAGCTGATCAACTGGTCGCGCACGGGCTCGTTGATGTGGATGACCTTCGGGCTCGCCTGTTGCGCCATCGAGATGATGCAGACCTCCGGCCCACGCTATGACGTGGAGCGTTTCGGCTTTGCGCCGCGCGCGTCTCCGCGCCAGTCGGACGTGATGATCGTGGCAGGAACGCTGACCAACAAAATGGCCCCGGCGCTCAGGAAGGTCTACGATCAGATGCCTGAGCCGCGCTACGTCATTTCCATGGGCTCATGCGCCAATGGCGGCGGCTACTACCATTATTCCTATTCCGTGGTGCGGGGCTGCGACCGCGTCGTTCCGGTCGACATCTACGTGCCCGGTTGTCCGCCGACGGCGGAAGCGCTTCTTTATGGCGTGTTGCTTCTGCAGAAGAAGATCCGCCGCACCGGCACGATTGAGCGGTGAGAGAGACGATGGCCGACACGGAAAGCCTGGCGGATATCGCCTCTCACATTGCCGGACATCTCGGCGACCGCGTGGAAGATTCCGTCATCGCCTATGGCGAATTGACGATCACCGTCGACCCGGTCGACATCGTTCAGACGCTGCGCTTCCTACGCGATGATGCACGGCTGCAATTCGTCTGCTTCATCGATGTGTGCGGCGTCGATTATCCTGCGCGCCGCCGCCGCTTCGATGTCGTCTATCATCTCTTGAGCCCGCGCCAGAACGCACGCATCCGCGTAAAAGTGCAGGCGGACGAGAATACCGCAGTCCCGTCTGTCACCGAGGTATTCCCGGGAGCGGATTGGTTTGAGCGTGAGGCTTACGACCTTTACGGCATTCTCTTCTCGGGCCATCCGGACCTTCGTCGTATCCTGACGGATTACGGTTTCCGGGGTCATCCGTTGCGCAAGGATTTCCCTCTGACGGGTTTCGTCGAGGTTCGCTACGACAACGAGCAGGCGCGCGTCGTCTACGAGCCGGTAAAGCTGCAGCAGGAATTCCGGAGTTTCGATTTTCTATCCCCGTGGGAAGGGCCGGACTACGTTCTGCCCGGGGACGAGAAGGCGAGTTGAGCGAGGTGTCTCGCGCAGCAGCAAAGCGTGTCGCTGCCGGCGGTACGAGGTTTGCCCGCTGCTACAAGCGCATCCGACCCGCGTCCGCCTTCGTATCAGAGGCGGTGGGGCGGCTCGGAAACGAAGCGCGCGCGCTTGGCGGTCGCTCCGTCTCGAATCGCACCGATGACAGCATGCGTTTGAACGCCTGCGGCCCCGTTAAGCCCTCGCAATTGTGGCGCCGCGCCATTCATTATCTCTCTTCAGGACCGACGTATCCTCATGCCCTCTGAAGCTGATCTCCGAAATTTCAATATCAACTTTGGACCGCAACATCCTGCTGCGCATGGTGTTTTGCGTCTTGTGCTGGAATTGGATGGCGAGGTCGTCAAGCGCGTCGATCCGCATATCGGCTTGCTCCATCGCGGCACCGAGAAGCTGATCGAATATAAAACCTATCTGCAGGCGGTGCCTTATTTCGACCGGCTCGATTACGTCGCGCCGATGAACCAGGAGCACGCTTTTGCGCTGGCCACAGAGCGCCTTCTGGAGCTGGAGGTGCCGAAGCGCGGCCAGATCATTCGTGTGCTCTATGCGGAGATCGGACGGATTCTCTCGCATCTCTTGCATGTCGTGACGCATGCTCTCGACGTCGGTGCGCTGACGCCGCCGCTTTGGGGCTTTGAGGCGCGGGAAGTGCTGATGGGCTTTTATGAGCGTGCCTCGGGTGCCCGCATGCATGCGGCTTATTTCCGTCCGGGGGGCGTGCACCAGGATCTGCCGCCGCAGCTCATCGCCGATATCTACAATTATTGCGATCCGCTTTTGAAGGTCTGCGACGACCTTGAAGGGCTTCTCACCGACAACCGGATTTTCAAGCAGCGCTGCGTCGATATCGGCGTCGTGACGCTCGACGAGGCATGGCGGCGCGGCTTCTCGGGCGTCGTGTTGAGAAGCGCTGGCGCTCCTTGGGATCTGCGGAAGTCTCAGCCCTACGACGGCTACGAGGAATACGATTTCGATATTCCTGTTGGCAAGAATGGCGATGTCTACGATCGTTACATCATCCACATGGACGAGATGCGTCAGGCCGTTCGCATCATGAAGCAATGTTGCGAGAAGCTGAATTCGCCCGAAGGCGCCGGCCCGGTGTCGGCCCAGGACGGTAAGGTGGTGCCGCCGAAGCGCGGACAGATGAAGCGCTCGATGGAAGCGCTCATCCACCACTTCAAGCTCTATACCGAGGGCTACCATGTGCCCGCGGGTGAGGTTTACGCCCCGGTCGAGGCGCCCAAGGGCGAGTTCGGGGTCTACCTCGTCTCCGATGGCTCCAACAAACCCTACCGCTGCAAAATTCGAGCGCCGGGCTTCGTGCATCTGGCCGGGCTCGATTCGATTTCGCGAGGCCATATGCTTGCCGATATGTCGTCCGTGCTCGGCTCCATTGATGTCGTTTTTGGAGAGGTGGATCGCTGATGGCCGTTCGTCGTCTCGCTGAACAGCAGCCCGATTCCTTCGCTTTCACGCCCGAGAATACGGCTTGGGCGGAGCGGGAGATCACCAAATATCCCGAAGGCCGGCAGGCCTCGGCCGTTATTTCGCTCCTCTGGCGCGCCCAGGAGCAGGAGGGTTGGGTGACGAAGCCGGCGATCGAGACGATCGCCCATATGCTCTCCATGCCGGAAATCCGCGTGTTGGAGGTCGCGACCTTCTACACGATGTTCCATCTCGCTCCCGTCGGCACCAAAGCCCATGTGCAGGTATGCGGAACGACGCCGTGCATGTTGCGCGGATCGGACGAGCTGAAGAAGGTGTGCCAGCGGCGGATCGCTGAGCACCCGCATGAAGTGTCCGCTGATGGTGCGTTCTCGTGGGAAGAGGTGGAATGCCTCGGCGCTTGCGTGAATGCGCCGATGGTGCAGATCTTCTCCGATACCTACGAGGATCTGACCCCGGAGAGCTTTGAGGCGATTCTAGACGATTTCGCTGCCGGCCGTACGCCGCATCCAGGCACCCAGATCGACCGCCAGCATTCCGCACCGCAATCCGGTCTGACGAGCCTCACGGAAATCGACGGCGGTTCCGAGCAGGTTTTGCGCGAGCCGCCGCGTGGCGTCCCGGCCGAGGGCGAGGCGCACGAGAGGGTTGAGGGCAGAAACGGCGCATCTGTCGGCGCCGGGAAGCCGACACCCGCCAACGAGGATCTCGCCGGCGGCGCGCCCGAAGAGCCGCAGCAGGCAGTTGGCCGCAACGAAGCCGCGGCAACGCCCAGCGGCAAGCAAGAGCTTGCCGGTCGGCCGACGGGCTCTGGCCGGCCCGACGAAGAGGCCGCGCGTTCCGAGCCTACGGATACGGGCTCCGAGAATCTCGGCGCGGAACCCCACAAAGCGACCATCCATGAGCAGGCCGAAAGAGGTGCGGGCCGGGAGCCGGAAAAGGCTTCCCGCGACACCTCGGGCGGGACGGACAACAAGTGATGCGACCGAACGCGCCTTGCCCGATCGCCTTCGGGCTTCCTTGCTGCTGTGTCGGGATGAAGAGGAAATCCGATGCTCGCCGATAAAGACCGCATCTTCACGAATCTCTACGGCCTTTATGACCCCGGTCTGAAGGCGGCCCAGAAGCGCGGCCAATGGGACGGCACGAAAGACCTGATCACCAAAGGTCGTGACTGGATCATCGACGAGATGAAAAAGTCGGGTCTGCGCGGCCGCGGCGGCGCCGGCTTCCCGACCGGTCTCAAATGGTCCTTCATGCCGAAGGAATCGGACGGGCGGCCGCACTATCTCGTGGTCAATGCCGACGAATCGGAGCCGGGCACCTGCAAGGATCGTGAGATTATGCGTCACGATCCCCATACGCTGATCGAGGGGTGTCTGATCGCCTCTTTCGCGATGGCCGCCCACACCTGCTACGTTTACGTGCGTGGTGAATATATCCGCGAGCGCGAGGCTCTGCAGCGCGCCATCGACGAGGCCTACGACGCGGGCCTCATCGGCAAGAACAATTCCTGCGGCTGGGATTTCGACATCTACGTCGCCCATGGCGCTGGCGCCTATATCTGCGGCGAGGAGACGGCGCTCCTGGAAAGCCTTGAAGGCAAGAAGGGTCAACCGCGCCTGAAGCCGCCATTTCCGGCAAATGTCGGCCTTTATGGCTGCCCGACCACCGTCAACAATGTCGAGTCGATCGCCGTTGCGCCGACGATTTTGCGGCGTGGGGGTGCGTGGTTCGCTGGCATCGGTAAGGAAAACAACACCGGTACAAAGCTCTTCTGCGTGTCTGGCCACGTCAATCAGCCGTGCACGGTGGAAGAGGCGATGTCGGTGCCGTTCCGCGAGCTGATCGAGCGCCATTGCGGTGGCATTCGTGGCGGCTGGGACAATCTTCTGGCCGTCATCCCTGGCGGCTCGTCGGTGCCATGCGTGCCGGCGGACCAGATCATCGACTGCCCGATGGACTTCGATTCGCTGCGCGCACTGAAATCGGGCCTCGGCACGGCTGCCGTTATCGTCATGGACAAGTCGACCGACATTGTCCGGGCCATCGCGCGCATCGCTTATTTCTACAAGCACGAGAGCTGCGGTCAGTGCACGCCGTGCCGCGAGGGCACAGGCTGGATGTGGCGTGTGCTCGAACGCATGGCGCGCGGCGAGGCGGAAAAGCGCGAGATCGACATGCTGCTGGAAGTGACCTACCAGGTCGAAGGCCATACCATCTGCGCGCTCGGCGACGCGGCGGCATGGCCGGTTCAGGGTCTGATTCGGCATTTCCGCCCCGAGATCGAAAAGCGCATCGACCAGTACGCGGCCAATCCGAAGACGGAGAACCGGGTCGTTCTGGAGGCAGCGGAATAGGTTTGTCTCAGGTCACCGCAAAAATGAGAGGCACGTGCATGCAGAAAGACCATCAGCGATTCGGCTGCCTGCCTGCTGTTGCGCCCTCGGCGACCGACGACACGCTTGCCGATCTGCGAAATCCCGGGACCGACGGGGTAAAAGAGGCGGACGGTATTGGCGTCTCGCTTGAAATCATTCTAAACGAGCCCGGCATCGTTCATTTCCAACAGATGGCAGATCGGGACGGGGCGGAGATCGCCTGGAGCAACGGATTTATTGACCGCAAGCGCTACATGGGGTGCAGCCGCGCGCTGCCGCATGCAGCGCCTTTGATGGCCGCCGGTCGGTGAAACGGCGACAGGCGCAGGACGGATCATGGCAGATACGCGAACACTCATAGTCGACGGCACCGAAGTCGAGGTCCCCGTAACGTACACGCTTCTGCAGGCCTGCGAAGCAGCAGGTGCGGAGATCCCGCGCTTCTGTTTCCACGAACGGCTCTCGATTGCAGGCAATTGCCGCATGTGCCTCGTGGAGCTGAAGGGGGCGCCGAAACCCGTCGCGTCCTGCGCTTACGCGGTGCGCGATTGCCGCCCTGGGCCCAACGGTGAGCCGCCGCAGGTGCTGACGAAGTCGCCTTTGACGAAAAAGGCGCGCGAAGGGGTGATGGAGTTTCTGCTCATCAATCATCCGCTCGATTGCCCGATCTGCGACCAGGGCGGAGAATGTGACCTGCAGGACCAGGCGATGGCCTACGGTGTCGACACCTCTCGCTTTGAGGAAAACAAGCGGGCGGTGGAGAACAAATATATCGGTCCGCTGGTGAAAACGATCATGACGCGCTGCATCCATTGCACGCGTTGCGTCCGCTTCACCACCGAGGTTGCCGGCGTCTCCGAGCTTGGCGCCACCGGCCGTGGCGAGGACATGGAGATCACGACCTTCCTAGAGCGGGCGATGACGTCTGAGCTGCAGGGCAATGTCATCGATCTTTGTCCCGTCGGGGCCCTGACCTCGCGGCCCTACGCGTTCAAGGCCAGGCCTTGGGAACTCAATAAAACGGAATCGATCGACGTCATGGACGCGCTCGGCTCTGCCATTCGCGTCGATTCGCGCAACACCGAAGTGATGCGCATCCTGCCGCGCACCAACGAGCTGGTGAACGAGGAATGGATCTCCGACAAGACCCGATTCGTCTTCGATGGGCTCCGGACGCAGCGCCTCGATCGTCCCTATCTGCGAGAGAACGGCCGCTTGCGGGCGGCGAGCTGGCAGGAAGCGTTCACCGCCATTGCCGAGAAGGTCAAAGCGGCGGCTCCGGAAAAACTCGGTGCCATTGCCGGTGATCTTGCCAACGTGGAAGAAATGTTCGCGCTGAAGGCGCTGATGTCCTCGCTCGGCTCACCGAATATCGATTGCCGAGAGCCTTATTCGCCCCTGCATCCGGCAAACGGGCGCGCGAGCTATGTCTTCGGCTCCACGATCGCCGGCATTGAAGACGCCGATGCGATCTTGCTGATCGGCACCAATCCGCGCGTCGAGGCGGCGGTTCTGAATTCGCGCATTCGCAAAGTATGGCGGGCCGGACAGACGCAGATCGGCGTGATCGGCGAGCCTGCGGATCTGACCTATGCCTACGCGCATCTCGGGGCAGGTCCTTCCTCCCTTGATTCGCTCGTCGCGGGCGAGCTCGACTTCCTCGATGTTCTGAAAAAGGCCGAGCGGCCGATGATCATCGTGGGGCAGGGCGCTCTCAACCGCTCCGACGGTGCCGCGGTTCTCGCTCAAGCTGTGAAGCTTGCCGATTCGATCGGGGCCCTTGGCGAGGAATGGAACGGCTTCAACGTTTTGCACACAGCGGCCGCGCGGGTCGGCGGCCTCGATCTCGGCTTCGTGCCGGGCGAGGGCGGTCTTGCGACGGCTGAGATGCTCGGGATGGAGGGAACGGCACCGCTCGACGTGCTCTTCCTCTTGGGAGCCGATGAGTACAAGCTCGATAAGATCCCGGGGACCTTCAAGGTTTACATCGGCAGCCATGGTGATCGTGGCGCCCACGGAGCCGACGTCATCCTTCCGGGCGCGGCCTACACCGAGAAATCGGGCACGTACGTGAACACGGAAGGGCGGGCTCAGATGGCGAACCGTGCGATCTTCCCCCCGGGACAGGCTCGAGAGGATTGGTCGATCCTGCGGGCTCTCTCCGCTGTGCTCGGCAAAACGCTGCCGTTTGATTCGCTCACCGAGCTGCGCAATCGCCTCGCTGAAAGCGATCCACGTTACCTGGCGCTCGACGAGATCGGCGATGTGGCCATGGACGGTCTCAAAACTCTCTCCGGCCGCACCAGCGAAAAGCCTGGCAGCGAGCCGTTCGCGAGCACCGTTCCGGACTTCTTCCTGACAAACCCGATCGCCCGTGCTTCGGCAGTGATGGCAGAATGTTCTGCGCTGCGGCTCGGCCCGCGCGCTGAAGCCGCGGAGTAGGCCCGATGGATACGTTTCTGCACAGCTACCTCATCCCTGGTGCCATCATCGTCGGACAGAGCCTTCTGCTTCTGGTCGTCCTGCTCGTCGTCATCGCCTATCTGCTTTATGCCGACCGCAAGATCTGGGCAGCCGTCCAGATGCGGCGCGGCCCGAACGTCGTTGGGCCCTGGGGTCTCTTTCAGTCATTCGCCGATTTGTTGAAGTTCGTGCTGAAGGAACCAGTTGTTCCCTCGGCTTCCGACAAGACGATCTTCCTCCTCGCCCCGCTGATGTCGACGGTTTTGGCGCTCGCGGCCTGGGCAGTGATTCCGGTGAGTGCCGGTTGGGTGATTTCCGACATAAACGTCGGTGTTCTCTATGTTTTCGCCGTCTCCTCGCTTGAGGTCTATGGCGTGATCATGGGTGGCTGGGCCTCGAACTCGAAATACGCGTTCTTGGGATCGCTGCGATCCGCGGCCCAGATGGTGTCCTACGAGGTCTCTATCGGCTTCATCATCATCACCGTGCTGCTCTGCGTCGGCTCGCTCAACTTTTCCGATATCGTGCTCGCACAGACCTCGGGTGTCGGCACGATGCTGGGTCTTCCGAATTCCTTCCTCGACTGGCACTGGCTGCCGCTCTTTCCGATGTTCGTGATGTTCTTCATCTCGGGCCTGGCGGAAACGAACCGGCCGCCTTTCGACCTGCCGGAAGGCGAATCGGAAATCGTCGCCGGCTTCATGGTGGAATACTCCTCCACGCCGTACATGCTGTTCATGCTCGGGGAATATGTCGCGATCACCGTCATCTGCGCCTTGATGACGACGCTGTTCCTTGGCGGCTGGTTGCCACCCTTCGACTTCGCGCCGTTCACGTGGATTCCGGGCGTCGTCTGGTTCACCTTAAAGCTGTGTTTCTGCTTTTTCCTGGTTTCCCTGGCGAAGGCGATCGTGCCGCGGTACCGCTACGACCAGTTGATGCGACTTGGCTGGAAGGTGTTTTTGCCCCTCTCTCTCGCCTTCGTCGTGATCGTCGCCGCCGTGCTTCAGTTCACGGGCTGGGGCGGCGTTCCGACGGCAGGGTGAGGCGCGATGAGTATCGCTTTCATCGGCTTGTTCGTCGGGCTGGTCTTTGCAATCGCCGACTACATGTTGTTCAGCATGGTGCTTGAGCGCGCCAAGAGGCGGGGTGAGAGCGGTTTCGGCGTGACTGCAATCGATCTTGCCCGCAAGGTGCAGCTGGTCCTGTTTCCAATTCTCGGCTGGTTTCTCGGACCGCTGCTTTACAGAAATTTCGGAGGTGGATGATGGCGTCTCTGCGTCAGGCGGCCGGATCCTTGTTGCTGAAGGAATTCGTCTCCGCCACCATGCTGGCCATGCGCTACTTCGTGGCGCCGAAGGCCACGCTGAATTACCCGCACGAGAAGGGACCGTTGTCGCCGCGCTTTCGTGGAGAGCATGCTCTTCGGCGCTATCCCAACGGTGAGGAACGGTGCATCGCCTGCAAGCTTTGCGAGGCCATTTGCCCGGCCCAGGCGATTACTATCGAGGCTGGTCCCAGGCGCAACGATGGCACCCGGCGCACCGTGCGCTACGACATCGACATGGTGAAATGCATCTATTGCGGCTTCTGTCAGGAAGCCTGCCCGGTGGATGCCATCGTGGAGGGGCCGAACTTCGAGTTTGCCACGGAGACGCGCGAAGAACTCTACTACGATAAGGTGCGGCTCCTGGAGAACGGTGACCGCTGGGAGCGAGAAATCGCCCGCAACATCGCTCTCGACGCGCCTTATCGGTAAATTGAGCCTGGCCCCGCTGGACGCTCCGGCGGGGCTTCGTTAAAGACTTTCAGCACCCGAAGCCCGGACCCATGATCCTGCAGCCGATCTTTTTCTACCTCTTCTCCGCCGTGACGATTGCCGCGGCTTTGATGGTGATATCGTCGCGCAATCCTGTGCATTCCGTGCTCTTTCTGATCCTCGCGTTCTTCAACTCCGCGGGCCTCTTTGTGCTTCTCGGAGCCGAGTTCATCGCCATGATTCTGGTGGTGGTCTATGTGGGCGCGGTGGCTGTGCTCTTCTTGTTCGTCGTCATGATGCTCGACGTCGATTTCGTGGAGCTCCGTCAGGGCTTTCTCCAATATCTGCCGATCGGTGCACTGATCGGGATCATTTTGCTCGTCGAGCTGGTCGCCGTTCTCGGTGGTACCATCATCGCGCCTGAGGTGACGCAGCAGGTGGCGCAGCCCATTCCGCCGCTTGCGGAGGCGAGCAACATCGCCGCGATCGGCGAGCTTCTCTACACTAAGTACATCTTCTTCTTCCAAACAGCCGGGCTCGTTCTGCTCGTGGCGATGATCGGGGCCATCGTTCTGACGCTGCGCCACAAGGAGGGGGTCAAGCGTCAGGATATCGGGGCTCAGGTGGGTCGCACCCGCGAAGCCGCCGTGGAGATAGTAAAAGTCAAATCGGGGCAGGGGATATGACGATCGGTCTCGGCCAATACCTCACGGTCGCCGCCGTGCTGTTCACGCTCGGCGTCTTTGGCATCTTCCTCAACCGCAAGAACGTGATCATCATCTTGATGTCGATCGAGCTCGTTCTCTTGTCGGTCAATATCAATCTCGTCGCGTTCTCCGCTTTCCTTGGAGACCTCGTCGGCCAGATCTTCGCGCTTCTCGTCTTGACGGTGGCTGCTGCGGAGGCGGCGATCGGCCTCGCCATTCTCGTCGTCTTCTTCCGCAACCGCGGTTCGATCGCGGTCGAAGACATCAACATGATGAAGGGCTGAGCTTTGTATACGGCGATCGTTTTTCTGCCTCTGCTCGGCGCCATTCTCGCCGGCTTGATTACGCTGGCGGGCGCGCAGGCGCGCCATCCTGTCGGTCAGACGTCGGAGCGCCGTCCGCTGCGCGACAGGCACTCCGAGAGTGATGGTCACCATCACGCGCCGGCCGCCGCCGGTTCGCGGGCTGCCGAGATCATTACCTGCGCGCTGCTTATCCTGTCGGCGATTCTCTCCTGGATCGGTTTCTTCGACGTCGCAATGGGTGAGCGTCAGGGTTTTACCGTTCCGGTGATGACCTGGGTGCAGTCCGGCGGCATGTCGGCCGATTGGACCTTGCGGATCGATTCTTTGACCGCGGTCATGCTGGTTGTGGTCACGACCGTCTCGGCCGTCGTCCACGTCTATTCGATCGGCTACATGGCGCATGACGCCCATCGGCCGCGCTTCTTCGCCTATCTCTCGTTCTTCACTTTCGCCATGCTCGCGCTGGTGACGGCAGACAATCTTCTGCAGATGTTCTTCGGCTGGGAAGGTGTCGGTCTTGCCTCATATCTCCTGATCGGCTTCTGGTATCAGCGGCCTGCTGCGAATGCGGCGGCGATCAAGGCCTTCGTCGTCAACCGTGTTGGCGATTTCGGCTTCATGCTCGGCATCTTCGGCCTCTTCGTTCTCTTCGGCTCGATCAATTTCGACACGATCTTCGCCAATGCCGAAGCCCTTGCGAGCGACCAGGGCGCAACGCTCAACATGTTCGGCACGGTGTGGAGCGGAGAGACAGCTCTCACCGTCGTCTGCCTGCTGCTTTTCATGGGTGCGATGGGCAAGTCTGCCCAGGTGCCACTGCACACATGGTTGCCGGACGCCATGGAAGGCCCGACGCCTGTTTCAGCTCTCATCCATGCCGCGACGATGGTGACGGCGGGTGTCTTCATGGTGGCCCGCCTTTCTCCGATCTTCGAATTTTCGATCAGCGCGTTGACGGTGGTGACCTTCATCGGCGCCGTCACAGCGTTCTTCGCAGCGACCGTCGGTCTCGTGCAGAACGACATCAAGCGCGTGATCGCTTATTCGACCTGCTCGCAGCTCGGCTACATGTTCGTGGCGCTTGGCGTTGGTGCCTATCCGATCGCGATCTTCCACCTGTTCACCCACGCCTTCTTCAAGGCCCTGCTCTTCCTGGGCGCCGGCTCGGTCATTCATTCCGTCTCGGATGAACAGGATATGCGCAAGATGGGCGGCCTGTGGCGGAAGATACCTGTGACCTACGCGATGATGCTGGTCGGTACGCTCGCGCTCACTGGTTTTCCGATGACGGCTGGATACTTCTCCAAGGATGCCATCATCGAAGCCTCTTTCATGGGGCATAACGGGATGGCAGGCTTTGCCTTCATCCTCCTGACTGTGGCTGCCGCCTTCACCTCCTTCTATTCCTGGCGGCTGATCTTCATGACCTTCCATGGGCGTCCGCGCGCTTCCACAGAGGTGATGAACCACGTGCACGAGAGCTCGGCTGTCATGCTGATTCCTCTCTTCGTGCTCGCGGCGGGGGCGCTTTTCGGTGGCATCTTGTGCAGCACCGCCTTCATCGATCCGGAGCAGTCGGCCGAATTCTGGAAGGGCGCGCTCTACACTGCGCAAGACAACCACATCATCGAAGAGATTCACCACGTGCCAGGCTGGGTGAAGCTGGCTCCCTTCTTTGCGATGGTGGTGGGCTTCATTGTTGCGCTCTTCTTCTACATCGTGCGTCCGGAGACGCCGAAGGCGCTCGCCCGCCAGATGGGCAGCCTCTACCGCTTCCTTCTCAACAAGTGGTACTTCGATGAGCTCTACAACGCGATGTTCGTGCGTCCGGCTTTCGCCTTGGGCCGCTTTCTGTGGCATCGCGGCGATGAGGGGACGATCGACAGGCTCGGGCCTGACGGGATCTCCGCCCGCGTCGTGGATATCACCGGGCGCGTTGTCCGGCTCCAATCCGGCTATCTCTATCACTATGCCTTCGTCATGCTGATCGGTGTCGCTTTGCTCGTCACCTGGATGATGTTTGCAGGATGACGGTGCGAAAATGCTGAACTGGCCCATCCTTTCGACGATAACGTTCCTGCCGCTGGTCGGCGCCGGGATCATCTTCTTCTTCATTCACGGTGATGAAGAGGTGCATCGGCGCAATATACGCCATGTCGCTCTCGGCGTGACCGTCGTGACCTTCCTCGTCTCCCTGCTTCTGTGGATCGGTTTCGATCCCGCGAATCCGGGCTTCCAGTTCGTCGAGAACGCGGATTGGCTCGGTGGCTTCATGAGCTACCGGATGGGCGTCGACGGCATCTCCATGCTGTTCGTCATCCTGACGACCTTTCTGATGCCGCTGTGCATCCTGGCGAGCTGGGAATCCGTGCAGAGCCGCGTCAAGGAATACATGATCGCGTTCCTCGTCCTCGAAACGCTGATGATCGGCGTGTTCTGCGCGCTCGATCTCGTGCTTTTCTACGTGTTCTTCGAGGGCGGCCTCATTCCGATGTTCCTGATCATCGGTGTCTGGGGTGGGCCGCGGCGCGTCTATTCCGCCTTCAAGTTCTTCCTCTACACGCTGCTCGGCTCGGTCTTGATGCTGCTGGCATTGATGGCGATGTACTGGGATGCGGGCACGACCTCGATCCCGGAACTCCTCGATCATCAGTTCCCGGCAAGCATGCAGTTCTGGCTGTGGCTCGCATTCTTCGCCTCGTTTGCGGTGAAGATGCCGATGTGGCCGGTGCATACCTGGCTGCCGGACGCGCATGTGGAAGCGCCGACCGCCGGATCGGTGATCCTGGCCGGCATCCTCCTGAAGATGGGCGGCTACGGTTTTCTGCGCTTCTCGCTTCCTATGTTCCCGCTGGCGAGCGCAGAATTTGCGCCTTTTGTTTATACGTTGTCGGTCATCGCCATCATCTACACCTCGCTGGTGGCCCTGGCGCAGGAGGACATGAAGAAGCTGATCGCCTATTCATCGGTCGCCCATATGGGCTTCGTGACGATGGGCATCTTCACTGTGACGGCACAGGGCGTGCAGGGTGGCATCTTTCAGATGCTGTCGCACGGCCTCGTCTCGGGTGCGCTCTTCCTCTGCGTCGGCGTGATCTATGACCGCCTGCATACGCGCAAGATCGACGCCTATGGCGGCCTGGTGAACCGCATGCCCTGGTATGCCTTCGCCTTCCTTCTTTTTACCATGGCGAATATCGGGCTTCCCGGCACGTCGGGCTTCGTTGGCGAATTCCTCACCATGCTCGGCGCGTTCCGAGTGAACACCTGGGTCGCCCTCTTTGCGGCTTCAGGCGTGATCTTCTCGGCCTGCTATGCTTTGTGGCTTTATCGCCGCGTCGCGCTCGGCCAGCTGGAGAAGGAAAGCCTCAAGGCGATGCTCGACCTTTCCCGGCGCGAAAAGCTCATATTGGTGCCATTGATGTTGCTCGTTTTGTTCTTCGGCGTTTACCCGCAGCCGGTGATGACCGTCACCGCGGCTTCCGTCGACAATCTCGTGGCCCAGGTGGAGGCTGCCCGCGAGGGCGCCACCTCCGCCGCGATGCTCGGCCGCTAGGAGGTCTCCGTGCCGGAAGTCATCATGATGCCGACCCTGACACCGCTCCTCGCGGAGCTGGTTCTCGCTCTCGGAGCCCTGGGGCTCTTGATGTTTGGTGTGTTCGCGGGGGAGCGTTCCGCGCCAACGGTGACGGGCGTTTCGATCGGATTGCTGGGCCTTGCCGTGCTTCTCGTCTTGTTCGCAGGTGGCGACGGCACGACCTTCAACGGCGCCTTTGTTCAGGACAGCTTCGCCCGCTTCATGAAGGTCTTGACGCTGATTGCGTCCGGCTTCGCGATCGCCATGTCTGTGGGCTATGCCCGCCTGGCCGGCTTCCAGCGTTTCGAATACCCGATCCTCATCGTGCTTGCCACGCTCGGCATGCTCTTGATGATTTCGGCCAACGACCTGATCAGCCTTTATCTGGGCCTGGAGCTGCAATCGCTGGCGATCTATGTGCTCGCCGCCATCCATCGCGACTCCATTCGCTCAACCGAGGCGGGCCTCAAATATTTCGTCCTTGGGGCGCTTTCCTCCGGCATGCTCCTTTACGGAGCCTCGCTCGTTTACGGCTTTACGGGTCACACGAATTTCCTGGAGATCGCCGGCGTCCTCGCCGACGGCCGCTCGACCGGTCTCGTCATCGGTCTCGTCTTCGTCATGGCTGGCCTTGCCTTCAAGATCTCCGCAGTGCCGTTCCATATGTGGACGCCGGACGTCTATGAGGGTGCGCCGACGCCGGTCACCGCATTCCTGGCTGCGGCGCCGAAGCTTGCCGCAATGGCGCTCACGATCCGCGTGGTGACAGAGGCTTTCGCGCCGATCTCGGCCGACTGGCAACAGATTGTTGCGTTTATCGCCATTGCATCGATGATCCTTGGCGCGTTTGCCGCCATCGGCCAGCGCAACATCAAGCGCCTGATGGCGTATTCGTCGATCGGCCATATGGGCTATGCACTCGTCGGTCTTGCCGCGGGCAGCGAACTCGGCGTGCAGTCGGTGATCGTCTATCTCGTCATCTACGTGCCCATGACGCTCGGCGCCTTTGCCTGCATTCTGTCGATGCGCCGCCAGGAGCATATGTTGGAAGACATCGATTCGCTGGCAGGCCTCTCGCGCACGCAGCCGATGACGGCCTTCATGCTGGGGGCGATCATGTTCTCGCTCGCGGGCATCCCACCGCTCGCCGGCTTCTTCGCCAAGTACTACGTCTTCCTCGCGGCGATCGAAGCCGATCTCTATTGGCTCGCGGTCATCGGCGTGGTGACCAGCGTCGTCGGGGCCTTCTACTATCTTCGGATCGTCAAACTCATGTATTTTGACGAGGCCGAAGCGAGCTTCGAGCGGATGCCCGGCGAGTTGAAAGCAGTTCTCGTTGTCTCCGGCGCCTTCGTTCTTGCATTCCTGGTGTTTGCGTCCCCGATCATCAATGCGGCTGGCGTAGCAGCGGCAAGCCTCTTTTAGGGATGGACTTCGTCCTAGGCCCCAAAGCGGAATCGGCAGGCTACCGGCTTATCGCTCTATCCTCGGTCGACTCGACGAATTCGGAGGCGATGCGGCGGGCGCGAAGTGGCGACGCCGGGCGCCTGTGGGTGGCGACGACGCATCAGACGGCCGGACATGGACGGCGCGGGCGCGCCTGGTCGACAGAACCCGGCAATCTCGCGTCGAGCGTGCTCCTCCTCGTGCCGCGGGGCGTGAATGCCGCCAATCTGGGCTTCGTGGCCGGCCTTGCTCTTCACGACGCACTCGGCGCCTGTGCTCCGGCTCTCGGGCTTCACGTCGCGCTCGACGGAACCTCGGACGGCAAGAACAACCGCCTAACGCTCAAATGGCCGAACGACGCGCTGATCGACGGCGGCAAGGTGTCGGGTATTTTGCTCGAGGCCTCGAATGCGGGCGATGGCTTGATGGCCGTCGTCATCGGAATCGGTGTCAACGTTGTTCGGACTCCGCCGGATCTGCCCTATGCTGCAACTTCACTTGTCGACCTGGGCGTTGAGGGGATTGGCGCAGAAGACGTGTTCGCGCGCCTTGCCGATGCCTGGGTGGATCAAGAAAACCTGTGGGCTGGCGGCCGCGGCTTTGCGGCCATCCGCGATGCTTGGCTGGAGCGCGCCTCTGGTCTCGGGGCGCCGGTTGCGGTGAAACTCGGTGACGAGATTATCCGAGGCACCTTCGATTCCATCGACGATGAAGGACGCCTACTCGTGCGGACAGCAAGCGGAGCTATGAGAGCGGTGACCGCGGGCGATGTTCATTTCAGCGCCGCCGCGACCGTACGGATTTGATGATGGTTCATAAGAGCAAAGAAACGAACGAAGACCTCGTCTTCGTGCCCTTGGGTGGTGTCGGCGAGATCGGCATGAATCTCGCGCTTTACGGGATCGGTCCCGCACGGCGGCGGCGCTATATTGCCGTCGATATGGGCGTGGCTTTCGGCCACGACAATCTGCCCGGGGTCGATGCTGTCCTGCCTGACATCTCCTATCTGGAGGAACGGGCAGATCGCCTCGACGGGATTTTCATCACCCATGCGCACGAGGATCATTTCGGCGCACTCTTCGATTTCTGGCCGAAGCTGAAGGCGCCGGTCTATATGACGGCGTTTGCCGCTGGTCTTCTGGCAGCCAAGAGGGCCGGCGAAATCGGCGCTCCCGACATCCCGGTGACGGTGGTCGAACAGGGCGACAGGGTATCAGCCGGCCCGTTTGAGGTCGAATATGTGCCGGTTTCCCACTCGATTCCCGAGCCGAGCGCACTGGCGATACGTTCTGCAGCCGGCACTGTGGTCCATTCTGGCGACTGGAAGATAGATCCGACGCCGGGTCTGGGTCGGCCGATCGACGAGGTTCGCCTTGCGGAGATCGGTCGGGAAGGGGTGCGCGCACTCGTTTGCGATTCGACCAACGCCGTACGCGACGGCATCAGCCCGAGCGAGGCCGAGGTCGCCGCCGTTTTGAAAGAAATCATCGCCGGCGCCAAGCAGCGCGTTGCGGTTACCACCTTCGCCAGCAATGTCGCACGGCTGAAGGCGGTCGCGGAGGCGGCACAGGCCGCAGAGCGCGAAGTGGTCGTCGTCGGGCGGTCACTCGACCGTGCCATCTCTGTGGCGCGCGAGCTCGGTTACCTCGACGGGCTTCCGCCCTTCCACAATCAGGAGGCCTACGGCTACCTGCCGCGTGACAAGGTCGTCGCGTTGATGACGGGTAGCCAGGGAGAGCCGCGTGCTGCGTTGGCACGTATCGCGTCCAACGATCACCCGGCGGTGGCGCTTTCGCCCGGCGATATGGTGATTTTTTCGTCGCGCACGATTCCCGGCAATGAGCGGGCGGTCAACGGCATCATCAACGGCCTGATCGACCTCGGCGCCGAGGTGATTACCGACAGGCTTGGCCTCGTGCATGTCTCGGGGCACCCCCGGCGCGATGAGCTGCGGCGTCTCTACGAGCTCCTGCGCCCGCAATTGTTGGTTCCCGTTCACGGTGAGGCCCTGCATCTCCACGAGCAGGCGAAGCTCGGTCGTGCCGCCGGCATCCCGGAGGTTCTGGAGATGCGCAACGGTGATCTCGCACGCCTGGCTCCAGGACCCGGCGAGGTCATCTCCAAGATCGGGGCAGGGCAGATGTTCCGCGATGGGCGCCTTCTCTTGGCGCCGGAACAGAGCGGTGTCGCCGAACGGCGACGACTGTCGTTCGCAGGTGCGGTCTTTGTTTCTCTCGTCATGAGTGAGAAGGGCGAGCCATTGGGTGATCCGCAGGTCGCTCTGATCGGGCTGCCGGCATGCGACAGCGAGGGCGAGTTGTTGCAGGGCATCGTCGAGGACACCGTGGACGACACGCTCGATTCCCTGCCCAAGGCAAAGCGTCGCGATGAAGCAAGTGTCCAGGAATCGCTTCGGCGCGCTATACGCAGCGAGATCGCGGCGATCTGGGGCAAGAAGCCTTCCGTCGCCGTCACCGTCAGTTACGTCTGAGGAATACCATGCTGGGTCGGCTCAATCATATTGCTATCGCCGTCAGTGATCTCGGCGCTGCCACGGCACTTTATCGCGACACGCTTGGAGCCGAGGTGTCTGAGCCGCAGCCCTTGCCCGAGCACGGCGTTACCGTCGTCTTTGTGGTCCTGCCGAACACCAAGGTGGAGCTCTTGGAGCCTCTCGGCGAGAAGTCGCCGATTGCTGCCTTCCTCGAACGGAGCCCCGCCGGTGGCATCCACCACATCTGCTACGAGGTCTCCGATATTCTGGCGGCCCGTGATCGCCTCAAGGCCGAGGGAAAGCGTGTCCTTGGCGATGGCGAGCCGAAGATCGGAGCGCATGGCAAGCCGGTTCTCTTTCTGCATCCGAAGGACTTCAATGGCACCCTCGTGGAGATTGAGGAGGCCTAGGACGTGTCCTGGATCAGCGCTCTTGCCGTCTATTTTGTAATCTGGTGGCTGGTGCTGTTCGCCGTCCTGCCTTTCGGGGTGCGCACCCAGGAGGAGGAGGGCGAGGTGACGCTGGGCACGGACCGCGCAGCGCCGGCAGTTCCGCGTATGTGGTGGAAGCTTCTGGCGACCTCACTGGTCGCGGCTCTCATCTTTGGCGTCGTCTATCTCGCGATCGCCGTCTTCGGGGTGACTTTGGAAGATCTCGTCGTCTGAGCGACTCGCGACGTGCACCGAGGCGCGAGAAGCGCCAATAAAAAAGGCAAGGCCTCAGCCTTGCCTACTCGTTCAGTTCTTTGTTCTGTTGCCGCTTCTCGTTCGATGCGGGAGCAGCTTGATTCCGTTTCCTTCCTAGACCGGCCGCCGTTTATGCGTTGTTTCACCGCATGAGGCAAAGGTGACAGTAACGAAGTGACGCAGGCTTGTCACCTAGCTTCCACAAGAAATGCGTCTTTTTTGGTCGCGCGCTGCTCAAACTTGGTGCAGGCGTTCGTTGGCTTGGGAAACACCGGCTGCGCGCTTGCCAAGCCGCCCCCGATACGGTTTCAGTGCGCGCGCACAATCTGACCTATGGATCGCTTCAATGCGACTGTCCCGATATTTCCTGCCCATCCTCAAAGAAGACCCGAAGGAAGCGGAGATCGTCTCCCATCGCCTGATGCTCCGCGCGGGTATGATTCGCCAGCAATCTGCTGGGATCTATTCGTGGTTGCCGCTCGGCAAGCGTGTGCTCGACAAAGTGAGCGCCATTGTCCGGGAGGAGCAGAATCGCGCTGGTGCGCTCGAAATCCTGATGCCGACGATCCAATCGGCGGATCTGTGGATCGAAAGCGGGCGCTACAACGATTACGGGCAGGAGATGCTGCGCATCCGCGACCGTCATGATCGGGCGCTGCTCTATGGTCCGACAGCGGAAGAGATGGTCACCGACATCTTCCGCAGCCATGTGCGCTCCTACCGGGATCTGCCGCTCAATCTCTATCATCTCCAGTGGAAGTTCCGCGACGAGGTGCGCCCCCGCTTCGGCGTGATGCGCTCGCGGGAGTTTCTGATGAAGGACGCGTATTCCTTCGATCTCGACTATGAGGGGGCGCGCGCGGCCTACAACCGGATGTTCGTCGCCTATCTGAGGACGTTCTCCCGCTTCGGCCTGCAGCCGATTCCGATGCGTGCGGAAACCGGGCCGATTGGCGGCGATCTCAGCCACGAATTCATCATCCTCGCCGACACCGGTGAAAGCGCGGTGTATTGCGATAAGGCGCTTTTGGATCTGCCGATTCCCGGAGAAGACACGGATTTCACCGCCGATCTGACGCCGATTTTCGACGCGTGGACGGGCCCTTACGCGGCGACCGACGACATGCACGATCCGGCCGCCTTCGAGGCGGTGCCGGAAGAGCGGCGGGTTTCCGCACGCGGTATCGAAATCGGCCATATTTTCTACTTCGGCACCAAGTACTCAGAGCCCATGAAGGCCATGGTGACGAATCAAGACGGAGAGATGGTGCCGGTCCATATGGGCTCCTATGGCATCGGCCCGTCGCGCGTGGTCGCCGCGATCATCGAGGCGAGCCACGACGATGCGGGTATCATCTGGCCGAAGAGCGTCGCACCTTTCGATCTCGGTCTGGTCAATCTGAAGCCGGGCGACGCAGCGACGGATGAAATCGCAGAGGGGCTGACCGTGCGCCTGGAGAAGGCCGGTCTTGAGGTTCTCTATGATGACGTCGATGCGCGCGCAGGGGCCAAATTCGCAACGATGGACCTGATCGGCCTGCCGACCCAGCTCGTCGTCGGCCCGCGCGGCGCGGCCTCGGGCGAGGTCGAGGTCAAAGATCGCGCCACGGGCGCCAAAGAGACGTTGTCGCTCGATGAGGCGGTCAATCGCCTCGTGCACGAGAAGGCCTGAGCTTGGTGGAAAAAGCCGCAAAGGGGGAGGCAGAGGTCGCCGGCGAATCGGCAGGCAAACGCGGCAGCGCGTCGGGCGCCGCAACGCGGCCTTTTTCGGCGTATGAATGGATGCTGGCGCTGCGCTACCTTCGGCCGCGGCGCAAAGAGGCGTTCATTTCCGTCATTGCTGGCTTCTCTTTTCTCGGCATCTGCCTGGGTGTCGCGACGCTCGTGATCGTGATGGCCGTGATGAACGGCTTTCGCGCCGAGCTTCTCGACAAGATCCTCGGCATCAACGGCCATCTCATTCTGCAGCCGATCGACACGCCTTTGACCGACTATGACGCGGTCGCCAAACGTGTGACCGCTGTGCCGGGCGTGCGCGCGGCGATCCCTCTCGTGGAGGGCCAGGCGCTCGCATCTGGGGCAACGAGCGGCGGCTCCGGCGTGCTGGTGCGCGGCATCCGAGGCGCGGATCTCGAAAAAGTCCCAGGCATTGCCGGCAACATTCAAGAAGGCGGCGGGATTGCCGATTTCGATACGGCGGGGGGCGTCGCCGTCGGCAGCCGGCTTGCCCAGTCTCTCGGCCTTTTTGTTGGCGACAACATCACCCTGGTCAGTCCACGTGGGGCCGTCACACCGATGGGCGTGGCGCCACGGGTCAAAGCCTATCCGATCGTTGCGATCTTTGAGATCGGCATGTCGGAATACGATTCCACCTTCGTGTTCATGCCTCTCGAAGAGGCCCAGGCCTACTTCAACAAGGGCGAGGAGGTCGGTGCGATCGAGGTCTATCTCGACAATCCCGACGATGTTGAGGCCATGCGCGGCAAGGTCGAAGAGGCTGCGGGCCGGCCCGTCTATTCATCCGATTGGCGCCAGCGCAACGTCACGTTCTTCTCCGCCCTCGAGGTCGAACGCAACGTGATGTTCATCATCCTGACGCTGATCGTGCTCGTTGCGGCCCTCAACATCATCTCCGGCCTGATCATGCTGGTGAAGGACAAGGGTCACGATATCGCGATCCTGCGCACGATGGGGGCAACGCGAGGAGCGATCCTGCGGATCTTCTTCATCACGGGAGCAAGCATCGGCGTCGTCGGCACGCTCGTCGGCGTGGCTCTCGGTGCGCTCGTCTGCGCCAACATCGAGACCCTGCGCGAGTTCGTGACCTGGATCACGCGCACCGAAGTGTTCTCACCGGAGCTCTATTATTTGAGCCGTCTGCCCGCCGATATGGACGTGGGAGAGACGCTGTCGATCATGGTGATGGCGATCATTCTCTCCTTCCTCGCCACGCTCTATCCCGCCTGGCGCGCAGCCAAGCTCGATCCTGTTGAGGCATTGCGCTACGAATGAGCCACACGGCAGACATCCCCGCGCTCAGCCTTGAGAAGGTCGTGCGCGTCTATCAGAGCGGCAGCGGAGACCTTCCGATCCTGCAAGGAGCGGATCTCACGCTTTTTCCAGGCGAGCTCGTTGCGCTCGTCGCCCCCTCGGGGGCCGGCAAGTCGACGCTCCTGCATATGGCCGGACTTCTCGAGAAGCCGGATGACGGGCAGGTATGGGTGGCCGGCGAGGCGACCGTTGGCCTCGATGACGGCGAGCGTACGGCTTTGCGACGACGCACCATCGGTTTTGTCTACCAGTTCCATCATCTCCTGCCGGAATTCTCCGCGCTCGAGAATTGCGTCATCCCGCAAATGATCGCCGGCCTTTCCCGTCAGGAAGCGACGGAACGTGCGCGCCAGCTGCTGGCCTATTTGCGCGTCGATCACCGTGCCGATCATCGCCCGGCGGAGCTTTCCGGTGGCGAACAGCAACGCGTGGCGATTGCCCGCGCGTTCGCCAATGCGCCCCGGCTCCTTCTGGCGGACGAACCAACCGGCAATCTCGACCCCAAGACATCAGACCATGTGTTTGATGCCTTGACCCGGCTTGTGCGCGAAACGCGCCTGGCGGGGCTGGTTGCGACCCACAACCTCGCTCTGGCAAAGCGCATGGATCGCACCGTCACGCTGAGAGACGGCAAAATCGTGCCGTACGAGAGCGATTGAGCTTGTCCGACAATTTTGGGACGGATGGGTGAACGACGCCGCACCGTTCCAGCTGCACGCATCGCTCGCTATCTGAGATCCAAACAACTTTCCCCCGACCTGGCCGGTTGAACACGTGCGCCGGGCAGGACGCGTCCACGGCCGGTCTTCAGCTCGGCATAAGCTCTGCTTGGTCGGTTTCTTTTGGATGGCGCTGAGCCCGTAGACCCGGGTCAGCGACGACCCGCGATGCGTCTTTGCCGCGGAGCCGGCTCTCCCCCGTGTCAGAACCTCGTCTTTCCGCCTGTGCAAATCGGGGGGCTCGCGAACTCGTAGTCGCGAAACAGCCGCGATGCCCTCATCGGGCAACAGAGGCGGCAGGGTTGACAGAAATCAAAAAGCAGAACAAGATGGGAACAAAGAGGGAGTATACGATGAATATGTTCGCTTCTGAGCTTCTGTCTTTCGCTGCAACGGTCGTGCTGACGGCCTCTCTATATGTCCTGAGCCTTGGGTTGTTCGCTCCCCTTTGAGGCCTTGTCCGAGCGGGCGTCGCGGTTCGTTCGCCGGAACCGCTGGGCGGAAGTCTTGGTCGCTCACGATGACCGATCAGTCGGTGATGCCGGGTTGGGCTTAGCTCAGAGATGACTTGGGGCAGGCTCAGATCCCGGCAGATCACTTGAAGGCTCTCCGGCCGGGAAGGCGGGGGCCGTTGCGCTCAGGGTGAAGAGCAGGAATTGCGTGACCTGGCCGAGCGGGTTGAAATTGTCGTCTGAGGCAAGGACGAGCGAGGGGTGGCCGTCGATCTGCGGGCCAAAGCTTGCGGCCTCGATGTTGTCGAGGTCGAGGCCGAAGGCTCCCTCGTCGAGAATGAACCAGGGCGTCTTTCGAACCGTGCGGACATCGCGATCCGCGATGCTTTCAAGACCGGAAATGTCGTCCGCGTTGTCGAGCGTGACGACATAGATGACGATGTGGTTGCCGACGCCGGCCGCATATGAGCGTTCGATGACGAGGAGGCGGCCGTCGGCAAGCGCGAGCGCTTCTGAAACGCCATTGTCGGCGCCTCCGAGCGGAAATGCCGGGGCGCGGAAGATCGGATCGGTTTCGTAGATGTACTCGGCGACGACTTTACCGGATGTGAGGTCGAAGACGATGATGCGCGACAGGCTTCCGGCGTAAAGCGTTGCCTGACTGCCGTCCTGGATGAGCGCGTTTTCGGTGATGGCGTAAAGACGCTTGTTGTCCGGGGAGAGGGCGATCGCCTCGAAGCCGAGATTGGGGCGCACGCCGCGGCTGCCGTGCGCTTTCGGCAAGTAGGCGTCTGGCAAGGAGAGCCCTCGGCTCGCGCTGCCGTCGAGGTTGGAAACGAAGATCTCCGGAGTGCCGTCCTGGTTGCTCTCGCTCGACCAGTAGAGATGCTTGCCGGACGCCGCGAGCCTCAAAGCCTCCGGATCGATATCACCTTCAGAGAACTGGCCGCCGTCCGGAGACGTGAGGACATGCATGGAGGCGATGTTGGCGCCGTGGATGCCGTCTGCGTCGAGGGTCAGGCGGAGCTTGTAATAGCGTGCCGGTCCACGCTGCGCGCGGTCGTCTGAGAGCGCATAAAACGTGTCGCTGGCCGCATCATAGTCGAGACCGGAAATGCCTCCGAAAGTCGTGCCCTCGACCTTCAGGTTGTGCGGCAACGTCAAGGCCCCACGGAAGACGGGCGAAGGCAGGCTGCCGGCCTCCGCGGCTCTGCCTGGAGCGGGCGCCGCGACGGCGACGAGGAAGACGAGGAGGCCCGGGAATAGGGACACAAAGGAAGGTGAGCGCACGGCGGAGATCTTTGGGCGATTCGTATGTCTCTTAGGAAGCGCAGCTTGGCGACGGATGCATGACGGCACCATCGCGGCGTGCCTGACTTGGCGTCGCAGCGGGAGGGGCGTGACGCCGGCATTGAGAGAGATGAATGGGGACGAGGGCCGCTCGTGCCTGTCGCTCGGTCGTCACCAGCGATACAAGTGGCGTAGAGGAGTTCACCCTTGGCACCGCATTTCATCCATCTCAATTGTCATTCGGCCTTTTCGCTGCTGGAGGGCGCTCTCCCGGTCGCAAAGCTCATCAAGCTCGCCAAGAGCGCGGGCATGCCCGCAGTGGGCGTGACCGATTCGGCCAATCTCTTTGGCGCGTTGGAATTTTCTCAAAAAGCCTCAGGCTCTGGGATCCAGCCGCTCATCGGCTGCAAATTGCCCGTGGCCTTGTCGGAGAATGTGGAGCGCCGCGCCGACCCGCACTTCCGAGCCGCCGGGCGGGAGCATCTCTTTTTGCTCTGCGCCAACGAAACCGGCTGGCAGAACCTCGTCCACCTCGTCACCGCCTATTATCTCGGCGAAGATTCGGCCGGCTTGCCGCTGACGGCGCCGCTTTTGCAGGCGTATGGCGAAGGGCTTCTGGCGATGACGGGCGGTCATGACGGAGTGCTCTATCCGTCCATCTTCGGCAATCGCCCGGAGGATGCCGCGGGACGCCTGACGACGCTTCAGACGATTTTTCAGGACAGGCTTTACGTGGCGATCGAGCGCCACGGAATGCAGATCGAGATGTCTGCTGAAGCGGGTGTTCTGGACCTTGCCTATGCGCGCGACGTGCCGATCGTCGCGACGAATGAACCGTTCTTCGCAACCGAGGACGATTACGAATCGCATGATGCGCTCCTCGCGGTCGCTGAAGGCCGCGTCGTCTCTGAAGATGATCGCAGGCAGCTCACGCGCCAGCATGGCTTCTTGTCGGCCGAGGCGATGGCGGAAAAATTCGCCGATCTGCCCGAGGCGATAGAAAACACCGTCGAGATTGCCGTCCGCTGCCAGATGCGGCCGAAGACGCGCCGGCCGATCCTGCCGCGTTTCGTCGGAGGGATGGCGGCCGATTCCGAGACGGCGGAAGCACATGAGGCCGCCGAACTGCGCGAGCAGGCGGAGGCTGGGCTGAAAATGCGTCTCGCCAAACATGGCTGCGCGCCGGGCCTCAGCGTGGAGGATTACGAGAAACGTTTGAGTTTCGAGCTCGGCATCATCGAGAAGATGAAGTTCCCGGGCTACTTCCTGATCGTTTCCGACTTCATCAAATGGGCGAAGGAACACGGCATCCCGGTTGGGCCCGGCCGTGGTTCGGGCGCGGGTTCGGTGGTCGCCTGGTCGCTGACGATTACCGATCTCGATCCGTTGCGTTTCAACCTTCTTTTCGAGCGCTTCCTCAATCCGGAGCGCGTGTCGATGCCGGACTTTGACGTCGATTTCTGTCAGGAGCGGCGCGACGAGGTCATCTCCTACGTCCAGGAGCGCTACGGCAAGGCCCAGGTGGCCCAGATCATCACCTTCGGGACGCTGCAGGCGCGCGCTGCCCTGCGTGATGTCGGTCGCGTGCTCGAGATGCCCTACGGTCAGGTCGATCGGCTCTGCAAATTGGTGCCGGCCGATCCGTCGAACCCGGTCACTCTGGCCCAGGCCGTCGCCGACGAGCCGCGCTTCCAGGAAGAGATCGAGCGCGAGCCCGTGGTCGGTCGTCTCATCGATATAGCTACACGGCTTGAGGGGCTTTATCGCCACGCCTCGACGCATGCTGCGGGTATCGTCATTGGTGACCGCCGGCTTGAGGAGCTGGTGCCGCTTTACCGTGACCCGCGCTCAAATCTGCCCGTCACCCAGTTCAACATGAAATGGGTGGAGCAGGCCGGTCTCGTCAAATTCGACTTTCTTGGCCTCAAGACTCTGACCGTGCTCGACAAAGCGGTCCGCCTCTTGCGCAAAAGAGAGATCGATTGCGATCTTGCGGCCTTGCCCCTCGACGATCCGACGACCTTTGCCATGCTGGCGCGCGGCGAGACAGTGGGCGTGTTCCAGCTGGAAAGCCAAGGCATGCGCCGCGCGCTCGTCGGTATGCGCGCCGACCGTTTCGAGGACATCATCGCTCTCGTCGCGCTCTACCGGCCGGGACCGATGGACAACATCCCGACCTACAACAGGCGCAAGCACGGCGAGGAAGAGCCGGATTATCTCCTGCCCGAACTCGAGCCGACGCTGAAGGAGACCTACGGCGTCATCATCTATCAGGAGCAGGTGATGCAGATCGCCCAGCTCCTGTCGGGCTACTCGCTCGGTGAAGCCGATCTTCTTCGTCGCGCCATGGGCAAGAAGATCAAGGCGGAGATGGACGCCCAGCGCGAGCGTTTCGTCGAAGGCGCCAAGGCGCATGGCGTGAAAGCCGCCGATGCTGCCATGGTCTTCGACCTCGTGGCGAAGTTCGCAAGCTACGGTTTCAACAAATCGCACGCGGCGGCCTATGCGCTGGTCGCCTATCAGACCGCCTTTTTGAAGGCCAATCATCCGGCCGAGTTCCTCGCCGCGTCGATGACGCTCGACATGGGCAACACCGACAAGCTCAACGAATTTCGGCTGGAGGCAAAGCGCCTCGGCATCGAGGTGCTTCCGCCCGATATCAACCGCTCCGGCACGTTCTTCGACGTGGAGGAGGGCGCCATCGTCTATGCGCTGTCGGCCTTGAAGGGCGTTGGCCAACACGCGGTTGAGCATATCGTCGAATCCCGGCGTGATGGGCCGTTTGTCGATCTCGCCGACTTCGTGGCACGCACAGATCCGAGAGTGATCGGCCGACGTGCCATGGAATGCCTGGCGCAGGCGGGCGCATTTGATTCGCTCGGCCTGGACCGCGCCACCGTCTTTGCCAATGTCGGCCGGCTTCTGCGCTCCGGCACCGAGCATCATGCGCGCCAGGAGGCGGGCGTTGTCGATCTCTTTGCTGCGCCGAGCGATGCTCCTGAGCTCAACCTTCTGCCTGCCGATCCGTGGATGCAGTCGGAAAAGCTGATGCGCGAGCTCGCGGCCGTCGGAGCCTATCTATCCGGGCATCCGCTCGATGCCTACTCCGACATCGTGCGGAAGAAAGGGGGCAGCTCGTGGAAGGATTTCGCCGATAAGGTGCGAAGACTGGGCGCCGAGGCCGGGCTGATCGCCTCGACTGTCGTGCGCAAACAGGAGAAGCGGACGCGCTCCGGTGGCCGCATAGGCATTCTGACGCTGTCTGATCCCTCGGGACAGTTCGAGGCGGTGCTGTATCAGGAGCAGCTTTTCGAATGGCGTGACAAGCTTGAGCCGGGACGCTCATATCTGTTCCGGCTGACCGCCGAGATGGAAGACGAGACGGACGACCTCAGGGTGCGCATCGTCGGCGTCGAGCCGCTTGAGGAAATGGCGGCGCAGCTCAGTATGGCGCTCACGGTTTATTTGAACGATAGCGATCCGGTCGAACGCTTGGCGAGCCGCCTGAACGGACCCGGTCAGTCACAGGTTTCGTTGGTGCTTTTGCGCCGAGATGAAAACCGCGAAATCGAGATCAGATTGCCTGGGAGGTATCAGGTCACGCCACAAGTTGCGAGCGCAATCAAGGCAGTACCGGGGGTGGTTCACGTAGATCTTCAATAACGTGGGGCAGCCGCCTGAAGGCTTGCTGGTTGGCTTATAGCCGCACTCGGTCTGGTTTTTGGCGTTTCTGCAGCGATGTCGCCCGCCGCCCGAAACCTCTGCAACTTGCGAAGCGTGGCTCGCATGCCCATTTGGGCGTTGCAAAAAAACGGCCTGGCGCTTATAGGACCGCCCATCACACACGCAGGGTATTTGCCTACGAGGCATCCGGTGGCGGTCTGCCGTCCGTCCCTGCGGAGGTACAACCGGAGACGAAAAAATGGCGCTTCCTGACATCTCTATGCGCCAGCTGCTTGAGGCTGGCGTTCATTTCGGTCACCAATCTCACCGCTGGAACCCGAAGATGGCTCCGTACATCTTTGGTGAGCGCAACAATATCCACATCATCGATCTCGCCCAGACAGTGCCGATGTTCTATCGCGCGCTGCAGGCTGTGAGTGACGTTGTCGCCCAGGGCGGTCGCGTGCTGTTCGTCGGCACGAAGCGGCAGGCGTCCGAGGTCGTCGCCGATTCGGCGAGGCGTTGCGCCCAGTACTACGTCAACTCCCGTTGGCTGGGCGGCATGCTCACCAACTGGAAGACGATCTCGAATTCCATTCAGCGGCTGAAGACGCTGGAGTCGATGCTCGAGGAAGGCGTCCAGGGCCTTACCAAGAAAGAGCGTCTGTCGCTGACGCGCGAACGCGACAAGCTTGAGCGCGCGCTCGGCGGCATCAAGGACATGGGCGGTATCCCGGATCTTCTGTTCGTCATCGACACGAACAAGGAATCGATTGCCGTCGCCGAGGCCCGCCGCCTCAACATTCCCGTCGCTGCCGTCGTCGACAGCAACAGTGATCCCCAAGGCATTTCGTACCCGATCCCGGGCAATGACGATGCCGGCCGGGCGCTTGCGCTTTATTGTGATCTCGTCACGCGAGCAGTGCTCGACGGCATTTCGCGCGGCCAGGGCGACATGGGTGTCGACATCGGCGCCTCTGAAGAGGTGAACGAGGCTGCGCTCGACGATGCCAGCTTTGGCGGCGAAGTGCCTGAGGCTGGACCCGTGACCGAGGAAAGCGCGGCCAACCGCGACGTGCTCGTTGCGGCCGAAGCGGAGGCTGCCAATCCGGATCCGGAATCGAGCGTGCAGACCGACAAGGCGCCGCCGTCGCCGGGCAAGGCCGGGGATGTCGAGCCTCTGTTTGCGCGCCCTGAGGGTGACGCGGACGATCTGAAGAAGATCAACGGCGTCGGCCCGGTTCTGGAGCAGAAGCTGAACCAGCTTGGAATCACCCGCTACGCGCAGATCGCCGGTCTCGATCAGGCGGACACGCAGCGTCTCGACGCCGCGCTCGGTTCTGCCGGCCGTGTTGAGCGCGAGGATTGGATCGCGCAGGCGACCGCGCTGGTAAAAGAACAGGAAGCCGCAGCTTAAGGCTGCGCACACGCAAGAGAGGACATGATCGATGGCTGTAACGGCCCAGATGGTCAAGGAGCTGCGCGACAAGACCGGCGCCGGCATGATGGACTGCAAGACCGCATTGCAGGAGGCGGATGGCGACATGGATGCCGCCGTCGACTGGCTGCGCGCGAAAGGTCTTGCGAAGGCTGCCAAGAAGGCCGGCCGCGTTGCCGCTGAAGGTCTCATCGGTATCGCCGAGGCGGACGGTAAGGCCGCCATCGTCGAGGTCAATTCCGAGACCGACTTCGTTGCCCGCAACGATCAATTCCAGGCGCTCGTGTTGAAGGTCGCGGAAGCGGCCCTCTCCACCGACGGCTCTGTCACCGCAGTCAAGGCAGCCGATATGGCAGGTGCCGGCAAGAGTGTCGAAGGCGCTCTTACGGACGCTGTCGCGACCATCGGTGAGAACATGGTGCTTCGCCGTTCGGCCCTGCTTGCTGCCAATCCGGGTGTCGTTGCCACATATGTGCACGCGGCTTCCGCTCCTGGCCTTGGTAAGATCGGCGTCCTGGTGGCGCTGCAGTCGAACGGCGACAAGGAAAAGCTTGCCGCTCTCGGCCGCCAGGTCGCCATGCACATCGCGGCAGCGAGCCCGCTTTCCGTCGATGTCGATGGGCTCGATGCGGACGTGGTTGCCCGCGAGCGTGCGGTCTTCGCCGAGCAGGCGCGCGAATCCGGCAAGCCGGCCAACATCATCGAGAAGATGGTCGATGGCCGGATGCGCAAGTTCTACGAGGAATCGGTGCTTTTGAAGCAGGCTTTCGTCATCGACCCGGACAAGTCGGTCGAGCAGGCGATTGCCGATGCTGAGAAAGACGCCGGGGCCGCGATTAGTCTGACCAACTTCGTGTGCTTCCGCCTGGGTGAGGGCGTGGAGCGCGAGGAAGAAGACTTCGCAGCCGAAGTCGCAGCTGCTGCCGGTAGCCGCTAAATAGACCCGCGCACTCTTCGCGCGGCGCAACGAGATAGGGCGCGAACGTGTCGGGCCGCAAACCGAATGAGGAATGCAGGCACTAATGAACGAACGTCCGCGCCCTAAACGAATCCTTCTGAAGCTTTCTGGCGAAGCGCTGATGGGCAATCAGCCCTTCGGAATCGACGACAACGTCGTCCGCGCCTTCGCCACGGAAATCGTCGCGGTCCACAATGCGGGCACTGAGCTCGCGATCGTCATCGGCGGCGGCAACATCTTTCGCGGTGTTGCCATTGCTGCGCGCGGCGGAGACCGTGTCACGGGCGACCATATGGGTATGCTCGCGACGGTGATGAACGCTCTCGCCGTCGAAGCAGCGATCGAGCGCTTGGGCGTTTCAGCCCGTGCCATGTCGGCGATCGAGATGCCTTCTGTCTGCGAGACCTACGTCCATCGACGCGCCGCATGGCATATGGACGAGCGGCGCGTTGTCGTGCTTGCAGGCGGGACCGGCAATCCCTTCTTTACGACCGATTCCGGTGCGGCGCTGAGGGCGCTTGAATTGGAGTGCGATGCGCTTCTCAAGGGGACGCAGGTAGAGGGCGTCTATTCGGCCGATCCGCGCCTGGATCCGACCGCAACGCTCTACGAAACGGTCAGCTATCAAGAGGTCATCGCCAAGGATCTCCAGATCATGGACACGGCGGCTTTCTCGCTTGCCCGCGACAATAGCTTGCCGATAATTGTATTCAACATTCACCAGCCGGGTGCGCTCGCCCGCATCGTTGCTGGGGAGGCCGTCGGAACCCTCATTTCCGGCGACGGCAAAAACGAAATCCGGGGAAAACCATGAGTGAAGGCGTCGATTTCAAGGACATCAAACGACGGATGGACGGGGCCGTCTCCGTGTTGCGCACCGAGCTTGCGGGTCTGCGCACCGGTCGGGCTTCTCCGAACCTTCTCGATCCGATCACGGTGAGTGCATATGGCTCACAGATGCCGATTTCGCAGGTCGGCACGGTGAGCGTTCCTGAGTCACGCATGCTCTCCGTACAGGTGTGGGACCAGTCTCTTGTCGGGGCCGTCGACAGGGCGATCCGGGACTCAAACCTCGGCCTCAACCCGATCATGGAAGGCACTCTTCTGCGCATCCCGATCCCCGAGCTCAATGCAGAGCGGCGGCAAGAAATGGTGAAGGTCGCCCACAAATATGCCGAGAACGCGCGTGTGGCCGTTCGCCACGTGCGCCGTGACGGCATGGAGGCTCTGAAGAAGTCCGAAAAGGACGGCGAAATCAGCCAGGACGAGAGCAGGGGCCAGTCTGACCGTATCCAGTCCCTTACGGACGAGCATATTGCCGCAATCGACGACATGCTCGGCCATAAGGAAAAGGAGATTATGCAGGTTTAGAGCGGTTTCGCCTTCGCTCCGGCCACTTGGTCGTTCGTTGCGTTAGCCTCTTTCGATCGCATATGCCGAGCCGGGGAGGGCTCACGGGCTTGGCATTTTCCGACTATGATCGGCGCAGCTGGAGCGCGAGGGAGCAGGCGGCAGAAAGCCATGGGCAAGCTAGCGCAGATCGATCCTTTGCCGCTCACGCAATCCGGGGGCGAGGTCCCGGCGCATGTCGCCATCATCATGGATGGCAACGGCCGTTGGGCGAGTGCTCGAGGCCTGCCTCGGATCGAAGGTCATCGCCGCGGGGTCGAATCGGTTCGCCGCACCGTTCGACACGCCGGGGATCGAGGCGTTCGGGTCCTCACGCTCTTTACGTTCTCTTCTGAAAACTGGTCGCGACCTCGCAGCGAGATCAACGACCTTTTCAACCTTCTGCGCTTTTTCATCCGCAATGATCTCGCCGAACTGAAAAAGAACGGCGTGCGTATCCGTGTCATCGGGCGCCGTGAAGGCCTGCCGAAGGATATTGCCGCTCTCGTTGAGAAAGCCGAAACGGAGACCCGTGGGAATGAAGGTCTCGTGCTGCAGGTGGCGTTCAATTACGGCGGGCGCGACGAGCTGGTACGCGCCATGCGGCGGATCGGCGAGAAAATGGTTCGCGGCGAGATCGATCCGGCCGATTTCTCAGAGCGTGTCTTTGCCGAACATCTCGATACGGCCGGGGTCTCGGATCCGGATCTTCTGATCCGCACCTCCGGCGAAGCGCGGATCAGCAACTTTCTTCTCTGGCAGCTCGCTTACACGGAATTCGTCTTTCTGCCCGTCTATTGGCCGGATTTCGACGAGAACGAATTCGACGCGGCGATCGCCGAGTTCCACAGTCGCGAACGCCGTTTTGGAGGGCTGACAGGTGTCTGAGGGTAAGGGCATTTTTTCTTTCGACAGAAGCGATCTTCCAACCCGCGTCGTCTCCGCCGCGATCCTGCTGCCGCTCGCGGTGCTGCCGACCTGGTTCGGCGGCGTCGCCTTTTTTCTTCTCGTCCTCGTTCTGGCGCTCCTCGTTTTCTACGAGTGGACGCGCATGAGCGAATGCGAGCAGCCTCAGGCCTGGCGGATCGGGGAAGGGCTGCTCCTCGCCTTCGCTCTCCTCGTGACCTTCGGTGGCTTGCCGGGGGGCGGGATTCTCCTCCTGCTGTTGCCGCTCGTAGCGGTCCCGCTCGTGGCATCGGGGACGGTTCTGTTCGATCAGGGCGTGGTAAGCGCTCATGCGGCTGGCGGGCGTGATCGCCGGCCGCTTTGGCTGGCGCTCGGCGTTCTTTACGCGGGCCTTCCAAGCGTGGCCCTTTTGGCTCTGCGCAGCGATGCCGAATCGGGTCGTCTCGTGCTCTTCTTCTTGCTGTTCGTCGTCTGGGTCACGGATATCGCCGCGTATTTCGGTGGACGCGGAATCGGCGGGAAGAAGCTCTGGCCGCGCGTTTCCCCCTCGAAAACATGGTCGGGTGCTGCGGCGGGCGCTGCCGGCGCGGTCGTAGTCGGGATTTTGTTTGCGATTTTCACGGATTCGCGGTGGGCGTCCGCTCTCGGTGCCGCACTGATCCTCTCGGTCGCCGCACAACTCGGAGATCTCGGGGAATCGGCGATGAAGCGCCGGTTCGGTGCCAAGGATTCAGGCCGCCTTATTCCGGGCCACGGTGGTCTGATGGACAGGATCGACGGGCTTTATGCGGCGGCCGTCGTCGCCGTTCTGCTGGCGCTCAGCGGTTTTGCCGCCCCTATTCCTGATTGGACACAGTAAAATGGCACGTATCGTCACCATTCTCGGCGCCACCGGTTCGATCGGAAAGAGCACCGTCGACCTCATGGAGCGCGACCTCGCACGCGAGGATGGCCCGGCCTTCAAGGTGCGTGCGGTGACGGCGGGCACGAAGGTCGATGAGCTCGCGGATGTCGCCCGTCGGGTCAAGGCTGAAAGCGCCGTCATCCGTGACAAGAGCCGTTATGGTCGCTTGAAAGACGCTTTGGACGGGTCCGGAATCAGGGTCTCTGCCGGTGACGAAGCCGTTTGCGAGGCGGCGGCTGAGCCCGCTGATCGCGTCCTGTCCGCGATCGTCGGTGCGGCAGGTGTCGCGCCAACGGCAGCAGCCATTCGCGCCGGTAACGACATCGCCCTCGCCAACAAGGAATGCCTGATCTGCGCCGGCTCGTCATTCATGGCACTGGCGCGCGAAAAAGGCGTGCGGATCCTGCCGGTCGATTCGGAACACAACGCCATCTTCCAGTTGCTGGTCGACGTCGATCCGGCATCGGTCGATCGGCTCGTGCTGACCGCCTCGGGTGGGCCGTTTCGGGCCAAGACGGCCGACGAGCTTGCCAGAGTGACGGTCGACGAAGCCCTGCATCACCCGACATGGTCGATGGGGCCGAAGATCACCGTCGATTCTGCGACTTTGATGAACAAGGGTCTGGAATTGATCGAGGCCCGGCATCTCTTCGGTTTCCCACCCGAGCAGCTCGGCGTGCTCATTCACCCGCAATCGAAAGTTCACGCCTTCGTGGTTTTCCGCGACGGCTCATGGCACGGTGAGCTCGGCGCGCCCGACATGCGCCGCCCAATCGACTACTGTCTCAACTGGCCGGAGAGGGCAGAGCGGGCGACGAGCCATCTCGATCTGGCTGAGGTCGGAACGCTCTCCTTCGAAAAGCCTGATTCGGAGCGCTTTCCCGCACTCAGGATCGCTCGCGAAGCCATGGTCGCAGGCTGCGGAGCACCGACTGTGTTGAACGCGGCCAACGAAATTGCAGTCGCTGCCTTTCTCGATCGGCGCATTGGGTTCATGTCCATCCCGCAGCTCGTCGAGCGCGTGCTGGAAGAAGCCGACAAGGCGGGGCTGCTGCAGGAGCCTGGGACGGTCGAGGCGGCACTCGTGCTCGATGGTCAGGCGCGGGATCTCGCGGCCGGACGTCTGTTGGCCGCCTGAGGCTGCCACGAACGGCAGGCGTAGACGAGGCGGATGCCGACCAAAGATACGGATAAGGAGGAAGCGGACACATGCTAGAAACCCTGAGTTCGGCTGGTGAGGTCGCTTTCTTCTACGTTGTGCCTGCGCTGGTGGTGCTGACGGTCGTCGTCTTCATCCATGAGCTCGGCCATTTTCTCGTCGCGCGCTGGTGCGGGGTCGAGATCTCGACATTTTCCATCGGCTTCGGGCGCGAGCTCTTCGGGTTCGATGACCGACACGGCACCCGCTGGCGGGTGAGCGCGATTCCCCTCGGCGGTTATGTGAAGTTCGTCGGCGACGAGAACGGCGCGAGTTTTCCAGATCCTGAGGTCTTGGCCGCGACAACGCCCGAAGAACGCGCGGGTCTTTTCCATTTCAAGCCAGTCTGGCAACGGGCGGCCGTCGTGTTTGCCGGGCCTTTTGCGAACTTCATTCTGGCCGTCGTTCTCTTTGCTGCTGTTTTCGGCACGATCGGCAAGCCGGTGACGACGCCTCTGGTGGAGATCGTCAACCCAGGCAGCGCCGCAGAAGAGGCGGGCTTCAAACCCGGCGACACGATCGTTGCAATTGACGGAAGTCGTGTTGAGACATTCACCGACGTGCAACGCGTCGTCGCGCTCGCCTCGGGCGAAACGCTTCATTTCACAGTCGAGCGCGACGGGCGCGACATTGAACTGACCGCGACCCCGCAGCGTCAGGAAATTCCTGACGGGCTCGGTGGCACGCAACGCATCGGCGTCTTGGGCGTCTCGCGGGCGGCCGATGTGAGGCTTGAGCGCTTCGGCCCGATCGGTGCCATCGGGGAGGGGATGCGGGAAACCTATGTCGTGGTCGAGCGCACGCTGACCTATGTCGGCCGCATCTTCAGAGGCCGGGAGAATGCCGACCAGTTAAGTGGTCCACTGCGCGTGGCGCAGGTCTCGGGGGTGGTGGCCGAATCGGGCGGTATCCCGGGGCTCGTCCATCTCGCCGCGATTCTCTCCGTCTCGATCGGCCTCTTGAACCTTTTCCCAGTCCCGATGCTCGATGGAGGGCATCTCGTGTTCTACCTGATCGAGGCGATACGCGGCCGGCCTCTCGGACCGCGAGCCCAGGAGATGGGTTTCCGCATCGGCTTTGCACTCGTCATCATGCTTTTCGTCTTCGTGACGTTTAACGATATCGTAAGGATGACGGGGATTTGAGGGCCGTTGCCGAATGGCCACTTGACCATCAAAAACGGCCGTATCGCTTGGGTTGCCAGTTGCTTCGCGCCGGTATCCCTGCGATACGAACGGCACAATCCGCGGCCCTTCACGCGTATCTGGGCGGCTCCGCAGACAAGAGACCGGGCAAAACGGCACATGAAACATAGATCCTTAGCGGGCTTCATCCGCGGCGCAGTTTTCGCCGCCCTGACGATCATGGCGACGGGGCTTGTCTCCGGTCCCGGCTTCGTCTCTCAGGCTGAAGCTGCTGTCGTCAGCTCTGTTGCAGTGAATGGCAATCAGCGTGTCGATGCTGACACCATTCGCGCCTACCTTCTCGTCAAGCCAGGTCGCAGCTTCTCGGCGGAGGACGTCGACGAATCGCTGAAGGCGCTGTTCGAGACGGGGCTGTTCTCCGATGTTCAGATCAATCAGCGCGGCAGCACCCTGGTGGTGAGCGTTGAAGAGAATCCGATCATCAACCGCATCAACTTCGAGGGTAACAAGAAGTTCAAGGACGACCAACTGAAGGGCGTCGTGAGCTCCCAGCCGCGCGGTGTTTTCACGCGCGCCAAGGTGCAGAACGACGTACAGCGCATTCTTGAGCTCTATCGCCGCTCCGGTCGCTTCCAGGGCTCGGTGACCCCGAAGGTCATCGACCTGCCGGAGAATCGCGTCAATCTCGTCTACGAGGTTTCCGAAGGTCCGAAGACGGGCGTGTCCCGCATCACCTTCATCGGCAACCAGCATTACAGCGACGGACGTCTGCGCAACGTCGTTCAGACGCGCGAAAGCGGCCTTCTTAGCTTCCTGCGCTCTGGCGATACGTATGATCCCGATCGCCTGTCCTCGGACGAGGAGCGGCTACGCCGTTTCTATCTCAACCGTGGCTTTGCCGATTATCAGCTCGTTTCGTCCGTTGCCGATCTCGACCGTGAACGGAATGCCTTCTTCGTGACCTTCACGATGGATGAGGGGCCGGAATACCGCTTCGGTCAGATCCAGGTCGACAGCATCATCCCGGGTATCGATGCCCAGGCTCTTATGCGCCTGGTCTCGACCGACGAGGGCGATGTCTATTCGAGCGAGAAAGTCGAAAAGTCGATGGAGGCCATCACCATCGAGCTCGCCAGCTCGGGCTATGCGTTTGCCCAGGTGCGGCCGCGCGTCGATCGTGATCCGGTCAACCATACGATCGGCATCACCTATATCGTCGACGAAGGGCCTCGCGCTTATATCGAGCGCATCGAGATCTCTGGTAACGACCGCACTCGCGATTACGTCATCCGCCGCGAATTCGATATTTCGGAGGGCGACGCCTACAACCGTGTTCTCATCGATCGAGCCGAGCGTCGTCTGCGGAACCTCAACTATTTCGACAAGGTGACTGTCGGTGCTCAACCGGGCAGCGCCCCTGATCGTGTCATCGTGACCGTCTCAGTGCAGGAAAAGGCGACGGGCGAACTCTCCTTCGGCGCCGGCTACTCCACGAGCGACGGCATTCTGGGTGACGTTTCTCTGACGGAACGCAACTTCCTCGGTCGCGGCTATTTCGTTCGTGCCGCGGTTGGTGCGGGTGAATCCTCCAAATCCTACGAGTTCGCGTTCACCGACCCGTACTTCCTCGGACGGCGTGTTTCCGCTGGCTTCAACGTCTATCGCAAGGACTACGAGGACAACGATTACCGCTCCTACGATTACACCACGACAGGTGGCGGCATCACCTTCGGCTTCCCGATCACCGAGGACTTCACGGTCCAGCTCGGCTACAAGATCGAGCAGCAGGAGATCGACGTTCCGAAGTTCAATATCGACACTGATCCGATCTCCAAATGCACGAGCTCGTCGAAGGCTGTTTGCTTGGCAGAAGGCGACACGCTGGTGTCCTCCGCGGTGTGGAGCATGATCTACGACACGCTCGACAACCGGCTTGATCCGCGTGACGGCATGTACGGCAAGCTGACTCAGGAAATCGCTGGCGTCGGCGGCGACGTGAGCTTTGTGCGCACGACAGCTTCCGCTTCGCTCTATCGCGAGCTTCTGGTCGACCAGGAAGTCATCGGTATGGTCCGTGTTCAGGGCGGCAACATCACCGGCCTCGGCGAGGATGTTCGTCTGCTTGATGCCTTCTATAAGGGCGGCGAGACGATCCGCGGCTTTGAATCCTCCGGTATCGGACCCCGCGATATCGCCTCCGATGATGACGACGCTCTCGGTGCAAAGTACTTCGCGGCTGCGACGGCTGAAGTGGTCTTCCCGTTCCCGGCACTGCCGCGTGAGCTTGGGCTGCGGGCTGCCCTCTTTGCGGACGCGGGCACTGCCTGGGGCACCGACATCAGCGAAGCCGACGTTCCGGGCATCAATGTCGTCGATGAATCGGGTATCCGGTCATCGGTGGGCGCCTCGCTGCTATGGGCCTCGCCGCTTGGTCCGATCCGCGCTGACTTCGCCTATGTGCTGACCAAGGAAGACTACGACAAGACGCAGTTCTTCCGCATCGGCGGCGGCACCAAATTCTGATCCTCAGGCCGGCCTTGTGCCGGCCGAACTTTTTCGACCATGACAGATCGCTCTCGCTTCTTTCCGCCCTTTGGGCCGCTCCGCCTCGGTGACGTGGCAGAGCTTTCCGGCGCCACGCTTTTGCGTGGCGATCCGGATTGTCAGATCTCTGGCTTCGCTCCAATCGAGATGGCCGGGAGAGGGGATCTGACCTTCCTCGACAACCCGAAATATGTGCGCCATCTGGACGGGACGCATGCAAGCGCCTGTCTTTGCGCGCCGCGCTATTCCGGGAAGGTGCCCGAGGGCGTGGCCGTCCTCGAAACCGGGGAGCCTTACCGCGCTTATTCGCGCATTTTGGCGGAGGCTTTTCCTTCGGCTGTCGCGCCGAAGAATTTCGCCAGCACGCCGGACGAGCCGCTCATTGCCGGCAACGTTCATCCGACCGCTCGTCTTGAAGAGGGTGTGCGGGTGGAAATCGGGGCGATTATCGGCCCGAACGTTGAGATTGGCAGTGGCACCGTCATCGGCGCCGGCTCCGTGCTCGCTCATGACGTAGCGATCGGGCGCGACTGCATTATCGGGCCGAACGCGACCGTGCAGCATGCCCTTCTCGGCAATCGTGTGCGTCTCTATCCGGGTGTCCAGGTTGGCCAGGATGGCTTCGGCTTTGCGATGGGCACCGGAGGCCATATGAAGGTCGCGCAGATCGGGCGTGTGATCATCCAGGACGACGTCGAGATCGGCGCCGCGACCACGATAGACCGTGGGGCAAATCGCGACACGGTTATTGGTGAAGGCACCAAGATCGATAACCAGGTTCAGATCGGCCACAATGTCGAGATCGGGCGGCACTGCGTCATTGTCGCCCAGGTCGGGATTTCCGGCTCTGCTCGGATTGGAGACTTTGTTGCGATCGGCGGAAAAACCGGCATAAACGGCCATGTCACGATCGGCGATGGGGCGCAGATTGCCTCCGTCAGCGTCGTCCATGGCGATGTTCCTGCGGGTGCGCGTTTTGGGGGTGTTCCTGCGCAACCGGTCAAGGATTGGTTCCGGGAAGTGACGATTCTGCGCCGCATCGCCCGGCGTGAATTGGGGCTGGATAAAGACTGACGTCGCCGGACAGAGGGCGCCGTAATCGGAGAAGATAATGAACGAGATGCCGACGCAGTTGGAGGCGACAGACATCCACGGGATTCTGCAGGCCTTACCGCATCGCTACCCGTTTCTTATGGTCGATCGCATTCGCGACATTCGTGGCGATGAATCGGGTGTCGGCATCAAGAACGTCACTATGAACGAGCCGCATTTCCAGGGGCATTTCCCTGGATATCCAATCATGCCGGGCGTGCTTCTGATTGAGGGCATGGCGCAGACAGCAGCGGCGCTCTGCGTTCTCTCGTCAGAGACGAAGGCGCCGAAGCGGGTCTTTTTCATGACGATCGACAAAGCGAAATTCCGGCACCCCGTCACTCCGGGGGATACGGTCGAATACCACGTCAACAAGCTCAAGCGCCGCGGTACGATCTGGAAATACGCTGCGGTCGCGGAAGTGGCCGGCAAGAAGGTGGCCGAGGCGCAAGTGAGCGCCATGGTCCTCGACGAGTAGCGCGTGGCTTCCATCCATCCAACTGCGATTGTCGCCGACGGGGCTAAACTCGCCGACGATGTCGAAATCGGTCCGTTTTGTGTGGTCGGTGCGGAGGTCGAACTTCGCGCTGGTGTTGTGCTGCACTCGCATGTGGTGGTCGACGGTGCGACCACGGTCGGTGAATGCACCACTATTTTTCCTTTTGCGTCGGTCGGTATGCCGCCGCAGGACAAGAAGTTTCAGGGAGAAGAAAGCCGGCTTGAGATCGGCGCGCATTGCGTCATCCGCGAGCACGTCACGATCAATCCCGGCACCAAGGGCGGGGGACTGGTCACGCGCATCGGTGATCGGTGCCTGCTTCTCGTCGGAGCCCATGTCGCGCATGATTGCGTCGTCGGAAACGATGTGATCCTCGTGAACAATGTCCTCCTTGGCGGGCATGTCTCGATTGCCGATTTCGCCATCATCGGCGGTGGCGCGGCTCTGCACCAGTTCGTGCGTGTTGGCGAGCATGGCTTCGTCGGAGGCATGTCGGCTGTCGAAAACGACGTGATTCCTTTTGGCTCAGCCATCGGCAATCGGGCCAATCTAGGAGGGCTGAATATCGTCGGTCTGAAGCGGCGCGGTTACGAGCGCGAGGCCATTCATGCGTTGCGGCGGGCTTACCGGCTTCTGTTTGCGCAGGAAGGCACGCTCCACGAACGTCTGCGCGATGTGGCGCAGGAATTCGCCGGCGATGCGAATGTGCAAAAAATCGTCTCCTTCATCGAAGAGGGCGGAAGCCGCGCCATTTGCACGCCGCGCGGAGGCCGCGAGGTCTGAAGTGGGTGAGATTTCCAAGGGCGTTCCGCTTGGCATCCTCGCCGGCGGCGGGGGGCTTCCCGCTCTCGTAGCTCAGGCGGCTGCGCGCGCTGGCCGTCAGCCATTTATCTTCGCTCTTGCCGGTGATGCTGATGAGCCGAAGACGAACGGCTTTCCGGTCTTCCGTATCCGGTGGGGCGAGATCGGTCGGCTGGAGCGGCTGCTAAAGGAGCACGGCTGCAAAGAGGTGGTGCTTGTCGGCGCTGTGAAGCGCCCGGAGATCAAGGACATCCGCCCGGACTTTGGCGCATTGCGGCTGATGCCGCGCATCATAAGCGCAATGCGCAGCGGTGATGACAGCGCTCTCAAATCTGCGGCCGGCATTTTCGAGGAATACGGCGTTCGGCTTCTCGACCCGCTTTCGGTCGCGCCAGAGCTCGCCTGTCCCCCCGGTCTCCTCGTCGAGGGGCGCGTGTCGCTCGATGCCGACGAGCTCGCCAAGGCGGCAGAGGCCGCACGCATGATTGGCGATCTCGATATCGGGCAGGCTGCCGTCGCTTGCGGAAGGCGGGTTGTGGCGCTTGAAGGTGCGGAAGGCACCAACGGCCTCTTGTCGCGCGTGCGGGAGATGCGCCTGACTAAGCGCATCCCGAGGCATGGTGGGATTCTCGTAAAATGCATGAAGCCGAGCCAGGACCCGAGGCTCGATATCCCGACCATAGGCCCGGAGACAGTGGAAATGGCTCGTGAGGCGGGCCTTGACGGAATCGCATGCGAGGCGGGCCGTACCATGCTCGTTGGCCGCGATGAGACGTTCGCGGCCTTTCGTGCGGCCAGGCTTTTCTTCTACGGCATTCGCCGACGCCCATGACCGCGCGTCCGCTTCGCATCGCCCTCGTCGTCGGTGAAGCTTCGGGCGATCATCTCGGCGCCGCTCTTATGAAGGAAATTCGCTCCCGGCGTCCCGACACGGTGTTTTTCGGGGTCGCAGGCGAGCGCATGACGGATGCCGGCGTCGAGAGCCCGTTTCCCCTCGGTGACGTCGCTGTCATGGGCTTTGGCGCGGTCGTTGCACGTCTTCCGCGCATCATTAGACGAATCCGAGAAACGACCGCCCACATCGTCGCTGAGAGGCCGGACGTTCTGGTCATCATCGATAGCCCTGGCTTTACGCAAAGCGTCGCCAAGCGCGTCGCGCGGCAGCTCCCCGATCTTCCGATCGTCAATTACGTGTCACCCTCCGTCTGGGCCTGGCGGAAGGGGCGGGCGCGGAAGATGGCGCGGTACATCGACCACGTGATGGCCCTCCTGCCGTTCGAGCCGGAGGCACATAGACTTTTGGGCGGGCCACCCTGCACTTATGTCGGCCATCCGCTGATCGAGAACCGCGAGAAGCTCCGTCCGGCGCCCGGAGAACGGGCTGGTGTCGATGAGGAGCCGCACGTCCTTATCCTGCCGGGCAGCCGTCTCAGCGAAGTGAAGCGGTTGATGGAGCCGTTCGGTGCAACAGCCGGCCTGATCGCGCGATCTAAGCCGAATGTGCGTTTCGTGTTGCCGGCCGTCACCCATTTGCGGCCGGAGCTCGAAAGGCGCGTGGCTGATTGGCCTGTGCAAGTGGAACTTGTGGTCGGCGAAGAGGCAAAGCTCGCCGCCTTCAGACAGGCGAGCGCGGCGCTCGCGGCTTCTGGAACTGTGACGCTTGAGCTCGCGCTCGCCAAGGTTCCCATGATTGTCGCTTACCGTGTGGAGTGGTTGGCGCGCAGCCTGAAATGGCTTTTGAAAGTGCACTCGATCGTGCTCGCCAATCTCGTACTGGGCGACAATACGGTGCCTGAATTCCTGGATGACGCCGGCTCTCCAGAGGTGCTCGCCGGCGAAATCCTGGCGCTCCTGGAGGAGGGGCCGGCTCGCGAGGCGCAGCTTTCCGGTTTTGCGCGCCTTGATGCGCTGATGGAAACGCCGGATGGCCAGACGCCGAGCGAGCGAGCTGCCGACATCGTTCTCGACTATGCACAAAAAGGAAAGGCGGCCAGTGGCCGCCCTTCCAGCATTCCGAGGTGAGCCGAGGAGGCTTCAGGCTGTCCTGTCGGACAGATTGACGTAATCGCGCTTCGGCGAGCCCGTGTAGAGCTGGCGCGGACGGCCGATGCGCTGGCTCGGATCTTCGATCATTTCCTTCCACTGGGCGATCCACCCAACGGTACGAGCAACGGCGAAGAGAACCGTGAACATCGTCGTCGGGAAGCCCAGTGCCTTCAGGGTGATGCCCGAATAGAAGTCGATGTTCGGATAGAGCTTCTTCTCCAGGAAATACTCGTCAGTCAGTGCGACGCGCTCGAGCTCCATGGCCACATTCAGAAGAGGATCGTCTTTGACGCCGATCTCTTCGAGAACCTCGTGGCAGGTGCGCTGCATGATGCGCGCGCGCGGGTCGTAGTTCTTGTAGACCCGGTGACCGAAGCCCATAAGCCTGAACGGATCGTTCTTGTCCTTCGCGCGGGCCACGAACTCCGGAATCCGCTCCGGCGTGCCGATCTCCTGCAGCATGTTGAGGGCGGCTTCATTGGCGCCACCATGAGCAGGGCCCCAGAGGCAGGCAATGCCCGCAGCGATGCAGGCAAAGGGATTGGCGCCGGAGGAACCGGCAAGCCGCACCGTCGACGTCGATGCATTCTGCTCATGATCGGCATGGAGGATGAAGATCCGGTCCATGGCGCGCGACAGGATCGGATCGACCTCGTATTCCTGACAGGGAACGGCGAAGCACATCCGAAGGAAGTTCGTAGCGTAATCGAGGTCGTTCTTCGGATAAACGAAGGGCTGTCCGATGTGGTACTTATACGCCATCGCCGCGATGGTAGGCACCTTGGCGATCATCCGAAGCGAGGCGACCATGCGCTGGTAAGGATCGGCGATATCGGTGGAGTCGTGGTAGAAGGCTGACATTGCGCCGACCATCGCCACCATGATGGCCATCGGATGCGCGTCGCGCCGGAAGCCCTGGAAGGAGCGCGACATCTGCTCGTGCACCATCGTGTGGTGCGTGACCCGGTAGTCGAAGTCCGCTTTCTGCTCCTTCGTCGGCAATTCGCCGTACAGCAGGAGGTAGCAGGTCTCCAGAAAATCGCCGTGTTCGGCAAGCTGTTCGATCGGGTAGCCGCGGTAAAGAAGGGTGCCCTCGTCACCGTCGATATAAGTGATTTCAGATTCGCAAGCGGCCGTTGAGGTAAAACCAGGATCGTAGGTGAACCGCCCGGTTTCTCGATACAACGATGAGATGTCGACGACCGATGGCCCGATTACTCCCTCGCGAACCGGGAAGTCCCAGTTCTCATTACCGATGCTCAAGGTCGCCTTGGAGTCGCTCATACACTTCACCCCTTTGTGGATCGACGCGAGACTCCAGCATGCGCAACTTGAGCTGCGCCTCCCCCCGGAAGAGTCCGCGTCGTGGATGTTTAGCTGTCCCGAGTGCTATCGGCTTTTGCGCTGCACCGCAAGATGAGAGCGGGCGCTGAGCTTACGTGAAGGGCAGGGGCGGCGCCTGAGGACGCCGCGTCCGCCATGAGCATTACGCAACGCTTGCCTGGTCGGCGATACGGGCGAGCGTCTCTTCACGTCCAAGGGCGAGCATCACGTCGAAGATCCCTGGCGACGATGTCGAGCCTGTCAGCGCAGCACGCAGGGGCTGTGCCAGCTTGCCAAGTTTGATGCCTTCCGATTCTGCCAAAGTACGCACCGCGCCTTCCAACGGCTCGGTTTCCCACGCGCAATTGCCGAGGGCATCCCGCAGAAGACCGAGGCGACGGCGAGCGTCCTCGTCGAGCAACCCTTCTGCGTTGCTGTCGAGTGTCAATGGCCGCGCCGCGAACAGGAAGGTCGCATTGTGCACCAGTTCGACCAGCGTCTTCGCGCGCTCTTTCAGGCCCGGCATGAGCTGCATGAGCTGCGTACGCTGCGCCGCACTCAATTCCGCCGGAAACGCCGGTGGTGTCTCCATCTCAGGAAGGATCTTGAGCATGTCGGCAACGAGCCGTGCATCGTCCGCCTGTCGGATATAATGCCCGTTTAGGTTTTGCAGCTTGACGAAGTCGAAGCGCGCCGCGCCCTTGCCGATCGCGTCAAGATCGAACCATTCCGTCGCCTGCTCTGAGGAGAAAATCTCCTCGTCCCCATGGCCCCAGCCGAGGCGTGCGAGATAGTTCCGGAGCGCCTCCGGAAGGTAACCCATCGCGCGATAAGCCTCCACGCCGAGCGCGCCATGACGTTTGGAGAGCTTGGCGCCGTCCGGGCCATGGATGAGCGGGATATGCGCCCATTGTGGCACCTGCCAGCCAAGCGCTTCGTAGATGATGCCCTGTCTGGCGGCATTGGTGAGGTGATCGTCGCCGCGAATAACGTGGGTGACGCCCATATCGTGATCGTCGACCACGACGGCCAGCATGTAGGTGGGCGTTCCGTCCGAGCGCAGGATGATGAAATCATCGAGGTCGCGGTTCGGGAAGGTAACGCGGCCCTGCACATGGTCTTCGACGACCGTCTCTCCGTCCTGCGGAGCCTTGATGCGGATGACCGGCTTGATGCCTTCCGGCGCTTCGGACGGATCGCGGTCTCGCCAACGCCCGTCATAGCGGGGAGGCCGTCCCTCGGCGCGCGCGGTCTCGCGCATCTCCGCCAGCTCTTCTTGTGAGGCATAGCAGCGATAGGCGTGGCCGCTTTCAACGAGCTGCCAGGCCACCTCGGCATGGCGCTCCATGCGGGCGAATTGGGAGATGGGTTCTCCGTCCCAATCGAGGCCGAGCCAGGAGAGTCCGTCCAGAATGGCTGCGATGGCAGCATCGGTCGAGCGCTGGCGGTCGGTGTCCTCGATCCTGAGCAGCATTTTGCCGCCGCGGCCCCGCGCATAGAGCCAGTTGAAGAGCGCCGTACGTGCGCCGCCAATGTGCAAAAAGCCGGTTGGCGAGGGAGCAAAGCGGGTAATCGGATGAGATGACATGGTGGTTTTGGCTGGCAAAGGGGCGGGGCGATTGGTTGATGCCCGGCCCACGTGTAAGATTGGCTCGGTCTAGCCACAGCGCCGGATGCTTGCAAGCATGGAACCAAGCGGCGGACAGTCAAGCGCGGCGGATGGGGAGCGGCCCTCGCAAGACGGTCGCCGCATCGAAGGCTTTTTGCCGCCTGGCCGGCTTACCCGCTTCGGCTACGGCCTTGCGTCTCATGCGGCACATCTGAGAGACCAAGTCGCGCACGATTTTGAGGAGCGGCGCGGCTTTCTGTTTCTGGCCGTAGGCTTCTCTTGTGGCGCGGCCACCTATTTCATCTTGCCACGCGAGCCTTTGCTTTCGGCGCTTCTGCTCGCAACCGGCACTGCGGTGTTTGCCGCATTCCTTGCGTGGCGGCGCGGTGGTGGCGCCTATCCGTTGGTTCTCGTCGCCTGCTTTCTGGCCGGGATGTCTGCGGGCAAACTTCGCGTCGAAAGCCTTCGAGCGCCGATGGTCGAACATCCGCTGAGTGGCCAGCTTACCGGCCGGGTGGTGGCGGTGGAGACACGTGCTGAACGAACGCCGCGGGTGGTCCTCGACCAGGTGAGCATCGAGCGGCTTCCTGCAGAGGAGACGCCACACAAGATCCGGCTCACGTTGCGCACCGATCTGCCGCCGCTTGGGGCGAGGGTAGAGGGCAGTGCAAGGCTGGCACCGCTGCCGGGCCCGGCGATGCCCGGAGGGTACGATCCCGCGCGGGCGGCGTTCTTCGATGGGATCGGCGCTTCCGGTTTCGTCTTTGGTGCGTTGACGGTCGTCGAACCAGTGAGCGGCGTCCATGTGTTCGTGGCGATTGCCGCCATCCGTCGAGCGATCGCACAGCGGATTACCGACGCCGTGGCGGGCCCCGCTGCTGCGATCGCCGCAGCGCTTCTCGTCGGTGATCGTGGCCAGATCGCGGATGCGGACGTCGATGCGCTCCGGATCGCGGGGCTTGCGCATATTCTCGCAATTTCGGGCCTGCATATGATGCTGATCGCCGGCACGGCCTTCTGGCTCATGCGTGCGGTGCTAGCGCTTTCCGAACATGCTGCGCTCGTTCTGCCGATCCGTAAAATCGCGGCCGCTATCGCGCTTGCAGTCGGCGCTTTCTATTTGTCGATCTCAGGCGGCAACGTCGCGACGATCCGAGCCTTCGTGATGATCGCGGTCATGCTGACGGCCGTCTTTTTGGATCGTCCCGCTCTGTCATTGCGCAACCTCGCGATTGCGGCGTTCGTGGTGGTGGCGCTCCAACCCGAGAGTGTGCTCGAACCGGGCTTTCAGATGTCCTTTCTGGCCGTTGCAGCCTTGGTGGCGGCCTGGGAGGCCTGGCGCGACCGTCCGCGCCATGATCTTGCAGAACCCGCCCGAGGGCTCGCGCGGCTTCTCCGCAGGCCTATCGTTGCGATCGGTACGGTCGGCTTGACCACGCTCGTTGCGGGCCTGGCGACATCGCCGTTTGCGGCTTTCCATTTCGGACGGCTCGCGTCCTACTCGCTTCTGGGCAATCTCATCGCGATGCCGCTGGTTTCGCTCCTCGTCATGCCGGCGGGGCTCATCAGCCTGATCGCAATGCCGTTCGGTCTGGAAGTGTTGCCGTTGACCGTCATGGCATGGGGCATCGATCTCGTCCTCGCCTCGGCGCATTTTGTGGCGTCACTGCCCGGCGCCACGGTTCTTGTCCCACCGTTTCCTGCAATCGCGCTCATGCTGATGAGCGGGGGGATTCTGTGGCTCAGCCTGTGGCGCTCGCAGCTCCGCCTCTACGGTATAGCGCCGCTTCTGGTGGGGACATTCCTTGCCTGGCTGCTCGGCGCCGAGCCCGACGTTCTGGTGGACGAGGCGGGCAGGGCGGTTGCAGCCCGCGACGTTTCTGGCCACCTCCACGTCGTCGGTGCGCGGCAAGGCTCCTTCCTTCACGATGTCTGGCGCGAGGGAGAGCCGGAAGATGACCCCGCCGGAGCTCCAGGCTTTCGTTGCGATGACGAAGCCTGCGTTCTGGAGATGCCGGAAGGGTTGACCCTGTCGCGCGTCACAGATCCTGTGGCCTTTTCGGAAGATTGCCATCGCGCCGAGATTATCGTGACACAACTGCGCGCGCCCGCAGATTGCGCGGCGCGGTTTGTCATCGATCGCTCTGCGCTCGCCGCCCACGGAGCCCACGCTCTATTTATTGCTCACAGGGGACCGGACAGGGCCACTCCGCACCTCGAACTTCGTATGTCACGCCCATCGATCCGGCGACCCTGGCATGGGCCGCCGGCGCTCAGATGACGTCGAGACCAGGAAGGTCGACGAGCGCTCAGTAGCGGCGCAAAAGCCCCACGAGGCGGCCCTGGATCCGGACTCTGTCTGGGCCGAAGATGCGGGTCTCGTAGGCGGGATTGGCGGCTTCGAGCGCAATCGACGCGCCTTTGCGACGCAATCGCTTCAACGTCGCTTCTTCGTCGTCAATCAGCGCAACGACGACATCTCCGCTATCGGCACTGTCCTGGCGGCGGATGACTACGGTGTCCCCGTCGAGAATACCCGCCTCGATCATGGAATCGCCGCGCACCTCGAGTGCAAAATGCTCGCCCTTCGAAAGGAGATCCGGCGGCACGACGATGGAATGACTTTGGTTCTGAATGGCGGAGATCGGAACGCCTGCCGCAATCCGCCCCATGACCGGGACGCTTGCGCCGCGCTCGCTCTCTTCGAACGCTTCTTCCTCAGCCGGTTGCGGCGCCTTGCCGAGTCGCCCTTCGATCACGCTCGGGGTGAAGCCGCGCTGCTGCGGTCGCCCGAAGCTGGGATTGACCGCATCGGGGAGGCGAAGAACTTCCAGGGCGCGCGCGCGATTGGGCAGCCGCTTGATGAAGCCACGCTCTTCCAAGGCTGTGATGAGGCGATGGATTCCCGATTTCGACTTCAGATCGAGCGCGTCCTTCATCTCGTCGAACGAGGGCGGCACGCCCGATTCCTTCAGTCTTTCATTGATGAAGAGCAGAAGCTCGAGCTGCTTCTTTGTCAGCATTGCCGTCCCCTCGCGATGCGAGTCGCGTCTCGTGTACAAATCACGAACGCACACTACCTGTTCATGGCGTGTTCCACAAGCCTCGGGGAGCGCCGCGCGGGTTACGAGAGGGCTTGCGCGAGATCTATGACGGAAACCACATCGCCCGCCTTGGCCTCCGGAGCAAAGGGAGGACGGATGATGAGGGCGTCGCAACGGGCAAGCGTCGCAAGAAGCGACGAATCCTGGTCGTCGGCGACGGTGACGGCCGTTCGCCCCAGGCAATCGATGAAGCGCGCGCGCAAATATTGTTGGCGGTCACCGACCTCGGGCAACGCTGCTGCAAGCGGCAACAGCCTCGTTTGCTCGGTACCTTCGGCGCCCTGCATTGCCGCGATAAGCGGCTTCAAAAAAACGAGCGCGCAGATGAGGGCAGAGACGGGATTTCCAGGTAGGCCGAGTACCCGGGTGCGCCCGAGCGTACCGAACATGACCGGTTTGCCCGGTCGCATGGCGACCCGCCAGAAATCGACCTTCAGACCTTTCTCGGAGAGCGCCGGCTGGACGAGGTCGTGATCTCCGACCGAAGCACCGCCGATCACCACCAGGATATCCGCGTCTTTCGCCCCCGCTGCGGCATCCACAATCGCCTGTTTGTCGTCGATGACGACACCGAGGTCCCGCGCGACACCGCCACAGGCCGCGACCATCGCGGCGATCGCCATGCCGTTCGACGAAACGATCTGATCGGGCCCCGGTTCTTCTCCGGGCTCGACGAGTTCGTCGCCGGTGGAAAGAATGGCCACAATCGGTCTCTGCGCGACCGCAATGACGGCATGGTTCATGGCGGCGGCAAGCGCCGTCTCGCGGGTCCCGATCCGACGCCCGGCAGGAAGCAGCGTTTCGCCCTCTCGGAAGTCGAATGCCGCGGCGCGAATGTGTCGGCCCGCCGCCACTGGCTCCAGAACTTCGATGCACTCGCCGTCGGCTCTGGCATTTTCTTGAATGAGGATGGCGTTCGCTCCGGCGGGCACCGGTGCACCGGTGAAAATCCGGACCGTTTCGCCCGTGCCGATCGTGCCGGAAAAATGCGATCCTGCGCGTGCTTCGCCGATCTGGCGCAGCACTGCGCCGGCGGCGGTATCTTCCGCGCGGACGGCATATCCATCCATTGCGGAGGCACGGAACGGCGGTTGGTTGCGCTTTGCGGAGAGATCGCATGCAAGCACGCGACCGCGCGCCTTCGCCAGGGGAACGGTGTCTTCACCCCGTCGCGTGACGCCTGCGAGCATGCGGGCAACGGCATCCTCGACGGAAATCAAACTCATCTGTCCGAACGCCAATCGCCGGAAGCGCCACCGCTCTTTTCCTCAAGGCGGATATCCGAAATCGTCATGCCGCGATCGACGGCCTTCGCCATGTCGTAGATGGTGAGACAGGCGACCGAAACCGCTGTGAGTGCTTCCATTTCGACGCCCGTCTTGGCTTCGACCCTTGCCATCGCGCGCACCCGCAGCCCCGGCAGCTCCTTATCCGGGAGAATATCGACAGCGATCTTCGATAACGCCAAAGGATGACAAAGCGGGATGAGGTCTGAGGTGCGCTTCGCTGCCATCACGCCGGCGATGCGCGCCGTCGCGATGACGTCGCCCTTCTTCATGTCCCCGTCGACGATCAGGCGCAGCGTCTGTGCCGCCATGTGCACGCATCCGCTCGCGACGGCCACCCGCATGGTGACGGCCTTGTCCCCGACATCGACCATTTCCGCGCGCCCATCTTCGGAAAGATGGGTGAGGTGATCCTTCATTCGGCGTCCTGTGGGGCCGGTGAGGCAAGAAGCTGACGGGTCGCCTCGACGACATCGTCTGAGCGCATCAGGCTTTCGCCGACGAGGAAGGCATGGATGCGGGAGGCCTTCAACCGGGCGATATCCATCGGCGAAAAAATACCGCTTTCTCCAACAATTAGGCGGTCTTCCGGAATCAATTTCGCAAGCCTCTCCGATGTCGTGAGATCGGTGTGAAAGCTGCGCAGGTCGCGGTTGTTGATGCCGATCATCGGCGAAGCGAGGGCGAGTGCACGCTCAAGCTCCGCCTCGTTATGGACTTCGAGAAGGACATCCATGCCGTATTCGAAGGCGCTGTCTTCGAGCGCTCTCGCTTCGTCGTCGGAGACGGCAGCCATGATGATCAAGATGCAATCGGCGCCCCAGGCGCGCGCCTCGGCCACCTGGTAAGGCGTGAACATGAAGTCCTTACGCAGCGCCGGCAGCGACACGGCCGCTCGTGCCGAGGTCAGGAATTCGGGCGCGCCCTGAAAAGACGGAGCATCGGTCAGAACAGAAAGGCAGGCCGCGCCGCCTGCCTGATAGGCTTGCGCGAGTTCAGGCGGATTGAAATCCGGCCTGATCAATCCCTTCGACGGGCTCGCTTTTTTGATCTCGGCGATGAGACCGGGCTGGCGCGCCTCCGCCTTGCGTTGCAGAGCCGCTAGAAAGCCTCGCGGCGCTTCCTGATCGGCAAGACGAGCCCGGAGCTCCTGAAGCGGGACGGCAGCCTCCGCGGTCTCGATCTCTTGCCGCTTGTAGGCTTCGATTTTCTTGAGGATGTCGTTCACGAGGCTGACGCCGCTTCATTGGAAACACGAATGAGCGCTTCGAGCGCTTTCTTCGCTTTGCCGGAATCGATCGATTCTTCGGCCATGTCGGCGGCTTCCTCGACGAGCTCGGACTTGCCGGCGACAATCAAAGCGGCTGCCGCGTTGGCGACGACGACATCGCGGTAAGGGCCGATCTCGCCATCGAGGAGAGCGCTCAGGGCGGCGGCATTTTCCTCCGCCGTTCCACCTTTCAGATCCTCCGGCAGGGCTTCTTTGACATCGAACTCCTGCGGATAGATCTCGAATGTGCGGACATGCCCCTCCTTGAGCTCCGCCACATAGGTGCGCCCGGTGGTCGAAACCTCGTCGATACCGCCCGCATCGCCATAGGTTCCGTGCACCACCCAGGCCGTTTCTGCACCCAGGTTTTTCAAAGCATTGGCAATGGGTTCGACCCACTCCTTGGAGTAGACGCCGAGCATGTAGCGCTTCACTTTGGCCGGGTTGGCGAGAGGGCCGAGGATATTGAAGATCGTCCGCGTGCCGATTTCGACGCGTGAGGGACCGACATGGCGCATGGCGGCATGATGGTTCGGCGCGAACATGAAGCCGATCCCGGCCTCACGGATACAGCGGGCAATGCCATCGGGTTTGAGATCGACATTGACGCCGAGTGCCATGAGGCAGTCGGCGGCACCGGAGCGCGAGGAGAGGGCACGGTTGCCGTGTTTGGCGACCGGAACGCCGACGCCGGCCACGACAAGTGCTGCACCCGTCGAGATGTTGTACGTGCCGGAGGCGTCGCCGCCCGTGCCGACGATATCGATGGCGCCTTCGGGAGCCTCGACCGGCGTCATGCGAGAGCGCATGGAGGTGACCGCGCCGGCGATCTCCTCGATCGTCTCGCCGCGGACTCTGAGGCCCATCAAAACGGCACCGATCTGCGTCGGCGTCGCTTCGCCCGACATCATCACGTCGAAGGCTTGCTGCGCTTCGGCTTCGGTCAGGCTTTCGCGGTTGGCAAGCTTGGCAATCAGCGGCTTGAGATCGCTCATGAGAGCACCTTGGGGCTGGCATCTGCCGCGCCCGTCGTCTGACGGAAGCTTGCGGCGAGTTTCAGGAAATTGTCCAGGATGCGATGACCGTGTTCGGAGGCGATGCTCTCGGGATGAAACTGCACCCCGTAGACCGGATGAGACCGGTGCTGCACGCCCATGATCACGCCATCGGCCGTGTGAGCTGTCACCTCAAGGCTTTCCGGCATACTTTCCGGCAAGATGGTGAGAGAGTGATAGCGGGTTGCCTGGAAAGGTCCGTTGATGCCGTGGAACACGCCCGCGCCCTCATGTTCGATGAGGGAGAGCTTGCCATGCATGAGGGACGGCGCGCGCACGACGTCGCCGCCATAGGCCTGACCGATGGCTTGATGGCCAAGGCACACGCCGAAGATCGGCATCTGGCCGTTCGCCTTCTTGATCAAGTCGAGCGAAATGCCGGCTTCATTCGGTGTGCACGGGCCAGGAGACAGAATGATGCCTTCGGGCTTTGCGGCGAGCACATCTTCCGTCGACCATTCGTCATTGCGCAGAACCTTCGTCTCGGCGCCGAGTTCGCCAAGGTAATGCACGAGATTCCAGGTGAAAGAATCGTAGTTGTCGATGACGATGAGCATGGGCGGCTCGCGTTTGTCTGTCATCTGCACGGATTAGGCGGGCAGGGCGCGGCGGTCAAGAAACGCCGCGCCGCACGGATGCAAGCGGCTGCTCACTCGCACAGAGATGAGCTATTGCCCGCGCCCGGCCTGATTGGCGAAGCGGCGCGCTTCTTCGGCGGCCCGAAACAGCGCTTTCGCCTTGTTCACGCATTCCGCCTGTTCTGAATCCGGGTCGGAATCGGCGACGATCCCGGCCCCGGCCTGAACATAGATGGTGTCGTCTTTGACGACCGCGGTTCTCAAGACGATGCAGGTATCCATGTCGCCGTCGGCGGTGAAATAGCCAACGCAGCCGGCGTAAGGGCCGCGCTTCGATTCTTCCAATTCGTCGATGATCTGCATCGCCCGAATCTTTGGTGCTCCTGAAACGGTGCCAGCCGGAAACCCGCCCGCGAGCGCATCGATTGCGTCGCAATCTTTGCGCAGGTCACCTTCCACGTTGGAGACGATGTGCATCACCTGGCTGTAATGCTCGAGGAAGAACTTGTCGGTCACGTGCACCGAACCGATCTCGGCGACCCGCCCGACATCGTTGCGGCCGAGATCGAGGAGCATGAGATGCTCCGCAAGTTCTTTCGGGTCTGCCAGAAGCTCTTCGCCGAGGCGCTTATCCTCCGCCGAAGTGGCGCCGCGCGGACGGGTACCGGCGATCGGCCGGATGGTGACCTTGCCGGCGCGCGCCCGCACCAGGATTTCAGGGCTTGAGCCGACGATGGAGAAGCCGCCGAAATCAAGAAAATACAGAAATGGTGCCGGATTGACCCGCCGCAGCGCGCGGTAGAGCGAGAAGGCTGGAAGCGGGAAGGCCGTTTCGAAACGCTGCGACAGCACCACCTGAAAAATGTCTCCGGCGGCGATGTATTCCTTCGCGCGGCGAACCTTCTCCTTGTACGCTTCTGGCGTGGTGTTTGAGGTTGTCTCTGACGCGAGCGGCACGTCGGCAGTTTCGACGCCGCGCTCCAGCGGTCGATCGAGCGCGTCGACGATCTCCGTAAGCAGGTTGACGGCCGTCTCATACGCCGCGCGCGCCGCGACGCCTTGGGTCGGCCTGACGGGCGTGACGACGGTGAGCTCGTCCTTGACCGCATCGAAGACGACGACGGCCTGGGGACGCATCAAAACGGCATCTGGCAGGTTCAGACTGTCCGGTGGAACGTTCGGCAAACGCTCCATCTGACGGACCATGTCATAGCCGAGATAGCCGAAGACACCGGCGCCCATCGAAGGCAGACCTTCCGGCACATCGACCCGGCTTTCGGCAAGGAGCGTACGCAGCGCCTGAAGGGGCGGCTCGTCGAGTGGCACAAAGTCCTCAAGATCGGGCGCGCGTGCGATCGCGGCCTGGCTTCCCTCCGCCCGGAAGATGAGGTCGGGCTGAAGGCCGATCATCGAATAGCGCCCCCGTACGGCACCGCCTTCAACCGATTCCAGGAGGAAGGAATTGGCGCGCCCGGCGGCGAGCTTCAGAAATGCGGAGACGGGTGTCTCAAGATCGGCGACCAAACGAGTGTAAAGCAGTTGCGCTTTGCCCTCGCCGTAAAGCTGCTCGAAGGCGCCGAAGGCTGGCTCGACTTGCATGTTATTGCTGGCTTTCTCCGACGATCTGCCCGTAGATCGCCTGATTGACGGAGATCGATCGCTCATCGATGAGATGGGCATTATAGGCCTGCAACAGGTCGCCCGCGATGGCTTGCCCAAGGCTCTCCCGCAATTGCGTCGCCCCCGCCGCTTCCTCGAAATAAGCAGGCACCGTCACGCTGTCGACGTGCAGGAGGACCCGGTTCTGGGGATCTTTGCCTTCTGCATTGGCCACGTGATTCTGCGGACCGGCGAAGGCTTGTGCGACGGCATTCGGGCTGAGGGGGCTGTCGGGCTGCTGCGAGGCAGTTCGCGTCACACCCTCGGCGCTTTGCACGTCTTTCCCGATTTCGGAGGCGATCTCGGAAATTGGCGTCCCGTTCTTGAGGCGATCGAACAGGGCATTGGCGCGGTCGCGGATCCGCTCGGCACGCTGATCGGCCTGCCATGCGGCGACGACGTCCGGCTTGACCTCATCGAGTGTGCGGTCGCGAGCTGGTGTGGTTTCGGTCACGTCGTAGAAATAGAACGTGTTCGTGCCGACGTGGATCGGGTCGTTTTCGAGCCCGACATCGCTTTGAAAGGCGTCCGCGATCAAATCCCGGCCGCCCGGCACGGAGACTTCGTTTCCGTCCGGCCCGGTCCCATCCGCGGCAACCGCCTCGATCTTCTGGTAGGGAAGGTTGAGCTTCTGGGCGACTTCCTGGAGCGTTGCGCCACCGGCGCGTTCGTCCTCGATTTGGTCGTAAAGCGAAAGAACCTCGTTGGAGCTTTGGCGCTCGGCCATCTCTTTGCGCAGTTCGGGCTCGACCGCCGAGAACGGTTGTGTGGAGCCTTCTTCGACCTTCACGACCTTGATGATTGCCGGACCGAGGCGGGCGTCCAGGACCGGCACCGTTGCCCCTTCGTCGGCGGAAAAGGCGGCGTCGGCGACGCTCTGGTCGACGATCTCGGCCTTTGCTTTGAGGCCAAGGTCGACCGCAGTGAGATTTCTCTCTGTCGCGACCTCTTCAAGCGTCTTTCCTGAGGAGATTTCGTCGGCTGCCTTCTTGGCATCCTCGGGGTCGTTGAACCGCACTTGGATCACGCTGCGCCGCTCGGGCGTCGAGAAACGCTGCGACTGGCTTGCGTATTCCTGCCTGACGTCGTCTTCCGAAATGGAGGCCGGATCCGCGATGGCGGCCGGCTCGAGCGCGATGACGCCGAGAGACCGGTATTCCGGCGCCCGAAATTGCGACTGATTGTCCTCAAAGAAGGACTGAAGCGTCGCGTCATCTGGCTCGCCGACCGGTTCGATCGCACTGGTGTCGACGGTCACATAAGAGATCGTCCGCGCCTCGTTCTGATACCGATAGAAGGCATCGAGCATGGGCTTCGGCGCGCTGACATCGCCGGCTATAGCGGAGGCGATCTGACGGCGCACCATCCGTTCGCGCATATCGGCGATATAGTCTTCCTCGCGCAGTCCCGCATTGGCGAGGAGGGCGCGGAAACGCTGCCGGTCGAAGCGCCCGCCAATGCCCTGGAACGTCGGATCCGAGGCGATCTCCTGAGCAAGCTTATCGTCGGAGACACCGAGATTATATTGCGAGGCTTGGTCGTCGAGCGCCGCTTCGGAGACGAGTTGCGAGAGAACCTGTTGGGGCAGGCCGATATTGCGGGCCTGCTCCATGGTCATCACCTGATTCATCTGCTGCGAGAATTGCTGCATGCGCTGGCGCAGCGCGCGGTCGAACTGGACCGCCGTCACTTCTTCGTCGCCGACAGAGGCAAGCGTGCCGCGGCCATAGCCGCTGAACTGGTTTGCCACGCCCCAGATACCGAAGCTGACCACCAGCAGCCCCAGGAGCAGCTTGGCCATCCAGCCGCTTGTCGCTTGACGCATTCGATCCAGCATGGAACACCCTCGGCCCAACAAAAACGCCGGGCAAGAGCGCCCGGCCCGCGCATCATAGGCATCGGTCGGTGCCCTGCCAAGCACAGCGCCGCCGCCACTTCAACCCACAGGGACGACGCATGATGAAATGGGTGATCGGCAATTGGAAAATGAACGGCCTTTCGGAGAGCCTTCATGAGGCCCGTTCGATCGGAGACGGCGTCGGCGGCTGGACCGGCAAAGTCGTTTCCATGATCTGCCCGCCCGCGACTCTGATCGCACGTATGACCATGCATTGCGCTGGCACGCCGCTGGAATTCGGCGGGCAGGACTGCCATGCGAAAGCATCAGGGGCTCATACCGGGGATATCGCAGCCGAAATGCTGAGTGACGCGGGTGCGCGCGCAGTGATTCTCGGACATTCGGAACGCCGCACGGACCATGGTGAGACCAACGAAGAGGTGCGGGCGAAGGTCGATGCCGCATGGCGCGCCGCTCTGACGCCGATCGTCTGCGTCGGCGAGGTCGAAGCGGAGCGGGATGCGGGCCGTGCAGAGGTCGTGGTGGAAGAGCAGCTCGCCGCTTCCTTGCCTGATGCTCTGCCGACCCAGGAGAATGAAGACCTGATCGTCGCCTATGAGCCGGTCTGGGCGATCGGCACCGGCCGTGTGCCGACGGAGGCCGATATCGGCGCCATGCACGGCCAGATTCGCGCGCGTCTGGTGAAGCGCTACGGCGAGGCGGGGCGGCGTGTTCCCATTCTCTATGGTGGCTCGATGAAGCCGGACAACGCCAGAGCCATTATGTCCATTGCCGACGTCGATGGTGGTCTCGTCGGCGGTGCGAGCCTCAAGGCAGAGAGCTTCCTGGCGATCGCCAAAGCGGCTGCGGCAGCAGAAGCGGCCTAACCGCCTTTAAGTCGACACCGGCCTCGTGTAGAAGGCCGACCAAATTCCAAAAACGGCAATTGATCTGATGACTACTGTTGTGATCGTCATCCACCTGATGGTGGTTTTGGCCATGATCGCCCTTGTACTCCTGCAGCGCTCGGAAGGCGGTGCGCTCGGCATCGGCGGGGGCGGCGGCATGATGAGCGGGCGAAGCGCGGGCAATCTTCTGACGCGCTCGACCGCAATTCTGGCTGCGGCGTTCTTTGCGACTTCGATCGGGCTGACGGTCCTGGCGAGGCTCGATACCGGGCCGAGCGACATCTTCGAACGCTTGCAGAACCGTCCTGTCGCGCCCGCGACGACGACCGAGCCGAATGCGCCGGCAGCGCCTGCACAGACGTCCGGCGATCAGCCTGTGACGCCGCCGAGCGCGCCGAGCGGAGCGCAAGATGGGCCGGGCGTCCTCGACGCTCTGAAGAGCTTGTCGAACTCTCCGCAGCCGATGCAGCCGACGTCGCCCACGACGTCCGGCCCGCAGACGCCTCCGGCTGAAACGCCCTCTGAGGCGCCGGCCGAGACGGCACCGGCCGAGACCTCGCCCGCGCAGACTGCGCCCTCGGACGCTTCGTCGGCGGGCGACAGCACGGATAGCCCGGCGGCAGACGCCGCGCCTTCGGGCGAGGCTGTGCCATCCGATGCGGATGCCCCGACAAGCCAAGACGCGCAGTCGGGCTCTGACAATTCGACGGATTCGGAGAATCCGGCTCAGCCGCTCGGAGGCTCGGCCCAATAATGTTGTTTGTCTCCTGGGCACCCGCCGCGTTCACCGCGGCGGTGGTGCCTTTGCGTCACAGCCGTGCCCTTCTGCACGGCTGTTTCATTTTCGACTCCACGAATCGTTCCAGCTTAGGTAAGCGTTGAGGCCCATGGCGCGGTACATCTTCATCACCGGCGGCGTGGTCTCTTCCCTCGGCAAAGGTCTTGCATCCGCAGCGCTCGGCGCGCTGCTGCAGGCCCGTGGCTATAAGGTCCGCCTCCGCAAACTCGACCCGTATCTGAATGTGGATCCGGGTACGATGAGCCCCTATCAGCACGGCGAGGTCTTCGTGACCGACGACGGCGCTGAGACCGATCTCGATCTTGGCCATTACGAGCGTTTCACCGGTCGCTCGGCCAATCAGCAGGACAACATCACGACCGGGCGGATTTATCAGGAAATCATCGCCAAGGAGCGGCGCGGCGACTATCTCGGCGCCACCGTTCAGGTGATCCCGCACGTGACGGATGCCATCAAGGAATTCGTCCTCGACGGCAACGAAGACTATGACTTCGTTCTGTGCGAGATCGGCGGCACGGTCGGCGACATCGAAGGCCTGCCGTTCTTCGAGGCGATCCGTCAGCTCGGCAACGAGCTGCCGCGTGGCCAGGCGATCTTCATCCATTTGACGCTGATGCCGTTTATTCCTGCGGCCGGCGAATTGAAGACGAAGCCGACGCAGCATTCCGTGAAGGAGCTGCGCTCGATTGGTATTCAGCCCGATATCCTTCTGGTGCGCTGCGACCGCCCGATCCCGGCAGCAGAGCGGCGCAAGCTGGCGCTTTTCTGCAATGTGCGTGAGAGCGCCGTGATCACCGCGGAAGATGTCGGCTCCATTTACGATGTGCCGCTCGTCTACCATCGCGAAGGGCTGGACGCCGAGGTGCTGGCCGCCTTCGGCATCGACTATGCCCGCGGCATGGAGATCACGCGCTGGCAGGACATCTCCGACACCATCCACAATCCGGAAGGCGAGGTGACGATCGCCATCGTCGGCAAATACACCGGCTTGAAGGACGCCTACAAATCGCTGAGCGAGGCGTTGTTCCACGGCGGCATCGCCAACAAGGTGAAGGTCAATCTCGAATGGATCGAGAGCGAGATCTTCGAGAAGGAAGATCCCGCCCCCTGGCTCGAGCGCGTCAACGGCATTCTCGTGCCCGGCGGCTTCGGTGAGCGTGGAGCGGAGGGCAAGATCGCTGCGGCGACCTTCGCACGCACCCGCAAGGTGCCTTATTTCGGCATCTGCTTCGGCATGCAGATGGCGGTGATCGAAGCGGCCAGGAATATGGCTGGCCTCGAGAACGCCAATTCGTCGGAGTTCGGAGCCACCGACGAACCGGTCGTTGGCCTGATGACGGAATGGCTGAAGGGCAATCAGCTGGAGAAGCGGGCAGAGCAGGGCGATCTCGGTGGCACGATGCGACTTGGTGCCTATCCGGCCTCTTTGTCCGAGGGCAGTCGCATTGCGTCGATCTACGGTCGCAGAAACATCTCCGAACGCCATCGCCACCGCTACGAGGTCAACATCGAGTACCGCAAGCGGTTGGAGGAGGCGGGGCTCACCTTCGCCGGCATGTCGCCCGATGGGCTGCTGCCGGAGACGGTGGAGCTTGCCGAGCATCCCTGGTTCATCGGCGTGCAGTACCATCCTGAGCTGAAATCGCGGCCGTTCGAGCCGCATCCGCTCTTTGCGTCCTTCATCGCCGCGGCCGTGGAGCAGAGCCGGCTGGTTTGATCTCGCAAGCGCGGGCCGTGCCGGTGCCGCGCTTGCCCGAGCTTTTGCCGGCGCCTATCCCTGCGATCCTGAAATGATTGCCGAAAGCCCGCCATGCGTCCGATCGATCACCTCGTCTTGCCGGTTGCGGCGCTCGCTTCGGCGCGCGAGCGTCTGAGCAAGCTCGGCTTCCAGGTTTCGCCGGACGCACGGCATCCGTTCGGCACGGGCAATGCGCGCGTGTTCTTCAAAAACCGCACCTATCTGGAGCCAATCGCGACGCTCGATCAAGCCGTGGTCGACAAGGGGATCGCAGAAGGGCTGGTCTTCCTCGACAGGATCGAGAAGGCGAGCGCTCGTGCCCCGGAAGGCTTCGCGATGCTCGCCTTGAAGGGCGACGATGCGGAGGAAGCTCTGGACGCCTACCGGCAGAAGGGCTTTGGCGTCGGGGATCTCTTTTCGTTCGTCGGCAAGGCGCGCAACGATGCCGGCGAAGAAACCGAATATGGGGTGCGCCTTGCTTTTGCGGCCGACCCGAAAGCGCCGGAGGCTGCGATCTTCGTCTGTCAGCCTGTCGGCATGAGCGTGAATACCGGCACGCACTATTGCGACCATCCGAACGGAGCGGAAGGTGTCGTCGCCGTTGCGGCGGTCGCAAAGAATCCGGCCGACTTCCATGTCTTTCTGTCGGCGGCGACCGGCCAGCGTGAGCTGCGGGCGACCTCTTTCCTCGTCGAGGCCGATCTTGGCAGCAAGAAGCTGCTGCTGATGACGCCGGCAGGCTTTGAGAACCGTTATGGCGTTGCCGCTCCCGATCCAGGCGATGGCTTTGTCTTTGCGGCCTTCGAGGTCCTGGTCGACAATGTTGAGAAGACGCGCCAGTTTGCGCCAGACGGGATGCGCCATGCAGAGCGGCTGGTCGTGCCGCCGGCGCCAGGTCTCGGAACCGTCCTTGCTTTCGTGGAACACCAATGAACGAGATTGCGCAGCCATCAGTCCCCAATGCGGTCGTTGAAGCCGGCAGCGTCAGCTTCGGCAATCACCTGCCGTTTTCGCTCATCGCGGGCCCCTGTCAGATGGAGAGTCGCGATCACGCCTTCGATATGGCGGGCGCACTCAAAGAGATGACGCAAAGGCTCGGTATCGGCCTCGTTTACAAAACGAGCTTCGACAAGGCGAACCGCACGAGTCTCTCCGGACGTCGCGGCGTCGGGCTTGAGGCGGCGTTGCCCGTCTTCTCCGATATTCGCAAGGAGCTCGGCCTGCCGGTTCTGACCGATGTGCATGAGCGCGGCCAATGCGCGGAGGTGGCCGAAGTCGTCGACATTCTCCAGATCCCGGCTTTCCTGTGCCGGCAGACGGATCTTCTCATCGCCGCCGCAGAGACGGGCCGGGTGGTGAACGTGAAGAAGGGCCAGTTTCTGGCGCCCTGGGACATGAAGAACGTCGTCGCCAAGGTCACGGCGAGTGGCAATCCCAACGTCCTTTTGACCGAGCGCGGCGTTTCTTTCGGCTACAACACGCTGGTGTCCGACATGCGGTCTCTGCCGCAGATGGCGGAGACCGGTGCTCCGATCATTTTCGATGCGACGCATTCAGTGCAGCAGCCAGGCGGGCAGGGCGGTTCCTCTGGGGGCGATCGTCGGTTCGTGCCGGTGCTCGCTCGCGCAGCGATTGCGGTGGGCGTCGCGGGCCTTTTCGTCGAAACGCACCAGGATCCTGACAACGCGCCCTCGGACGGGCCGAACATGGTACCGCTGTCTGAGATGGAAGCGATGCTCAAACAGCTGATGGCGCTCGACGCGGTGGTGAAGGCCTCAGCGGGCGGCCGATAAGGTCACGTAAACCTGGCGGCGAAAACGTGGCCGTGTCTCGTCGATGCCGATATGCCTGAGGGCTGGTCCGGGCGCCGCCGCATTGCCTCCAAGTCTTTGACGAGATCGCGCCATCGGGCGTGCATTTCGAGGGAATGCGGCCGTTTGCGGACAGCCTTTTATTATCTTTTTTTCATTCGTTCGGGCGCGTCATCTCCCTTAGCGTGAGGCCGCGAAGGGTTGGGCGATAGCAATTCCAGCCACGGTCGAAACGAAGATGGGATGATATTGATGCGCGTGCTTCTCGTTCCTGTCGTTCTCGCGATTTCGCTTGTGTCTGCGGCCGTCCTGGCGGGCCGTCAGGCCGATGTGCGGTCGACACCGGCGATCGATGCTCCCCGACATGAGATTCGAATGGCCACTGGGCAAAGTCCGCACTTTTGGGTCGATTGGCCGTCTGAGGGTTGCGCGGCGTCCAAACGGGTCGTCGTCACCTATCGCGGTGAAACGTCGTTCTTCTGCGCTGACGATCTCGGCCGGTCGAGCTAAAAGTCCTGCGGAAATGCGCGGCGAAGACCGTGAACTGCGCGGCAGCTCTGCCGCCAGGGGGCTTTTGTTGCGCGCTTACATCGAATAGGAAACCGCCCTGAAGGGGGATCCCATATGACTGCGATCATAGACATTATCGGCCGCGAGATTCTCGATAGTCGTGGCAACCCGACCGTAGAGGTCGACGTGCTTCTCGAAGACGGTTCTACGGGACGCGCCGCGGTGCCATCTGGAGCTTCGACCGGCATACACGAGGCCCACGAGCTGCGCGACGGCGACAAGTCACGTTACGGCGGCAAAGGTGTGCTGAAGGCCGTCGAGGCGGTCAACAGCGAGATTTTTCAGGCGATCGGCGGCCGCGAGGCCGAGGAGCAGATCGCCATCGACCGTGCCATGATCGAGCTCGACGGGACGGAGAACAAGGGCCGTCTCGGCGCCAATGCGATCCTTGGTGTCTCTCTCGCAGTTGCCAAGGCGGCTGCCGCTGCCCGTGGTCTGCCGCTTTACCGCTATGTCGGCGGGGTTGCGGCCCGCACACTGCCGGTTCCGATGATGAACATCGTCAACGGTGGCGCGCATGCCGACAACCCGATCGATTTCCAGGAATTCATGATCATGCCGGTTGGCGCCGACACCTTTGCCGACGCGCTGCGCATGGGCTCCGAGATCTTTCACCGCTTGAAAGCCTCCCTCCACGATGCCGGTCACAACACCAATGTTGGCGACGAGGGTGGTTTCGCGCCAGGGCTCGCGTCCACGGATGAAGCGCTGGGTTTCGTCGTGAAGGCGATCGAGGCGGCCGGCTACAAGCCGGGTGAAGATGTCTACCTGGCGCTCGATCCGGCATCATCCGAGTTCTTCAAGGACGGAAAATATGTGCTGGAAGGCGAGGGGCGGACGCTCTCGCCGGCAGAGATGGTCGACTATTATGCCGATCTTGTCGCTCGCTACCCGATTGTCTCGATCGAAGATGGAATGGCCGAGGACGATTGGGATGGCTGGAAGATCATGACCGACAAGCTGGGCGACAAATGCCAGCTCGTTGGTGACGACCTCTTCGTGACCAACGTCAAGCGCCTGAAGCGCGGTATCGACGATGGCATCGCCAATTCGATCCTCGTCAAAGTCAACCAGATCGGCTCGCTGACGGAGACGATGGAGACGGTCGAGATGGCGCATTTCGCCGGCTACACCGCCGTCATGTCGCATCGTTCCGGTGAGACGGAAGACGCGACGATCGCCGATCTTGCCGTTGGCACCAATTGCGGACGCATCAAGACCGGTTCGCTGGCACGCGCCGATCGGACCTCGAAGTACAATCAGCTTCTGAGGATCGAACAGGATCTCGGCGCTTCAGCGCATTATGCCGGCCGCGCGGTTCTGAAGAAGTGATCTGCCGAAGGCCCGCTACGCTTGACGTGGCGGGCCTTCGAAACTCAGGCCGCGAGCACCTCGAAAACGGCCGTATCGATTGTGAACGAGCCGTCGTCCTCGATGGCGAAGTGGCGGGCGACATTGCCGCTCGCCGTCTTTTGCAGGAGACGAATCGCGGACGTGAACTCCGGGTCGGTTCCGATCCGCTCCACCCATGACGCGAAGTCGAGCCGCAGACGCGCGCCCACGCTGCGACGAAGCGAGAAACCTGCGCTTTGAAGTTCGCGCAGCCATTCTGATACCGAGTAATCCCGCACATGCGACGGGTCCCGCAAGAGCTCAACCGTTTGCAAATGGGTGTCGAGAAGCGGCGTGCCCGGCGATACGACATCCATAAAAATGGCCGTCGAACCCTCCTTCAGAATGCGACGCGCCTCCCGCAACGCGCCTGGAAGGTCTGTCCAATGATGGGCGCTGAAGCGGCTTGCGACGAAGTCGGCCTCGCCATCGCCGAAGGGCAGGGCGTGGATGTCGCAAACTTGCGTTTCGATGTTGGAAAGCCCGCGATTTCGCGCCGTCTCGGCAACGGCAGCGAGCATCTCCTGCGATAGATCGCAGGCGACGACACGGCGCGCGAAGCCTGCCATCGTGTAACTGACATGCCCTCCGCCGGCGCCAAGATCGACGGCCGTTTCCGGGTTGAGCTCGGCGATGCGCTCGCCGAGATAGGCAAGATCGGACCCGCTCGCATGAACGGCGCTTGCCACGTATGACGCGGCGCGAATCCCGAACTGGCGGTCGATGAGAACGTTCTGTGACATGCTCGAGGCCATGGGAGGTCCCTCTCAATCCGGCTTTTTGGGCACGCATGCGTCATATGCCGTCAGATGCGGCTGCGAATCCAGTCTCCTTGTTCTCCCTTTCTGAACGCATGATGACGGAGGCGGCCAGCGGTCTCGGACCCACCTTGGTTCAAAGACTTCGGAAAAAGGGACGGAAAGGCAGGAGATTGCGGGAAAGAGCGGGTGAAAGCGCGCCCGGCATCCGCATCGTCGGCCTCGATGTCTTAACATGAAAGCAAGGAAGCCGCCCCGATTTGGGACACTCCCATGCCGGCCGTCACACCGTTTCTTTACCCTGGATCTTCTAATGTCCAACTCGTGGGGACGGAAGGGTTTTGCGTACGTCCCCACCGATCACCTCCAGTCTGAGTGAGCGTTGGGGTAGAGCGGCCGATGGCAACCCGGCAGCGTAAACAGTCGAAGCTTAAGCCGCTTGCCCTTCCGTTGGGCTGCCTCCTTGTGCTCGCCTATTTTTCCTATCATGCTGTTGAAGGGCATTACGGATTGGAGGCGCTGGAGACGCTCGAAGCGCGCAAGGTCGATCTCAACAAAGAGCTCGATGAGCTGCTTGCGAAGCGCGCCAAGCTTGAGCGGCGTGTCGCTCTTTTGCGGCCCGACAGCCTCGACCGCGATATGCTCGATGAGCGCGCGCGCCAGGCGCTCAATCTCGTTCATCCCACAGATATCGTCATTTACGACGCCGCCGACGGCAGCTGATCTTCGGCTTCTATCGAGCCGCCTTTTCCCCATCCTCCGATGCGTAGGACGGCACGCAACCCTGCCTGTCTTGCGAAACGGGTTTCCCCGCCCATTTTCCCGTAATAGTGTGCGGCAGAAATTTCAGGAGGACTGGAATGGCGGCAGCCAAGACCCCGTCACAGACGGGGACCGGCCAGCGTAGGTCACGCTCGCGCTCGCAAAACTCTTCCGCGAAGCCCCGCGGGAAGGCGAATGAGAACGGAAATCCCCCGGTAGGTGCAACGGCCGAGCGGCCGAACACCGAAACCGCTGAGAAGTCGGCGTTCGATCCGATCGTCTTTTCGAAGGACGAGGATCTGAAAGCCTATCGCGAGATGCTTCTCGTGCGGCGATTCGAAGAGAAGGCAGGCCAGCTCTACGGCATGGGCCTGATCGGCGGATTCTGCCATCTCTATATCGGCCAGGAGGCCGTCGTCGTCGGCATGCAGATGGCGTTGAAGGAGGGTGATCAAGTCACCACCACCTATCGCGACCATGGACACATGCTTGCGACAGGTATGGACCCAAAAGGCGTGATGGCGGAGCTGACGGGTCGTCGCAGCGGCTATTCGCACGGCAAGGGCGGCTCCATGCATATGTTCTCGCGGGAGAAGAACTTCTTCGGCGGACATGGCATCGTCGGCGCCTCGGTGCCGATCGGGACGGGGCTCGCCTTCGCGAATCGCTATCGCGAGAACGATTGCGTCTCGATCACCTATTTCGGCGATGGTGCTGCCAATCAGGGGCAGGTCTACGAGAGCTTCAATATGGCGAAGCTCTGGAGCCTTCCCGTCATCTACGTGATCGAGAACAACCAGTACGGCATGGGAACGTCGGTGGCGCGCGCCTCGGCCACCACCGAATTGTGCAAGCGGGGCGAATCCTTCGATATCCCGGGCCATCAGGTGGACGGCATGGATGTGCGTGCCGTGAAGGCCGCCGGTGATTTTGCCGCCGAGCATGCCCGCTCCGGCAAAGGCCCGATGATCCTCGAGATGCTCACCTACCGCTATCGCGGCCATTCGATGTCGGATCCGGCCAAGTATCGCTCGAAGGAGGAGGTGCAGAAGATGCGCACCGAACACGATGCGATCGAGCAGGTGAAGAAGCGGCTGATGGAAAGCCACGGCCTGAGCGAAGATGACGTGAAGGCCGTCGACAAGGAAATCCGCGGCGTCGTCAACCAGGCGGCGGAATTCGCCCAGAACGATCCCGAGCCCGATCCGTCCGAATTGTGGACGGACGTGTACGTAGAAGCGTGAGGCCCTGCTGAATGCCGACCGAGATTTTGATGCCGGCCCTATCGCCGACCATGGAGGAGGGGAAGCTCTCCAAATGGACGGTAAAGGAGGGCGACGAAGTCGCCGCCGGCGATGTGATCGCCGAGATCGAAACAGATAAGGCGACGATGGAGGTTGAAGCCGTCGACGAGGGCAAGATTGCCAAAATTCTCGTCGAAGAGGGCACCGACGCCGTCAAGGTCAATACGCCGATCGCGTTGTTGCTCGGCGAGGACGAAAACGAAAGCGATCTCGAAAAAGCCTCCTCTGGAGACAAGGGAGGCAAGGCCAATGGCGGCTCTGCTCCCGCAGCGCCGGAGCCGGAGGCCAAAGAGAAGGAACCTCAAAAGGAGGACGAAAAGCTCGGCCGCAAGGACGGACCCGTATCCGTGCTCGTGGCGATGGACAAGGCCGAGCCGCCGGAAGATCCGGAAGTGCCTGAGGGCACCGAGTTCGAAGAACAGACGGTGCGTGAGGCACTTCGTGATGCCATGGCGGAAGAGATGCGCCGCGACGGCGATGTCTTCGTGATGGGCGAGGAAGTAGCTGAGTATCAGGGTGCCTATAAGGTCACCCAGGGGCTTCTCGATGAGTTTGGTGAGCGCCGGGTCATCGATACGCCGATCACCGAGCATGGCTTTGCCGGCCTCGGCGTGGGGGCGGCGTTCGCCGGTCTGAAGCCGATCGTGGAATTCATGACCTTCAACTTCGCCATGCAGGCGATGGATCAGATCATCAATTCGGCCGCGAAGACGCTCTATATGGCGGGCGGTCAGATGGGCTGCCCCATGGTCTTCCGAGGACCGAATGGTGCCGCCGCTCGCGTCGCTGCACAGCACAGCCAGGATTACGCGGCCTGGTATTCACAGATCCCGGGCCTGAAAGTCATCCAGCCGCATACGGCGGCCGACGCGAAGGGGCTCCTGAAGGCGGCGATCCGTGATCCGAATCCCGTGATCTTCCTGGAAAACGAGATCCTTTACGGCCAGTCGTTCCCGGTTCCGAAGCTCGATGATTTCGTCCTGCCCATCGGCAAGGCGAAAATCGCGCGAAAAGGCTCGGATGCGACGATTGTCTCCTTCGGCATCGGCATGACCCACGCGCTGAAGGCGGCGGAGCAATTGGCCGAACAGGGCATCGATTGCGAAGTGATCGATCTCAGAACATTGCGGCCGCTCGATATCGAGGCGGTCATTCGTTCCGTGAAGAAGACCAATCGCTGCGTGACGGTGGAAGAAGGCTGGCCGCAGAACTCGATCGGCTCCTGGATCGCCTCGCAACTGATGGTGAAGGCATTCGATTATCTCGATGCGCCGGTCCTGTCGGTGACCGGGAAGGATGTGCCGATGCCGTACGCCGCCAATCTGGAGAAGCTCGCTCTGCCGAGCGCCAAGGAGGTGGTCGAAGCCGTGAAAGCGGTGAGCTATGCCGACTAGGCTGGCGTTTGGAGTGTTGGGCGGGACTCTTCTGGCGGGCCCCGCTCTCTCCGATTCTTGCCGTTTAAATGTGGAGCCGAAATTGAGCGATGGCTGAGCCGGCGGAAAGACAGGCGACCTATGCCGATCTTCAGGCGGTGCCCTCGCATCTCGTCGCCGAGATCATCGACGGAACGCTCGTCACGCATCCACGGCCGGCACCACGGCACAGCGTTGCTTCGTCAGTGCTGGGCATGAAACTGGGCGGCTTCCAGTTCGGCGGTGATGGACCGGGGGGGTGGATATTTATGGACGAGCCCGAACTTCACCTCGGCCACAATATCGTCGTCCCCGATATCGCCGGGTGGCGCCGCGAGCGCCTGTCGGTCCTGCCTGAGACGGCATATCTGGAGACGGCTCCGGACTGGGTTTGCGAGGTGATCTCGGCCTCGACCGAAACCTATGACCGGGTGTCGAAGCGCAGGATTTATGCTGGCGCCGGTGTCTCGCATCTCTGGCTGCTGGACCCGCGCTCCAAGGTTCTGGAGGTCTTCGCGCTCGCCGGCGACAGCTGGCTGCTCGTCGACACCTTCCGCGACGGGGACGATGTCGCTGCGCCCCCGTTTGACGTCATGACGTTTCCGCTGAGCGCGCTCTGGCCGCTCGATGTCGAGGGCGAAACTTCGCCCAACGCGCAATAAAGAATTTCCGGAGAACCGGTTTATGTCGATCAATATCCTGATGCCCGCCCTGTCGCCCACCATGGAGAAGGGCAATCTCGCCAAATGGCACGTCAAGGAGGGCGATGCGGTCGCTCCGGGCGATGTCATTGCCGAGATCGAGACTGACAAGGCGACCATGGAAGTGGAAGCCATCGACGAGGGCACGGTCGCCAAGATCCTGGTCAGCGAGGGAACCGAGGACGTCGCGGTCAACGATGTGATCGCCATCCTCGCCGAGGAAGGCGAGGACGCGGACGCCGTCGAAGCGCCTGCAGAGGAAGCCGCGGCACCTCAAAACGGCAAGGGCGCTGATGCGGCGCCTCCGGAACCGAAAGAGACAGAGGGCGGTGAAGCCGTCCCGCGCGAGGGTCTCCACGAGGGAGGCTCTTCGGACAATTTGCAGCCGTCTTCCGACTCGGGGAAGTCGGACGGAAAGTCGTCCGGCCGAATTTTTGCCTCGCCGCTGGCAAAGCGCCTCGCGAAGGAGAAGGGCCTCGACCTGTCGGCGCTTTCGGGGTCCGGCCCTCACGGGCGCATCGTCAAACAGGACATCGAGGAAGCTGTTGAAAAGGGCGGAGGTCAGGCCGCGGCCCCAACTGCCGCAGAAACGGCACCCACGTCCGCGCCAAAGACGCCGGCACCGGCACCGGCCGGTATGAGCGACGAGCAGATCCGCAAAATGTTTGCCGAGGGCAGCTACGAGGTTGTGCCGCACGATTCCATGCGGCGCACCATTGCCCGCCGCCTGGTCGAAGCGAAGACCACCATCCCGCACTTCTATCTGACAAGCGATTGCGAGATCGATGCGCTTCTGAAGCTGCGTTCCGAGATCAATGCGGCCGCGCCCGCCATAGACGACAAGCCGGCCTATAAGCTGTCTGTGAATGACTTCGTCATCAAAGCGATGGCCATGGCGCTGCAGGCCGTGCCGGAGGCGAACGTCACCTGGACGCAAGAAGCGATGCTGAAGCACAAAGGATCGGATGTCGGCGTCGCCGTCTCGATCCCGGGCGGCCTGATCACGCCGGTCATTCGCGATGCGGAGAAGAAGACCCTTTCTGTCATCTCGAACGAAATGAAGGATATGGCGGGCCGGGCGCGGGAGCGGAAGCTGAAACCCGAAGAATATCAGGGCGGGACGACCGCAGTCTCCAACCTCGGCATGTACGGCATCCGTGATTTCGCGGCGGTGATCAATCCGCCTCACGCGACCATCCTGGCCGTTGGCGCCGGTGAAAAGCGGGCCGTCGTCCGTGACGACAGGGTGACGGTCGCTTCGATCATGACGGTGACGTTGTCGACGGACCATCGTGCTGTCGACGGAGCGCTGGGAGCCGAGATGCTTGCCGCTTTCAAACGCTATATCGAGAACCCGATGACCTTGCTGATCTGAGCGGCACAGAGTTGATGCGTCTCATAAGTGACCGCCCGCAATTGCGGGCGGGACTGGCGGTTGCAGGCATCCTTGCCCTGACGGCCGCCATCCTCCTTGCCATGGGGCGGATTCCGATTTGCGAATGTGGCCATGTCGATCTCTGGTACGGCGATCCGAACGGGCCGGGGAATTCCCAGCACCTTTTGGACTGGTACACGCCCTCGCATATCATCCACGGCTTCTTGTTTTACGGTGCGCTGTGGCTCTTGGCCCGGAACTGGTCCGCAGTCAGGCCGATCGGAGTGCGTTTGGTCCTGGCGACTCTGGTCGAAGCGGCCTGGGAGATCGTCGAAAATTCGCCCTGGATCATCGACCGCTATCGCGAAGTGACGATCGCCGCCGGCTACAATGGCGACAGCGTCATCAATTCCATGTCGGACATCCTGGCGATGATCGCGGGCTTCTGGTTCGCACGTATATTGCCCGTATGGGCGACCGTGATGATTGCCGCCGCGATGGAGCTCCTGGTCGGATGGCTGATCCGCGACAATCTCACTTTGAATGTCTTGATGCTGTTGTGGCCGCTCGATGCGGTGCGCGAGTGGCAGGCGGGAGCAACGCCTCTTTGAAACCCCGGCTGAGCTATCTGGAGCGGCGGATGGAGCCGGTGATGATGGTGTCTTCCGGATCTTCCTTTGCGGCGACGAGCGCGCCAGTGTCCATCCTCTGCATCGCCAGTTCCGTCGCAAGTTTGTCGAGATTATAGCTGGTGAGCTTGACACCGGCGACTGAGACGACGGCGATCAGCGCTGCAATAAGCGCATATTCGGTCGTGCTGTTGCCGGCTTCATGGCGCCAAAATCGTCTCGTGGAATCGCGCATGTCCCATCCCCCTGGGTTCTCCACAAGATAGAGAAGAAGCCTTGCAAGATGGTAAACCGCGCCTTTCCGGAAACGGCGAAAATGCGCGGAAGAATGGTTCGGCAGCTTTTGTCGGGCCCAGAACGTTGCATGCAGCAGGCTGAGATAGCGTGGTGTTGTGTGAGAGGTCCCGGATGTTTCTTTCGGTTTTCGATATTTTCAAAATTGGCATCGGTCCGTCTTCGTCGCACACGATGGGTCCGATGGTGGCGGCGGGGCGCTTTCTCAGTCTCATCCGTGACGGCGACTGGCCGCGTCCTGCCGGCGTTGAGCCCGCTCGCCTCGCGGTCAGCCTGCATGGGTCGCTTGCGTTCACAGGCAAAGGCCACGGCAGCGACCGTGCGATCCTTCTTGGCCTGATGGGCGAGAGCCCTCGAGACATCGACCCGTTCCGCATCGACGAGATCATTGCCGCGGTCCATGCAACCGAGATGGTGACCCCGTTGGGGCACCCGGCCTACCAGTTCAATCCCGGAAAAGACCTCGTCTTCGACTTTGATACGCCGCTCCCAGGTCATGCGAACGGCATGCGCTTCTCCGCCTTTGCGGCTGACGGGCGCCGCCTCGTGCAACAGATTTATTATTCGGTCGGCGGTGGCTTTGTTGTCACCGACGAGGAATTGGCGCGCACCTCCGCCGACGATTCACCGGTCACCGAAACCTCGGCCGTGCCTTATCCTTTCGCAAGCGCCAGGGAGATGCTGGCGATGGGAGAGAGCTCGGGGCTGAGCATCGCAGAGATGAAAGAGGCAAACGAGCTTTCCCGAGGGCAGGTGAGCCCCGACCTCGTTTCGGGCCTTGAACGCATCTGGGACGAGATGCGTGCCTCAGTCGAGCGCGGGCTTTCAGGCGAAGGCGATTTGCCGGGTGGCCTTGGCGTCAAGCGCAGAGCGCGCGAACTCCATGATCGTCTGCAGCACGAGAGCGGTGCCAACGCGCTGCAGCCGCACCGCGTGATGGATTGGCTGAGCGTCTACGCCATGGCGGTCAACGAAGAGAACGCCGCCGGCGGCAAGATCGTCACTGCTCCGACGAATGGGGCGGCAGGTGTCGTGCCGGCGGTCGTCCATTACTATCTCGACCATTGCATCGGGGCATCGCGCGACGGTGTCCGTACCTTCATTCTGACGGCGGCGGCGATCGGCGGCATCATAAAGCACAACGCCTCCATTTCCGGGGCGGAAGTTGGCTGTCAGGGGGAGGTTGGCTCGGCCTCGGCGATGGCGGCGGCGGGGCTTGCAGCGGCCCTCGGCGCTACCAATGCGCAGATCGAGAACGCCGCCGAAATCGCGCTTGAACACCATCTTGGCATGACCTGCGATCCGATTGCGGGGCTCGTTCAGGTCCCGTGCATCGAGCGCAACGCACTGGGGGCGGTGAAAGCCGTCACCGCCGCGTCTCTCGCCATGCGCGGCACCGGTGACCATTTCGTCCCGCTCGACAAATGCATCGAGACGATGCGCCAGACAGGCCGCGACATGCATGAGAAGTACAAGGAAACCTCAACGGGCGGTCTTGCGGTCAACGTCATCGAGTGCTGAGGCCTCTCGGCTCGAAGTCGCCGCTCCTTGGGGGCTTCCGATCGTACGATTGCCACCTAATGCGACTGCTGAAGCTGGGGAGGGCGATGGCTTTGCCCTTCACGGGCGAAGCCGCGAGGATTAAATCGAAGAGATGGCGCTGCATCTCCTGAAGCTCTGTGTGGGCGCGGAATCAATCGACGATCTCAAGGATTGGATCGAACGGCGGCTCGCCGAGCGGGAGCGGACCGGCGAGCCGGCCGAGCACGTTCATGTCACGCGCATGGTGCCCCGCCGTCGCGACGAGCTTCTTGCGGGCGGCTCTCTCTACTGGGTTATCAAAGGCAATGTTCAGGTCCGTCAGCGGCTTTCGGATATCCGCGTCTTTCAGGACAGCGAAGGTGTCCAGCGTTGCCGTCTCGTGCTTGAGCAGGAATTGGTGCCGACGGCCTGGCAGCCGCGGCGCGCCTTCCAGGGGTGGCGTTATCTGAAGCCTGAAGATGCTCCTGCAGATCTCGGCGGCGACGTCGACGGCTTCGGGGAGCTTCCCGCAGAGCTGCGCGGTGAGCTCGCGGCGCTCGGCCTGCTGTAAGGGCCTTAGACCGCGATATTGTCGATGAGGCGTGTGCCTCCCATCCAGGCGGCTGCGAGGAGGCGGGCCGGGCCTTCCGAGAGCTCTGCGAGCGGCTGCAATGTCTCACTATGTCGGAGCGAGACGTAGTCGACGCGAAAACCCGCTTCAGTCAGCCGCTCTTTGACGTCATTGACGGTGCTGGCGGCGGGGGCACCCGCGCGCAGAGCCTCTGCTGCCCGTTGCAGAGAGGAATAAATCAGCGGCGCCCTGCGCCGTTCTTCCGGGCTCAGATATGCGTTGCGTGACGACAGAGCGAGCCCGTCGTCCTCACGTGCCGTTGGTGCCGCAACGATGCGCGTGGGCAGCCTCAGATCGCTCACGAGGCGTCGGACGACGAGGAGCTGCTGATAGTCCTTTTCACCGAACACCGCCTCGTCGGGGAAGCACGAGATCAGAAGCTTCGAGACAACGGTCGCGACGCCCTCGAAGAAGTGCGGTCGGAAATCGCTCTCCAGCCCTTCGCTTGGCCCTCCGACCTTGACGGTCGTGGCATATCCGGACGGATACATTTCATCGGCGGTCGGTGCGAAGACCAATGGCACGCCGACCCTTGCGAGCGCCTCCAGGTCGGCTTCCGGCCGCCTCGGATAGCGAGAGAAATCTTCTTCGGGTCCGAACTGCGTCGGGTTGACGAAGATGCTCACCACCACGCGGTCGCAGCGTTCGCTCGCAAGCTCCACGAGCTGGAGATGACCGCTATGTAAAGCACCCATCGTCGGCACCAGCGCGATTGTCTCTTCAGCTGCACGCCAGCTGTCGATCCGGTCCCTGAGATTGGCGATACTCGTCGCGATATCGGGGTGCACGTCGATCCTCGGATATGTGAAAGCTGCCGAAGCGGTAATCGGCCATGCTGACTTGCGCAAGGTGCCGCTCAGACCACATCCTGCGAAAAGGAGATGCGCAAGGCGATGACCAAGGGCAAAGATATTACGAACCGCTCACCGGACCTCCCGTCTGAAGGAAACCGCTCGAGCCGTGGCGAAATAGACGCGTTTTTGAAACAGGCCAAAAGCCTGGCGCCCGTGGGCGGCGACGCGCGCGGCCGCCTGGTCTTCGCGCTCGACGCCACGATGAGCCGGCAGCCCACCTGGGATCTCGCCTGCGGCTTGCAGGCGGAGATGTTCAAGGCGGCGGCCGACGTGGGCGGCCTGACAGTGCAGCTCGTCTATTTTCGCGGCTTCGGCGAAAGCCGCGCCTCCCGTTGGGTCGCTGATCCGGCGGCCTTGCGGGACCTGATGGTGCGCATCAGCTGCCGGGGCGGCAAGACGCAGATCAAGAAAGTGCTCGCCCATGCCCGCCGCGAGACGGAGAAAAAACCGGTCGCCGCGCTCGTTTATGTGGGCGATGCCATGGAAGAGGATATCGACGAATTGTCGAATATCGCGGGTGAACTCGGTCTTCTCGGCGTGCGGGCCTTCATGTTCCACGAAGGGCGGGATCCCAATGCGGAACAGGCGTTCCGCGAGATCGCGCGTCTGACACGGGGGGCTTATCTCCCGTTCAATGCAGCTTCTGCCTCAGAGCTCAAAGATCTGCTGGGGGCGGTCGCGACTTATGCGGCAGGCGGTCTCAAGGCTCTCGAAGCCTCGGGCTCGTCAGCGGCCCGCCGGCTGTTGCCGTCCCTGAAGTGAGCCCGCGATGATCAGAGGCCTATTCATCCTGATTGCGGTTGTGGCCGCGATCTATCTGCTCTTTCGTGTCTTCCTGACGGCGTCTCCGGCGAGGCTCGCAGGGACGTTACGCATGGGAAGCGGGATTGCGTTAGGGCTCATCGCACTCGGCCTTTTGATCGTCGGCCAGTTCGCGTTCGCCCTGCCGGTTGCCATTTTTGCCTTCTCGATTCTGCGCAAGAGCTGGTCGCGGCGGGGAGGGGCAGCAACCCACCTTTCTACGGTTCGTTCGGCCGGCCTCGAAATGACACTCGATCATGTGAGCGGCGACCTTGACGGGACGGTCCTCGCTGGCCGCTACGAGGGACGGGTCTTGTCGGAGCTCACTTTTGAGGAATTGACCTTGGTCGCCCACGATATGACGGGCGACCCGGAATCACTCAGGCTTCTGGAAAGTTATCTCGACCGGGCGCATCCCAGATGGCGAGACGACATGCAGGCTGATGCCGACATGGGGGCAGGCACGGCGAGCAGCTCGAGCGGAATGAGCACGCAGGAAGCCTATGATATTCTGGGGCTTCAGGCGGGCGCCGGCGAGGCGGAAATCCGCCAGGCCCATCGACGGCTGATGAAGCAGGTCCATCCCGACCGCGGCGGCTCCGCCGCCCTGGCTGCCAGAATCAACCAAGCCAAAGAGTGGCTTTTGAGAGAACACCGCTGAACTCCGTTTACGCAACGAACACTCCAGAGGACGGGATCAGTTCGGTAGGGCGAGGCAGGAGAAGGATTTGCGCTTCAAGCTTGCGCATGCAGCACGTGCTTCGCTCTTTCCGGCGAACCCAGCAAAGCGGGCGCGGTAGAGGGTCTCACCGCTCTTTTCGACCGGCTGCGTGAAGGGAGTTGCAGAGGCAAGCACCGTTCCGCCGTTGCGCTTGGCCTTGTCCAGAAGGCTGCGGGCGCCTTCTTCGCTCGGCGTGGCACCGATCTGGATGTGCCAACCGCCGGGCGCAAGACGTGGCTCCGAATAGCCCCTGTTGGTCCGCACAGAAACGAGCGGTTCCTCGTCTGCGGCGCCTTCACCCGTGTGCAAGGCAGGTTCGCCGAGAGCGGCGGCGCGGCGATCTGCCATCCGCGTGAGGGCGGCAATCGGATCTTCGCCAGCCGAGTCGGTCGCATAGGCGAGGCGCGCGACCTCCGTCGCCTCCTGAATGCGAGCTGCGATCGGATCGTATCCCTTCGCAAGCTGCCGTGGCGCGGTCGGCCGGTTCGCCGGCGCGGAAACGGCCAGGATAGCGGCCTGCGCAGAATCTCCGGAGCTGATGCCTGGAGCGGCCGAAGCAAAGGCCATCGTCGGCGCCATCGCCGGACGGGCATGCGGAAGCCGCGACGGCTCTGGAACATTTGCCACGACCATCGGCGCAGTCCTGAGGCCGGGCTTCGCATCGTCGAGATAGCGATGGATGAGATCGACCATATGGGAGTTGCGGGAGGCGCCGCTGCGGCCGCCCATCACCACGGCGATGATATGGCGACCGTCGCGCTCAACCGACGTGACAAGATTGAAACCCGAGGCGCGGGTGTAACCCGTCTTGATACCGTTCATGCCATTCACCTTGCCGAGAAGATGATTGGTGTTGCGGTATGTGCGGCCCTTCCAGGTGAAGGTGCGGGTGCCGAAATATTTGAAGTAGCGGGGGAAACGGTCGTGGAGAGCGAGGCCGAGGCGGGCCATGTCGTGCGCGGTGGTCATCTGCTCGGAGTTGGGCAGGCCGTTTGCCGTGCGGAATGTGGTGGAGATCATCCCGAGGCTGTGGGCTTTGGCTGTCATCTTGCGGGCAAAAGCCGCTTCTGAGCCTGAAATATTCTCAGCCACGACCACCGCGACGTCGTTTGCCGATTTCACGCAGAGAGCCTTGATGGCATCTTCGACACGGATCGTCTGGCCCGGACGCAGGCCGAGCTTGGAAGGAGGACGGCTCGCGGCCTCCTTGGAGACCTTCAGCTGGCTGTTGAGGCTGAGGCGACCGCTGTCCAGCTCCTGGAAGAGGAGATAGAGGGTCATCATCTTCGTCAGGGATGCAGGATAACGAAGTTCATCGGCGCGATCCTCATAGAGGATACGTCCCGTCTTCGCGTCCATTACGAGACCAGCGTATTTCTCATTGGCCGAGGCGCTGCCCGCAAACGCAACAAGGAAAACCGCCACGGCAATGGTCACCCATGTGCCCGAGCGCAAGATTCCTTCGACCGGATTTAGACGACCCTGTCTCAATTTTGACCCCACTGACGTCAGCCGCACGGTAGCCTATGACGCCGTTACCCCTTGATCCTCCGTGCATATGCTTGCCCCAAGCTAGGAGGAGCGTCCTTACCGGACGGTAAACAAACGCCTTTTTGATTGCACTGAATTGCGTGCGATTGGCAACCGGGGGTAAGTCTTTTCCATGTTGCGATGCAACATACCGCTTGCAGATTTTGTGCAACGCACATATATATACGGACACGCATTAGCGGGGCCTAACGAATGGCCTGTGCAGCGCCACTTACTTGGGGGTTTGTGATGATGAACGCATTCGAAGATTTGCAGAAAATGAGCACGCTCGGCATGGACAAAGCGATGCAGAGCTTCGGCTTGGTGTCGAAGCGGATGCAGGCCATCGCCTCGGAAACGGCGGATTATTCCAAGAAGTCGTTCGAGGATACGGCGGCTCACGTGGAGAGCTTGATGGGCGTCAATTCGCTCGACAAAGCGATCGAAGCCCAGACGCAATATGCGCGCTCGAGCTACGAGGGCGCAGTTGCTCAGGCGACGCGCCTTGGTGAGCTTTACGTCGACCTCGCTCGCGACATGATCAAGCCGTTCGAGGACTTCGCTGCAAAGCGCGCCTGAACGTTCCGCCTGACTTTCCAGTCTCTCGAAGCCCGGCCCAGCGCCGGGCTTTTTTGTGGCCCGGTTTATGCGGAGGCGTGTCGCAGGTGACATGTACCAGCCGACCGGGCGTTTTTCATTTCCTGCATCCCCACCCCTACCCACCGCCCCATTACGGCTCTAACATTCTCGTCGTGCCTACCTAAATAAGGCTGGCAGGAGGGTATGATCAGGGGAGACCGAGGCGTTTCATGGCCAAAGACGACCGCGACGATTCCGGCAACAAAAATGGCACCGGGACGGTTGTCGTCACAAAGACGAAGCCGAAGACCCAGCGTCCGAACCTCTACCGCGTCCTTCTCCTCAACGACGATTACACGCCGATGGAGTTCGTCGTGCACGTTCTGATGCGTTTCTTTCAGAAAAACCAGGAAGCGGCGACGCAGATCATGCTTCACGTACACAACAACGGTGTCGGCGAGTGCGGCGTGTTCACTTACGAGGTCGCAGAGACAAAAGTGACTCAGGTGATGGACTTTGCACGCCAGCACCAGCATCCTCTGCAATGCGTAATGGAAAAGAAGTAGCGAACGGAGTCGATCGGAAGGGCTAAGACGTGCCATCATTTTCCCGCTCACTGGAGCTGGCGCTGCACAGAGCGCTCGCTTCGGCAAACGAACGTAGTCAGGAATACGCAACGCTGGAGCATCTGCTCCTGGCGCTCGTAGATGACAAAGACGCTGCCGCCGTCATGCGTGCGTGCGGCGTCGATCTGGACCGGTTGAAAGCTGATCTGACGGAATACGTCGATACCGAGCTTGCCAACCTTGTGAGCCAGACGGAGGACGATTCGAAGCCGACAGCCGGCTTCCAACGCGTCATCCAGCGTGCCGTCATCCACGTTCAATCCTCCGGCCGTGAAGAGGTGACGGGCGCCAACGTCCTCGTTGCGATCTTCGCAGAGCGGGAGAGCCATGCGGCCTATTTCCTGCAAGAGCAGGACATGACCCGCTACGACGCGGTGAATTATATCTCGCATGGCATCGCAAAACGTCCCGGACTGTCGGAGCCGCGGCCTTCCAAGGGGGCTCCGGAGACGCCGGGTAAGGCCGTGCCGGATGAGGAAGGCGAGGCTTCCGCCGGCAATGCGCTCGACGCCTGGTGCGTCAACCTCAATGACAAGGCGATCCGCGGGAAGATCGATCCCCTGATCGGCCGTGAGGGCGAGGTGCGTCGCACCATTCAGGTTCTGTGCCGGCGCTCGAAGAACAATCCGCTCTATGTGGGCGATCCGGGCGTCGGTAAGACGGCCATCGCCGAGGGACTGGCCAAGCGCATCGTGGAAGGCAATGTGCCGGACGTTCTCAAGGACGCCACGATCTTTGCCCTCGACATGGGGGCTCTTCTCGCCGGCACGCGGTATCGCGGTGACTTCGAGGAGCGTCTGAAGCAGGTCATCAAGGAGATCGAGGCATTTCCGGGCGCGGTGATGTTCATCGACGAGATCCACACCGTGATCGGTGCGGGTGCGACTTCGGGCGGTGCGATGGATGCCTCCAACCTCTTGAAACCGGCTCTGGCTTCCGGTTCCATCCGATGCATCGGCTCCACCACCTACAAGGAATATCGTCAGTTCTTCGAGAAGGACCGGGCGCTCGTCCGGCGCTTCCAGAAGATCGACGTGAACGAGCCTTCGATCCCCGATACCGTCGACATCCTCAAAGGTCTGAAGCCTTATTTCGAGGAGCATCACGAGGTTCGCTACACCAATGATGCCATCCGCACGGCGGTGGAACTCTCGGCTCGCTATATCAACGACCGTAAACTCCCCGACAAAGCGATCGATGTCATCGACGAGAGCGGCGCTTCGCAGAAGCTGATGCCGGAAAGCCGGCGAAAAAAACTGATCGGCGTGAAGGAGATCGAATCGACGATTGCGACGATGGCGCGAATTCCGCCGAAGTCCGTCTCGAAGGACGACGCAGAAGTGCTCCAGCATCTGGAAACCAACCTGAAGCGCGTCGTGTTCGGGCAGGAGCGGGCGATCGACGCCCTCTCTTCGGCGATCAAGCTCGCTCGAGCGGGTCTGCGTGAACCGGAAAAGCCGATTGGCAACTATCTTTTCTCTGGCCCTACCGGCGTCGGCAAGACGGAAGTCGCACGTCAGCTTGCGGACCTGCTCGGTGTGCATCTCCTCCGTTTCGATATGTCGGAATACATGGAGCGGCACACCGTCTCGCGTCTGATCGGTGCGCCTCCGGGCTATGTCGGCTTCGATCAAGGTGGCATCCTGACGGATGGCATCGATCAGCACCCGCATTGCGTGCTCCTGCTCGACGAGATCGAGAAAGCACATCCGGATATCTTCAATATCCTTCTGCAGGTGATGGATCACGGCAGGCTGACTGATCACAACGGCAAGCAGGTCGATTTCCGCAACGTCATTCTGATCATGACGACGAATGCAGGTGCCGCCGATATGGCCAAGCCGGCAATCGGGTTCTCATCGAGCAAGCGCACCGGTGACGACGAAGAGGCGATCAATCGCCTGTTCACGCCGGAATTCCGCAACCGTCTCGACGCGACGATCGCTTTCGGGTCGTTGCCGCCGGCTGTCGTCAACATGATCGTGCAGAAGTTCATTCTGCAGCTCGAGGCTCAGCTCGGTGATCGCGGCGTTACGTTCGAGCTCGACGAGGCGGCCACGACTTGGCTTGCGGAGAACGGCTACGACGAACGTATGGGCGCTCGCCCGCTTGGTCGCCTCATCCAGGAGGTGATCAAGAAGCCGCTGGCCGAGGAAGTGCTTTTTGGGCGCTTGCAGAAGGGCGGCATCGTCAAGGTGACGGTCGAGGAGAAGGAAGACGGGACGACGGGTCTGAAGCTCGAATCGATCCCGGACGAAAATGCCCGACCGAAGCCGAAGCCCGCCCTCAAGAGCAAGAGCTCTCGCCGTGCCAAGGCTGAAAGCAAGAAGCCGCCGAAGAAGGGCGGAGGCTCGGTGCCGAGCGTGCCATTGAAAGTGGAGTAATACCCTCAAAAAGGGCGATGGGCTTCAGGCCCATCGTCTTCCTCTCCAACGCGGGCCGGTCCGCCTTCTGGCGTGCCGGCTTTTCCATGCAGCGTCCGGCGATCTTCCGTCTCGGGACGTTCGCGAACCTCCCGCCATCTCCCGAAGAATGCAGGAGACAATGCGCGACGAAGATACAGGACTGCGCTGGTTCCTGCGCGGTGTAGGCGGCATCGTCTCGGTGCCGGCCTTCATTCTCATGGCGTCCTTTGTCGGTTTTGGCGTTTTGTGCCGGGAATCGGGCATCACGCTCGGTGAGGCCGTTTTCATGACGGGCTTCGTCTGGGCTTTGCCCAGTCAGCTCGTGCTCGTGGGCGCGATCGCGGCAGGATCACCTGTCATCGTTGCCGGCGTTGCCGTCGCGCTCTCTGCCATCCGATTGATGCCGATGACGGCGGCGTGGGTGCCGCTTGTGCGTGGCCCGAAGACCCGCAAATGGCAGCTCATCCTCATGTCTCACTGCGTTGCGGTGACGGCCTGGGTGTGGAGCGTGATGCGTCTGCGCGATACGCCGCCGGATAAGCGCGCGGCCTATTTTGCGGGCTTCGGTGCGACGCTCATCACGGTGAATGTTTGCATCACGGCAATCAGCTATGTGAGTGCGGCTTCTTTGCCGCCTTTGTTGGCTGCGGGCCTTTTCTTCCTCACGCCCATCTATTTTTTGACCGCTCTGACGGCCTCGGCGCGCCAAGCCGCGGAGCGTCTCGCTCTTGTGTTCGGCCTCGTTCTCGGGCCGCTTTTGCGGGCGTCCGGGCTCGGCTTCGACCTTCTTTGGGCAGGAGTGATCGGCGGCACGCTGGCTTTTGCAGGACACAAGCTTCTGCTGCGTTCCAAGAAGGCCGGCACATGACGCAAAGCGATCTTGGGCCCTATCTCTTCATTCTCGTGGCCGGCACATTCGCCACCGATGTGTGGCGTTGGCTTGGTGTCCTTGTCGGCGCGCGCCTCAAAGAGGAATCGGATCTTCTCTTATGGGTCCGGGCCGTTGCGACGGCCCTCGTCGCTGGCGTCATCGGCAATCTGATCGTCTCGCCGAGCGGGGCTCTGTCCGAAGTGCCGCTCCTGATCCGCCTTGGCGCGGGGATCTTCGGCTATGTGGCTTTCTGGCTTGGTCGGAAGAGCGTTCTTGTCGGAGTGCTCGCCGCAGAGGCGGCGCTGCTTGGCGCCGCCTGGGCTTTCAGTGCGTCGTGATCAAGCTCCACCGAGTGCGGCTTTGATCTTCACTGCCTGTTCCTGGAGCACAGCCTGGTCGGCCATATCGCCGCTGTGCGGTTTGAGCTCGACGCCCTCAAATCGCGGCAGCACGTGGAAATGCGTGTGAAAAATCACCTGGCCGCCTGCCGGCTCGGAGAACTGGCTGATCGTCAGCCCATCGGCTTCAAAGGCCTTGACCACAGCGCGGCCGAGCCGTTGCACGGTGGCCACGACATGCTGAAGGTCCTCCAGGTCGATATCGAGAATGTTGCGTGACGGCGCTTTCGGAATGATCAGGCAGTGACCGTCGCCACGGGGCATGATGTCCATGATGGCGAGGGTGTGGTCGTCCTCGAAGAGCTTGATCGCCGGGATCTCGCCACGCAGAATTTTGGCGAAGACGTTGTCGTTGTCGTAGGACTGGCTCATTGCGCGCTCCTTGAATATGCCGCTGGGCTCGCCTCAAGCCTCTCCCTTTCGGAACGGCGTGTGCTCGGCGAGGATGCGATTTTCCAATTCCACGTGTCGCCGCTCGCTTGCAAGGTAATCTGCCACGGCGCGGCGAAATCGCGGTTCGGCGATAAGATGGGCCGAATAGGTGGTGACCGGGACATAGCCGCGAGCGAGCTTGTGGGGACCCTGAGCGCCCGCCTCCACGCGCGTGAGCCCGTGCGCCAGGGCGTAGTCGATTGCCTGATAGTAGCAGAGCTCGAAATGCAGGCAGGGATGCTCCTCGATGCAGCCCCAATAACGACCGTAGAGTGTGTCGCTGCCGACGAAGTTGAGCGCGCCTGCGACGTAGCGACCGGCTCGGTGGGCGAGGATCAAGACGATCTGATCGGCCATGCGTTCGCCGATCAGCGAGAAGAACCTGCGATTGAGATAGGGGCGACCCCATTTGCGGGCGCCAGTGTCCATATAAAACTCGAAGAAGGCGTCCCAATGCGCCTCGGTGAGGTCTGAGCCCGTGACACATTCCACTTCGATCCCATCTTCCAGGGCCTCTCGACGCTCCTTGCGGATGCCCTTCCGCTTGCGCGAGGAGAGGTCGCCCAGAAAATCGTCGAACGTTTCATAGCCGTTGTTCGTCCAGTGAAACTGCTGGTCGGTGCGGACGAGGAAGCCGACATCTTCAAGTTCTGACGCCTCCGCCTCCGGCAGAAAGGTGACATGGGCCGAGGAGGCATCGTGCAGCCGTGTGACTTCGGCAATACCGGCGGCAAGGATTTGGCGCTGCGCCTCGGCTTCAGGCCCGGGTGCCACGAGAAGGCGGCGGCCGGTGGCAGGGGTGAAGGGGACGGAGACCTGGATCTTTGGATAATAGCGGCCGCCCGCCCGCTCGAAAGCATCCGCCCAGCCGTAGTCGAAGACGTATTCGCCTTGGGAATGGCTTTTCAGATAGCAGGGGACAACGCCCCAGGGCTCGCTGCTCTCATCACCCGCAATGAGGTGGCGGGGCGCCCATCCGGTGCGAGCCGTTGCGCAGCCGGCTCGCTCCAGCGCCTCCAGAAAGTCCCAGGATAGGAACGGGTTGAAGTCGGTGCCGGGCGGATTGGCGCAGCGATCCCACGCCGAGCGCTCGATCTCGTTCAAGCCGGAGATCACACGCAGATTAATGGAAGAGGAGCCGTTCTCCATGCGGGCAATGGTAATGCGAAAGAAGGCTGCCGCAATGCCGGGGAGGCAAGAATCGCAAGAAGCGTGTCAGGCCAGAAAACCCTCGAACGTGATCTGGTCGCTCCACCTTTCGGCGGTCTCGCGCTGCCTTTGATTCCGTACGGTCCAGCAGATGAGCGGTTTGTTCGGCGCCGCATGCCGGAAGAGCGGGGCAAAATGAGAAAGATCGGCGACCCGGCACGAGGCGAAATCGAGCTCCAGTCGTTGGATCGCCGCGATATGACAATGGCAGGCGGTGACGTTGCCTTCGAGCGTCAGGCCGAGCGGGCGCGCGCGTGTCACCCGCTGCATGTCGTGGAGCAAAAAGGGATCGAACGACATAACGGCGAGCGGGCCGTCATAATCGGCAATCGCTTCGCCGATCACCTCCGCAAATCCCGCATCCCGCGACGGAATGCTTTTCAGTTCAAGAACGATAGGGACGCGACCCGCCACGAGCGTAAGAAGGTCGGAGAGCCTCGGGATGGTCTCTTGGGTGCCCGAAAGCCGAAGGGGCACAAGATCCTTGGCGTTGCGGTCGCGAAAAGCGCCTTCGGCTCCCGTCAGGCGCGCCAGCTCGTCGTCATGAAAGACCATTGCCACGCCATCGGCAGAGGGATGCGCATCACATTCGATTCCGTAGCCATGGGCGATCGCGGCCTCAAAAGCTGCGAGCGAGTTTTCCGGCCGTCCTTTCGAAACATCGTGCAGACCGCGATGGGCGAGGGGATGCGAGGCAATGAACGAGAGGGGGCCGAAACGCGACATGGCTTCAGCCGATCGCCACGATGGCTTCGATCTCGACCGCCGCGTTGAGCGGCAGCGACGGCACGCCGACAGCCGAACGAGAATGCGTCCCGCGCTCGCCCAGGATCTCGACGAGGAAATCGGAGGCGCCATTGATGACGAGGTGCTGCTCAGTAAACGAAGGGTCGCAGGCGACGAAGCCTGTGATCTTCACGAGAGTGCCGAGCCTGTCCCAATCGCCATCAAGGGCGGCGCTGATTTGCGCCAGGATATTGATGGCACAAAGGCGCGCTGCCTTTTGTCCGTCCGCCACGGCCAGCGCGCCGCCGAGCTTGCCCGTCACGGCAAGGCGACCCGCGTCGATGGGCAGCTGACCGGAAATGAATAGGAGATCGCCATGACGGCGATAAGTCTTGTAGTTGGCGGCCGGTGCCGCGGCCTGCGGCAGTGTGAGGCCCAGCGATGCCAGCTTGTCCGTGACGCTCATCCCGTATCTCCTGTGCATTTCGCGCTGCTGTCTAATCGGTTGATTTTCTGCCAGTCGCGTTCATTCTGAAGGCAGAAACGAAAGCCGTCTCGCTTTCGCCGCACTCCTGGTTTTGAAGCCGCCCATGCAGACGATCCGCCCTGTTCATCTTGCCGTCGCGATGCTCGCCGCGGGTTTTCTCACCGCCGCAACGCCTCTCCCGGCGCCGGAGCCGGTGACCGCACCGGTGCCGCATCGCGCCGTCTACGATATCACGCTCGCGAAGTCGACGGATGCCTCCGGCATCACCGATGCCCGCGGGCGTATGGTCTTCGAGGTCTCCGGCAACGCCTGCGAAGGCTATACGATGACACAGCGTCTCGTCGTGAATTTGATCGGTGGAGAAGCAGGAGATCGCCTCCTCGACTTCCGTGTGTCGACTTTCGAAGACGGCCAGGGCGGGCTCTTCCGCTTTTCCTCAGACACCTATCTTAATGATCAGGTGGTTGAGCAGGTCGAGGGCGTGGCGCACCGAGAGAACGGTAAGGTGGTCGTCGACCTGACGACACCCAAGGACAAGACGTTCGAGCTCGGCGCCGCCCCGCTTTTCCCGGGCCAGCATCTCAACGCGCTGCTCGCGGCCGCCCGAACCGATCAACGCTTTTTGTCGAGCGTGATCTATGAAGGCTCAGGCTCTGGTGAGACGGCGGACACGGCCACGGCCGTCATCGGACTGCCGGACAAACTGACCGCTGACAGGGCTCAATCTGGCTTGCCCGACAGCCCGCTCGTCAGGTGCCGGCACTGGCCGGTATCTGTTGCCTACTTCAAGGACGGCGACGAAGTGAAGGCTGAAAGCGGTGAGGAAATGCCAGCTTATCAGATGAGCTTCACGCTCTACGAGAACGGTGTCACCCGCAATCTGGTGATGGATTATGGCGACTATGTTCTCACTGGAGAGCTGCAGCGGATCGAACAGCTCGCCAGCAAACCCTGCAAGAGCCAGTAATACAGCGCTCAGAAAGAACGCGATTAGACGCGCGTGTCGTCTTCTCGCTTCTTGGGCTTTCCCGCCTCGAAGGTGAGGCCGAAATCGACGCCATGCGCGCCAAATTTCGCGCGGATCCTGTCGATTGCATGTTCCACCTGAGCGCGGCGGTCGGCTTCCGGATCGAGAAGATCAAGCGGATCGGCCCGCGCGGCATCCTGAAGTTCGCTGACGCCGATGCCGAGCAGGCGGTAGGAAGACCCCCCGAGTTCTTTCAGGAGGAGTTCGCGCCCGTTGCGAAAAATCTTATCGGCGAGAGACGTCGGATCGCTGAGGGCGCGGCTGCGGGTCAGAGTGCGAAAGTCCGATGTCTTGAGCTTGAGCACGATGGTCTGGCCGGCAAGCGTCTTTTCCTTGAGACGAGATGAGACCTTTTCGGAGAGACGCCGCAAGACGGGCATCAATTCGCTTTCGAGAGCGAGGTCGCTTTCGAATGTGGTTTCGGCTGAAATGCTTTTGGCCTCCCGCTCAGATTTCACGGGCCGCGCGTCCTGCCCCTGCGAAAGCTGGGCGAGCCGCAATCCCATGGCGCCATAGCGGCGCGCGAGAGTGCTTTCCTCCATGCCTTGAATCTGGCCGATCGTGGCGATGCCGTCTTTCTCCAGGCGGCGCTGCATCGCAGCACCCACGCCCCAAATGACAGACACCTTTTGGCGAGCGAGGAAGGCCATCGTTTCGGTCCTGCCGAGAACGGAAAAACCGCGTGGCTTGTCGAGATCAGAAGCGATTTTGGCGAGAAACTTGTTGTGGCTGAGGCCGACGGAGACACTGATGCCGATCTCTTTTTCCACCCGCTGCGCAAAGGCGGCGAGAACCGCCGCCGGCGGGGCATGATGCAGCCTTTCGGTCCCGGAGAGGTCGAGGAAGGCCTCGTCGATCGAGAGCGGTTCGACGGCCGGCGTCAATTCCAGCATCATGGCCCGAACGTCGCGGCCGACAGCGGCGTATTTTGCCATGTCTGGACGGATAACGACGGCTTCGGGGCAAAGCTGGCGAGCCTTGAACATCGGCATTGCCGAGCGCACGCCTTTGATCCTGGCGATATAGCAGCAGGTCGCGACCACGCCCCGTTTGCCTCCGCCGATGATGACGGCGCGATCGGCGAGGCTCGGATCGTCGCGTTTCTCGATCGCCGCATAGAAGGCATCGCAGTCGATATGCGCGATGGCGAGCTCAAAGAGCTCGCCATGCTGCACGACCCGGGGGCTCCCACAGGCCCGGCAGCGCGATACCGAACTGGCGTAGCGGGCGAGGCAGTCGCGGCAGAGCGTCTTTGAGAAAGCCCCTTGCACAGTCCCGCTCATCCCTCCTGATGCACCTCGTTCGCCCCCAGCTGGCGCGCCGCTTCGGCGATTTCCTCTGGATGCAACTCTGCGGCTTCGGCGAAGTCGAAAAGGTCCGGCTCATGCGCCAGCAGAAAGGCCAAAGTGCCGGCGAGGAAGCCCGGCTCGGTCGCGGCTTTCCGGAGGCCGTCGGGTCGCAGCCCTGTCAGGTCGAGATAACGACCGAGCAAGTCCGGCCGGGAGGCGATATGGGCGAGGGCCATCACGGCGATTTCCTCGGCGCGATCTCTGGATATGCGGTGGGCTCTGGTCATGTTGTGTTTGCCTTTCCTTAAAAGGCTTATGTCAAATTATGCGTGGTTTGGGCGGATCCTCAACCGCTTCGACCCATCGTCCAAAGAGGCGTATTCATGCCGAAGACAGTCATGATCGTTGAAGACAATGAGCTCAATATGAAGCTCTTCAACGATCTTTTGAGGGCCAAGGGCTACGGGACGCTCCCCATGCGCAACGGATACGAAGCGCTGGAGACACTGAAGACCGAACGGCCCGATCTCATCATTATGGACATCCAGCTTCCTGAGATTTCGGGGTTGGAGGTCACGCGCCTCATCAAGCAAGACGATGAGCTGAAGCACATTCCCGTCATCGCCGTAACAGCTTTCGCCATGAAGGGCGACGAGGAGCGCATACGGCAGGGTGGGTGCGAAGGCTATTTGTCGAAGCCGATCTCTGTCGCCTCCTTCATTGAGAACGTTCGCAATTATATCGGCGACGCATGAGGGCTGAAACGTGACAGCGCGTATCCTGGTCGTCGATGATGTTGCTGCGAATGTGAGGTTGCTCGAGGCGCGGCTTCAGTTGGACTATTTCGACGTCCGGACCGCGCTCTCCGGCGAAGCCGCTCTCGAGATCGCCTCGCGCGAGCGTCTCGACCTCATCCTCCTCGATGTGATGATGCCGGGACTGAGCGGTTTCGATGTCTGCAAAGCCCTCAAGAATCAGGCGGAAACGGCCGATATTCCGATCATCATGGTGACGGCCCTGGATTCTGCGGAAGACAAGGTCAAAGGGCTTCGCTGTGGAGCCGACGATTTCCTGACCAAGCCAGTCAGTGAAATCGAGCTGCTCACACGCGTGCGCAGTCTCGTGCGGCTGAAGAGTGTCACGGACGAGCTCAATCTGCGCGCCGCCGCCATGCAGTCGGTCGGCGTCGATACGCGGGCCATTTTCACCAGCCCCCAGCTCAAAGGCTCGCGGATCCTGGTCGTCGATGACCGGGAGAGCTCCACACGCCATCTGCGCAAGGCGCTTGGTCGCGACGTCGACGCCGATTTCGTCACCACAGCCCCGGAGGCCCTCGCAGCGGTCGAGACCTCGATCTACGATCTTCTCATCGTAAGTCTCTCTCTGTCGGGGCAGGACGGTCTGCGCTTATGCTCGCAGATCAAATCGATCGACCATCTGCGTTACGTTCCAATCCTCATCGTGACCGATCCAGACGAAAGCGCCAAGCTGCGTCGCGCGCTCGAGTTCGGGATAAACGATTACATCGTCCGCCCGCTCGACGAAGCAGAGCTGCGGGCGCGTGTGACGACGCAGCTGCGGCGCAAACGTTATTCGGACCGGCTGCGGTCGATGGTCACCAACGCCGTCGAACTTGCCATTACCGATCCTCTGACCGGTTTGCACAACCGCCGTTATCTCGACAGCCATCTCGTTTCGCTGCTGAGCCGTTCGGTTGAGCACGGCAAGCCGGTCTCCATCCTTCTCTTCGATATCGACTTCTTTAAAAGCATCAACGACCGTTACGGCCATGATGCCGGAGACGACGTCTTGAGGGAGTTTTCCACCCGCCTGCGCAAGGGGGTGCGTGGCATCGATCTCATCGTCCGATTCGGCGGGGAAGAGTTCCTCGTCGTCATGCCGGAGACCGGCATCGAGCACGCGGTGCAGATTGCCGAGCGCCTGCGCGGTGACGTCGAGGCGGAGCCGTTCACCACTCGCGAGGGGCAAAAGCTTCCCGTGACGGTAAGTATCGGCTTGTCTCGTTTGGAGGGGCCCGAGGATACGCCGGGCAAACTCATCAAGCGCGCCGACAAGGCTCTCTACGAGGCGAAGGCCGCAGGCCGTAACCGGGTGGCTCAGGCCGCCTGAGCAACGTGCCGCTTGGTGTCGTTCAGCCGGCAATCCCATCTTGTCTGATGATCTCGCGTGCCGGAGTGTTGTGCACGTTGTCCCCAACTTTCCGGTTCGCGCTATGTGCTTAAGAAGGCTAGTCTTTTCGGAGATTCGCGCAATGCTGTTCTATTTTGGCACAATTGCGCACGTTAGAATTTACCAATTGTTTACCGCAGGCTGGATTCGCGCGGTCCCTTGCGCTCAATTGCACATTGAGCCCACCGATCGGGTTTAGAGTTTTACGAGATACCCCATGGACTTGCTCAGGTCCGCCGCATCTCCTGGGCGCCGTGGGGTCGGCCGGTCCGGCCGCGACACGTGGCCTCCTCGATTGTCGCGACCGGCCGGCCACATTTTTCCGTAAGCAGCACGCCAAACGCACAAAAAGAAAGGCGCCCCGCAGGGCGCCTTTCTTGAATCCGCTGATGCCGCAAAGCTACTTGATCTTCGCTTCCTTGAAGAGGACGTGCTTCTTCAGCTTCGGATCATATTTCCGCTTCGTCATCTTCTCGGTCATCGTGCGCGCATTCTTCTTGGTGACGTAGAAGGTGCCTGTACCTTCCTCGCTCACCAGACGAATCTTAATGGTCGCGGCCTTGGCCATCGCTTCAGTCCTTGCTCAATGGCGGGAATTTGAGCGTGACATGACCCCTCTGGCTCCGGAAGTCAAGGCGTCTCGGTGCGCGAACGTACCAGGCGCGCTGCGGCGATGATGCAATAGGCGCCAAAGGCAGCCCCGATCGAGATCGGGAACCCGGCAGTGGGCATGCGATTCATGGCATCGCCCACCATGACGGGACCGATGAGCATCCCGAGAGCATAGCAAAAGACGAACGCGGAATTTGCAGAGGCGAGGTCGCCGCCTGAGAAACGCGCCGCAAGATGTGCCAATCCGACCGTGTAAAGGCCCGCCGATGCGCCGCCCCAAAGAAACAGGACGGCGGCAAGCGTCAGCCAGTCTGTCGTCGCCGCACTCGCGATCACCATGCCGAGGCAACCGACGAGGCCGCAGACGAGCAGAATCAAGCGCTTGTCGATCTTGTCGGCGATGATACCGAGCGGGATCTGGAAGACGACATTGCCGAGAGTCATCGCCGAGGCGAGCAGCGGAAAAATGGCCGGAGCATATCCAAGATGCTGGCCCCAGAGCGGAAGGAAGGCAAAGCCGGACGATTCGGCCATAGCAAACACGAGCACGCCGAAAGTTGCGATTGGCACGGCGAAGATGAATGAGAAGAAAGAACCTGAGGGCTTCTCCGAGAAATCGGGAGACACGTCGCGCGCCAGCCATGTCGGGATGGCGGCAATCACGAATAAGCCCGAGCCCAGAAAGAAGGGAAGGGGGCTGGAGAGCCCGGTGATCGAGATCAGAACCGGCCCGAACGCGAATCCGATGGACAGGCAGGTGGCGTAGATACCCATGACGATGCCGCGTCGATGATGCGGTGTCACGGCGTTGATCCAAAATTCCGACAGCGCAAAACAGATCGACACGCACATGCCGTAGACGAACAACAGCACAAACAGGATGGGCAGCGCCGTTACGTACCAGGCGAAGGGGATGAGGCATGCCGCAGCCGGCAACAGATACGAAATGGTTCTTGCGGTTCCGAAGCGGTGTGCGATCCGCGGTGCATAGGGAGTCGCAAACAGAGCGGAGAGGGCAAGGGTCGCCACCAGAAAGCCGATCGTGCGCTCCGACACGCCACGGCCGGACAACGTCAAGGCAAGGAGAGGAGATAAAAGGCTGATCGCTGTGCCGACGGCGATCATGGTGGAAATTGCAGCGATCGCGCCCCTGGTCAGCCCCAGTGCAGCGAGGCGTCCACCGAGCGCGGTGCTTAAGCTCACCTCAAACTCCTACAGAATCTCGCTCTGTCTGCGACCGTAATGCATAAAATGAAAGGGAACGCCAGCTCCGGGCTGCAGCTCGGGATCCTCTTCCAGACGTGCTGAAAGATCCGTCAAGACGCGCCGTGTGATATTCGCGAGACCGGTTTCGTAGGCCTCTTCGAATGTCAGCCAGCGCGGCTCCAAAAGCTCTTTGTCGAGGCTCTCCTGCCTGCCCACGACAGATTCTTCGAACACCGCGAAGAACCGCGCATCGAAGCGCCGTGTCCGGCCGGGCGGCGTGATGGCGCGCGCGATCAGCCGCATTGGAGAAAGTGCGGGCAGCGCACCGGCACGCGTAAAGGCCCGCCATGCCGGATTGGATGGTCTTGTTGCAACGGCTGCCGGTTCGGCTTTTTCGCCGACGAGATATCCGGTTTCCTCAAACGTCTCACGGATTGCAGCAAGCGCGAGCGCACGCGCCTGGCGGTGTGTTGCACATGCGGCCCGCCCGGCTTTCAGCTTCGCGGCGACGACCGGGTCGAGATCGCTCGCCATCGCCGCGGAATAATCGCTTCGTTCGACCCGCCCTCCTGGAAAGACGTATTTGCCGGGCATGAAGGCGTGGTGCTCGGAGCGCTTGCCCATGAGGACACGCCATTTGCCTCTTTCGCCGCTGAGAATGATCAAGGTGGCAGCGGGTTTCGGGCGCAATCGAGGCGACTTCTCGGAAGCCGGCAAATGCCGCGACGCTTCAGGCTCTTGCGACGCGCTCATTGCCAGGCAGTGTCCACGTTTTTATCGGCTGCATCGGCGTTGTCGGGATCGAAGCCATGCATCCGAAGCGCCCATTGCAGGCCGATAACACCGCCTTTGACCGGCCGCATAAGGGCAAGGGAAAGAAGCGTTGCGAGAGGCACCCACAAGGCCATGTGGACCCAGATCGGAGGTTGAAACATCAGTTCCACGGCCAACGCCATTGCCACGATCACATGCCCCACGATGAGAATGATGAAATACGGTGGAGCATCGTCGGCGCGATGATGATGCAGCTCTTCGCCGCAGACCGCGCAGCTGTCAGGCACCCGCAGGAAGCCGCGGAAAAGAGAACCTTTTCCGCATTGCGGACATCGGCCGGCAAGGCCCCGGAGAATGGAGCCGATCACTGGGCGTGGTCGCTTCATACACGTCCTTTCCGCTATTTGCGTTTTCGGGAAGGGGCTCCCCGTTTGGGACTTTTGGGTCCCCGTGGCCTCGTGGTGCCAGGGCGTTTGCGTCCGGCATTGTTACGCCCCGAGGGCCTCGCGCCGGGCTTGCCGCGCGTGCCCTCACTCAGCATCTCGAGCCTGAGATCGCCGGCATAGGGCGTTGCCTCGGCAAGTCGCACTTCCACACGGTCGCCGAGCTGATAGGTGGTGCCGCTATCGGCACCGTAAAGCCGGTGCAGGGCTTCGTCATAGATGAAGAACTCGCTGCCGAGAGTGGAGATCGGCACAAACCCGTCCGCGCCGCTTTCTTCCAGTTCGACGAAGAGACCGGCTCGGGTCACGCCGCGAATGCGGCCGAAGAAGCGTGCGCCCACCCGCTCCGAGAGCCAGGAGGCCACCAGACGGTCGAGGGTGTCCCTCTCCGCCGTCATTGCGCGGCGCTCGGCGAGTGAAATCTCCGCCGCGATCTTCTCCATCGTTGGCTCGTCCATATTGCCGAGACCGCCTTCGCCGGCACCGAGAGCCGAGATCAGTGCCCGATGCACCAGGAGGTCGGCATAACGACGGATCGGCGAGGTGAAATGTGCGTAGCGGCGCAGGTTGAGGCCAAAATGACCGATGTTCTGGGTCGAATATTGTGCCTGGCTCTGCGAGCGCAGCACGACCTCGTTGACGAGAATCGAATGGGCGGTGTCGGCAACTTTCTTCAAGATCGTATTGAACTCGGCGGGGCGCAGACTGCCTTTCTTCGGCAAAGACATGTCGAGTGAGCCGAGGAAATCGCGCAGCCCTTCGAGCTTGTCGAAGGAGGGCTCGTCGTGGATGCGATAGACGAGCGGCGAGTGCCTGCCTTCGAGCTCCTCGGCGGCTGCCACATTCGCCTGGATCATGAATTCTTCGATGAGTTTGTGCGCGTCCAGGCGCGGCGGCACATAGACCCGCTGAATGGCACCGCTTTCGTCCAGCTGGACCTTGCGTTCAGGCACGTCGAGTTCGAGCGGCTCGCGCGAATCTCGTCCCGCTTTCAGCACCCCGTAGGCATCCCACAACGGCCTCAGGACGGTGTCCAAAAGCGGCTGCGTCCGCTCGTTGGGACGTCCGTCGATCGCCGCCTGGCTCTCTTCGTAGGAGAGGGCTGCGGCCGAGCGCATCATGATGCGGCTGAAGCGGTGCGAGGTCTTGCGGCCGTTCTTGTCGAAGACCATGCGCACGGCGAGCGCAGGCCGGTCTTCTCCCTCTCGCAGCGAGCACAGATCGTTGGAGATGCGCTCGGGCAGCATCGGCACGACTCGTCCCGGAAAATAGACGGAATTGCCGCGTTTCACGGCCTCCTTGTCCATGGCCGAACCGGGGCGCACGTAATAGGCGACGTCGGCGATCGCCACGGTGACGATATGGCCACCTTCGTTGTCGGGATCGGGCCTCGCATGCACCGCATCGTCGTGATCGCGTGCATCGGCCGGATCGATGGTGATGAGAGGGAGATCGCGCCAGTCGTCCCGGTGAGCCATGTTCGCCGGCTTCGCGGCTTCCGCCTCGTCGACCACGCGCTGAGGAAAGACATAGGGGATGTTGTTTTCCTCAAGCGCGATCAGGCTGATTGCCTTCTCCGAGGAGACATCTCCGATGCGTTCCGACACGCGCGCGGAGGGCAGGCCGAGACGCTTTTTGGAAAGCGGCTCGACGGCGACAAGCTCGCCATCCACTGCGCCGCCAGCTTCGCTCGGCGGCACGATATATTCCTTCGCGCGCCGGTTCGTGGGCACGATGCGTCCACCGCCCTGTTCGCCGGCATCGGCCTTGAAGATGCCGACGATCCGATCGGGCACACGCTCCAGAAGCTTCATGATGCGGCCGCGATAAGGGCCATCATGTCCGCTTCGCTCGATGCGGGTCAGAACCCGGTCGCCGATGCCTGCCGTGGGCTTGCCGCGTCGCTTGCCGGCCGGCGGCAAAGGCAATCTCACCCGCGGAGGTTTGCCTTCCGCCTCATCCCATTGCTCCGGCGTTCCGACCAGATCGCCATCGTCGTCGACGTCGATCACGCGCAACACGGTGACGGAGGGAAGGGTGCCGGAGGCCCTTATCGCCTTCCGAGGTGAGGCGATCAGACCTTCGTCCGCCATCTCCTTGAGGGTGCGCTTGAGCGCCACACGGTCGGGGCCAGTGATCCCAAAAGCACGCGCAATCTCCCGCTTGCCGACTTTGCCCTCGGCGTCTTGGACAAAGTTCAGGATATCCTGCTCGCTCGGCAGGCGCGGACGTGTGCTCTTGGGTTTTTTCGGCAAGCTCAGCCTTCTGCCTTGGCTTTCGCCGTGGCGCTTTTGGTTTTGGATGCAGCCGGCTTTTTCGCGGGGCTTTTCTTGGCTGGTGTCTTGCGAGCGGTGGCCTTCTTCGTCTTGCCGCCTTTCGCTGCCTTAGCCTCGATCAGCTCGAGCGCTTCTTCCAGCGTGATCGTTTGCGGATCCTTGTCCTTGGGCAACGTCGCGTTGATCTTGCCGTGATTGACGTAGGGGCCGTAGCGCCCCTCCATCACAGCGACAGCGCCGCCATCGGGATGTTCGCCAAGTGCCTTCAGCTCTTTCGCCCCGGAACGTCCGCGCCCTTTCTTCTCGGCGAGGAGAGAGATGGCTCGGTTCGCGCCCACAGTGAAAACGTCTTCGATGCTCTCCAGATTGGCGTATTTGCCATCATGCGAGACGAACGGGCCGTAGCGCCCGAGACCCGCCGTGATCGGCTTGCCGGTTTCCGGATGGCTGCCGATCTCGCGGGGCAGCGAGAGCAGTTGAAGGGCTTTTTCAAGCGTCATCTCGTCGGCCTGCCAGCCACGCGGCAGGCTCGAGCGCTTCGGCTTTTCTTCGCCTTTCGCGGGATCGGGACCGAGCTGAACATAGGGGCCGAATCGGCCGGAGCGCAAAATCACCGATTCTCCGCTCTCCGGATCCTCGCCGAGCTGCATGCCTTCCGCGGTCATCGCCTGTTGCGCGACCTCACCCTCCGCATCAGGCTCGGTGATCTGTCGTGTGTATCTGCACTCGGGATAGTTGGAGCAGCCGATGAAGGCGCCGAAACGGCCGAGTTTCAACGACAGCTTGCCATCACCGCAGCTGGGGCAGCTGCGCGGATCGCTGCCGTCTTCGCGGGCAGGGAAGACGAAGTCGCCCAGCATCTCGTTGAGTGCTTCGAGAACCTGCGAAACGCGGAGGTCCTTGATGTCTTCAAGATTGCCCTGAAAGTCCTGCCAGAAATCACGCAGCACGGCCTGCCACGACAATTCGCCGGCTGAGACCTTATCGAGTTTTTCTTCAAGGTCGGCGGTGAAGTCGTACTCCACATAGCGGCGGAAGAAGCTCTCCAGGAAGGCTGTCACGAGCCGACCCTTGTCCTCAGGCATGAGGCGCCGCTTATCCATCCGCACGTAGCCACGGTCGCGCAGAACGGTCATCGTCTGCGCGTAGGTGGACGGACGGCCGATGCCGAGCTCTTCCATCTTCTTGATGAGAGAGGCTTCCGTGTAACGCGGTGGCGGTTCCGTAAAGTGCTGATCGGAGCTGATGGATTTTGCATCCAGACCATCGCCTGCGGTGACGGCCGGCAGACGCCCGTCCTCTTCCTCGTCGGGATCGTCGCGACCTTCCTGGTAGAGGGTCAGAAAGCCGTCAAAACGTACGACCGTACCCGTCGCTCGAAGGCCGAGGCGATGCTCGCCGTTTTTCGCATCGACTTCGATCGTCGTGCGCTCCATTTCGGCGGAACTCATTTGGCTTGCGACGGTGCGCTTCCAGATGAGCTCGTAGAGCTTCGCCTGATCGCGATCGAGCTGACGTTCGACATGGGCGGGCAAGCGCGCCGGATCTGTCGGCCGGATCGCCTCGTGCGCCTCCTGCGCATTCTTTGCCTTGACGAAGTAGCGGCGCGGTTGATCGGGGAGATAGCGCTTGCCGAAATCGCCGTTGATCAAATCGCGCACAGCCGCGACCGCTTCCGGCGCCATGTCGACGCCGTCGGTTCGCATATAAGTGATGAGGCCGATCGTCTCGCCGCCAATATCCACGCCCTCATAAAGGCGCTGGGCGACCTGCATCGTCCGGCTCGCGTCGAAGCCGAGCTTGCGCTGCGCTTCCTGCTGCAGTGTGGAGGTCGTGAAGGGTGGCTGCGGATTGCGCGAATGCGGCTTCGATTCGATGCTCGCAACAGAAAAGTCCGCTCCTTCAAGAAGCGTCTTCAGACCTGTCGCCTGCGCTTCGTCACCAATCGAGAGCTTGGTGAGCTTCTTGCCGTCTGCGGCGACCAGGCGGGCGACGAAGGTATCCTTGGTCGGCGTCGCGAGGTTGGCCGCGAGCGACCAATATTCCTGCGGCCGAAACCGTTCGATCTCCGATTCGCGCTCGCAGACGAGACGCAGAGCCACCGATTGGACGCGTCCGGCCGAACGCGCGCCCGGCAGCTTGCGCCAGAGAACCGGCGACAGCGAGAAGCCGACGAGATAATCGAGCGCACGCCGGGCGAGATAGGCTTCCACCAGCGCGTCGTCGATCATGCGCGGATGCGCCATTGCCTCTTCTACCGCACGCTTTGTGATGGCGTTAAAGACGACGCGGGCCACAGGCTTGTCCTTCAAGCCTTTGCGGGAGCGCAGCACTTCCAGCACGTGCCAGGATATGGCCTCGCCTTCGCGATCGGGGTCAGTGGCGAGCAGAATGCGGTCGGCCGACTTGGCCGCCTCGGCGATGTCGCTCAAACGTTTCTTGGCCTTGTCGGCGACTTCCCACGACATGGCGAAGTCCTCGTCGGGACGCACCGAGCCGTCTTTGGAAGGCAAATCTCGCACATGCCCATAGGAGGCGAGCACCCGATAATCGGGGCCGAGATACTTATTGATCGTCTTCGCCTTAGCGGGCGATTCGACAATCACGAGGTCCATACGGGTACTCCATTGGGCGGGGAAAAAGGCGGCACGCGCACGGCCTCACTTGGATTGGGAAACAGGCGGGGTCAAGGCCGCGGTACGACAAGGCGGGTCGAGGAAGCACTTTCGCCCCCTATTCTCTCAGTTTAAAATCAACTAAAGCGTGTATTATGATTTATGAATCGCGCTAAAAATGCACCGCGTCTTGCAAACATTGAATGAACAGGAACGGCGGGATCTAGCCGAGAACATCGCTGTTGAGGCAAGCCATTGGCGCCGCCGTGCGGACGAGGCGAATCTGCCATTCCTCGCCTACCTCATCGAAATGGTCGTCCTTGAAGCCTGGCGTGAAGCCACGGAAGAAAATCTGAACGATATCAATCCCCAAAACTGAGCGTGGAGACGGAGCTGCCGCACTTTTTCAGTACACGAGAGAGATCCGACCACCGGGATGGCGCTCCAGGCGCCCTGCAAGTTCGAGTTCCAAAAGGATCACGGCCACGAGCCGGGCAGAGAGTTTTGTATGGGCGATCAATTCGTCGACATGCACCGGAGTTGGTCCCAGCGCCTCAAGGATAAGGCTGCGATCATCGCTTGCGGGCTCAACCAAAGGTTGCTTTTCGGGTTCCTCTGAAGGCAGTTCGAATCCTTCTCGCGTCGGCGGTGCGAGTGTTTGCGGCAAGGCTCCGATGACGTCGGCCGCATCCGTGATCAGATGGGCGCCCTGTTTAAGCAAGCGATTGGTGCCGGCGGCACGGGGGTCGAGGGGCGATCCGGGGACTGCCATGACCTCGCGGTTCTGTTCCAGTGCGAGCCGGGCTGTGATGAGCGAGCCCGACCGTTCGGCGGCCTCGACGACGACGGTCGCAAGGCTCATCCCCGCAATAATTCGGTTGCGGCGCGGGAAGTCCCGAGCCCGCGGCTGCCAGCCCATCGCCATCTCGCTGATGGCGGCGCCCTGCTGCGCGAGGATCTTGTCAAGGAGGGGACGATGCTCCTCCGGATAGACGACGTCGACACCGCCGGCAAAGACCGCGACCGTCCCAGTCGCAAGAGCGGCTTGATGCGCGCTCTGGTCGATCCCGCGGGCAAGGCCAGAAACGATCGAGAAGCCGGCCTCTCCGAGCCCCGATGCGAGGCGCTGGGCCATCCTCTGCCCGGCAAGGGAGGCATTGCGCGCGCCGACGATGGCAATGGCCGGACGGGCCAGCACTTCGGATGCGCCCCGCATGCAAAGAAGTGGAGGTGGCTGATCCGCGTGACGCAGCCATGGCGGGTAGTCGGGCTCCCCCATACCGATGAAGCGTGCGCCGGCACGCTCTGCGGCGGCGAGTTCGCGATCGACTTCGTCCTCGCTGGCGATCCTGATGTTGCGTCTCGCGCCGCCGCGGCGGGAGAGATCGGGAAGCGCTTCGAGCGCGGCAGAGGCTGAGCCGTAATGATTGATCAGAGACCGAAATGTCTGTGGGCCGACGTTTTCGCTGCGGATGAGACGAAGCCAGGAACGTCGCTGCTCTGCCGTCAGGCGGACGCCCTCTGGGGTCGGCGTGCTCACTTCTGACCGATCTTCGATTCGGTGCCGTTGAGGAGACGCCGCAGGTTCTCCCGATGCCGGTACCATAAGATGAAAGTGACCGCGAGGAAGAGCTCAGCTAGGAGCGTCTGGCCGCTGACGAAAAGGATCACAGGCGTCAATGCGCTTGTCAAAAGCGCTGCAAGGGACGAATAGCGGGTGAGCCAGGCCGTCCCGATCCAGATCGCCGCAGCCGCTATCAGCGTCGGCCAGGAGAGCGGAAGGAGAATGCCGAAAAAGGTGGCGACACCTTTGCCGCCCCTGAAGCCGAGCCAGACCGGAAAGCAATGCCCGAGAAAGGCGCCGAAGGCTGCGGCGAGCGCTGCCTCAAACCCCCATTGCCAGGCAATCAGGATGGCGATTGTGCCCTTGAGGGCATCGGCTAGAAGCGTCGCGGCCGCGAGCTTCTTGTTGCCGGTGCGCAAAACGTTGGTAGCCCCGATGTTGCCGGAGCCGATCTTGCGAATGTCGCCGAACCCGGCAAGCCTTGAAAGGATCAGGCCGGACGGGATGGACCCGAAGAGATAGCCGAGAACAAGGCCACCGATCAGGGTTGGCAGGAGAAGTGTCCAATTGCTCGCATCGGCGGTCACAGCTTCTGCCCCCGTGTCTGTGGCCTAATTTCGTTGCCCATCTCCATAAGGATAGACGGTTTTGCCGGCAACCAGTGTGCGAACCACCTGGCCGGTCAGCCGCGCCCCTTCGAAGCAGGTGTTCTTTGAACGCGAATGCAGGCTTTCTTCCTTCACGACCCATGGCTTGTCGAGGTCGATGATCGCGAGATCCGCCGGCGCACCTGGGCGAAGTGTCCCAACCGGCAGATCGAGAAGGCGTGCAGGCGTCGTCGCCATGGCTTCGATGAGACGCATCAGACTGACCTCGCCGCTATGGACCAGACGCAGCCCAACCGAGAGGAGGGTGTCCAGGCCCACAGCCCCGTCCGCGGCCTCGGCGAAAGGCTGCCGCTTTCCTTCCACGTCCTGCGGGTCGTGCGCCGAAACGATGACGTCGAGGGTTCCGTCGGCAAGCGCGGCCACGATCGCCTGCCGGTCGTCCTCGCTTCTGAGAGGCGGCGACATTTTGAAGAACGTTCTATAGGAGCCGATATCGCCCTCGTTCAAAGCGAGATGCGCGATCGCTGCTCCGGCTGTGACCCCGACGCCATTTTCTTTCGCCTGCCGCAGCACGGCAATGGAATCCGCGCAGGAAAGCTGGGCTGCGTGATAGCGCCCGCGCGTGAGCCTCGCCAGTCTCAGGTCCCGGTCGAGCATGATCGTTTCCGCTTCGCGCGGAATACCCGGAAGTCCGAGCCGCGTCGCGACTTCACCGGCATTCATGACGCCTGCGCGGGCGAGATCGGCGTCCTGGGTATGGTGGACGATGAGCGCTTCGAAGTCGCGCGCATAGGTGAGGGCGTTGCGCATCACCTGCGCGGAGCGCAGCGATTTTCGTCCCTCCGAGAAGGCGACGGCGCCCGCATCCTTAAGGAGGCCGAACTCCGAAAGTTCCTCGCCCTTGAGGCCCTTGCTGATCGCCGCCATCGGATGGACATGCACGAGCGCGTTGTGTGTGGCGCGTCTCAAGATAAAATCGACGAGTGCGGGATCGTCGATCACCGGATCCGTATCCGGCATGGTGACGATGGTGGTGACGCCGCCGGCAGCGGCCGCACGGCTCGCGGTCTCCAGCGTTTCCAGATGTTCAGCGCCGGGTTCACCCACGAAGACCCGCATATCGACGAGGCCCGGGATGATCGTCTTGCCGGTACAGTCGACGACCTCCCAGCCTTCGGGAACACCGTGGTTATGAGCTTCGGGACCCGCTGCGACGATGCGCCCGTCGGAGACGACGACGGCGCCCGGGCTGTCGAGACCGCGTGCGGGATCGACGATGCGGGCATTGGTAAGAAGAATTGGACGGGCCATTGGATCAGTGATTGGGCAGGTGTTGGGCAAGGGCTTCGAGGACGGCCATTCTGACGGCCACGCCCATCTCCACTTGTTCGCGGATCACGCTTTGCGGGCCATCGGCCACGAGAGGATCGATCTCCACGCCGCGGTTCATCGGGCCGGGATGCATGACCAACGCATCCGGCCGGGCGAGGGCGAGCTTCTCCTCGTCGAGCCCGTAATAGCGGAAATATTCTCGGATACTCGGGACGTAGGCGGCTGTCATGCGTTCGCGCTGGAGCCGCAACATCATGACGACATCGGCGTCCTTGAGGCCGGTCCGCATGTCGTTGAAGACTTCCGCGCCGTAGCATTCGATGTTGGACGGCAGCAGAGTGGATGGCGCAATCAGACGGATGCGGGCGCCCATTACCATGAGCAGAAGGATGTTCGATCGTGCGACGCGCGAATGTCGAATGTCGCCGCAGATCGCGACCGTCAGCCCGTCGAGGCGGCCTTTGTGACGGCGGATCGTCAAAGCATCGAGGAGCGCTTGCGTCGGATGCTCGTGGGCACCGTCACCAGCGTTGATCACCGAACATTCGACCTTCTGAGCCAGAAGCTCGACGGCGCCCGCCGCATGATGGCGGACGACCAGAATATCCGGCCGCATGGCATTCAAGGTCATCGCCGTGTCGATGAGGGTCTCGCCCTTCTTCACCGAGGAAGACGAGACGGCCATGTTCATGACATCGGCGCCGAGCCGTTTGCCTGCGAGCTCGAAACTCGATTGCGTTCGTGTCGACGCCTCGAAGAACAGGTTGATCTGCGTGCGTCCGCGCAGCGTCTGCTTCTTCTTTTCGATTTGGCGAGAGACGGCGATTTGCTCCTCAGCGAGATCTAAAAGAGAACCGATCTCGAGCGGAGACAGCCCTTCGATACCGAGAAGGTGCTGATGGGGGAAAGAGGAAACTGGGGTCATTAAAGGGGTGCCTATAGGCACAATCGCCCGGCACGGCAACATGAGAGCAAGCGCCCGCGGCGTTTTTCCCCTGCGTTTGCGGCTGGTGGACGGGTCTATGAGCGCCGCTTAAAGCCCTGCGGAAAAAGCTTTAATATTGTGCGGATTCGTGCAGGCTCACCCTATGACAGAGACAATGAATCCAGGCCGGGAAGCCACGCATGCGGTGTTCAATCAGACGCCGCCGCGCATCAATCTTGACCTGTTTCAGACGGACCCGCTCCTCGATTTGATGTGCGCCGGGTTCGCCGACCCGATCCGCGAAAATCTACAACAGAACGGCCGGTTCTGGGGAAGCGGCGAGGCCCGGGAATTCGCGCGGCTTGCCAATGGCGATCTGCCGGAACTGAAGCGTTACGATTCCTGGGGCCGGCGCATCAACGAGGTCGAATTCCATCCGGCCTATCATGCCTTGATGCGTCGCTCTGTCGCCTCGGGCCTGCATTGCTCGGTTTGGGAGCGGGGAGGCGAGGAAGAACCCGTCCGTCACCGGGCGCGCGCCGCCCGGCTCTATATGACCGCGCAGGCCGAGTGCGGCCATATTTGCCCGATGACGATGACGAATGCGTCGATCGCCACCTTGCGGCACAGCCCGGAGCTCTTGAGCGAATGGGGGCCGCGGCTCCTGTCGCGCACCTACGACCGTGCCTCGCGCAATCCTGCCGAAAAGCAGGGCGTGACGATCGGCATGGGAATGACGGAGAAGCAGGGTGGCACGGATGTGCGCCAGAATCGCACCCATGCCGAGCCGACGAACCAGGGTTTCCACCGCCTGACGGGCCATAAATGGTTCATGTCGGCGCCGATGTCGGACGCCTTCCTCGTCCTTGCACAGACAGAAAACGGGCTGAGCTGCTTCCTGATGCCGCGCTTTCTGCCGGACGGAACGGCAAATGCCATCCGCTTCGAGCGCCTAAAAGATAAGCTCGGCAATCGCTCCAACGCCTCGTCGGAGGCGGAATTCGACGGTGCACATGCCTGGATGGTGGGCGAAGAAGGCAAGGGCGTCCGCACCATCATCGAGATGGTGACCTATACCCGTCTCGATTGTGCCGTGGCTTCGACAGGGCTGATGCGGGCAGGGCTCGCCGAGGCCGTCCACCATTGCCGTCACCGCCATGTCTTCGGTTCCGAACTCATCGACAAACCCCTGATGCAGCGGGTCTTATGCGACCTGACCCTGGATCTTGCCGCCGCGGTCGCTCTGTCTTTCCGCCTGTCGGAGGCTTTCGATCTTGCTGCCGACAGGCCCGAAGAGGATGCCTTCGCGCGGCTCATGACGCCGGTCGCGAAATACTGGATCTGCAAATCGGCTCAGCCCTTCCTGGCCGAGACGATGGAATGCCTCGGCGGCAATGGCTATGTCGAGGAAAGCATCATGCCGCGCCTGGTGCGCGAGGCACCGGTCAACGCCATCTGGGAAGGCTCCGGGAACGTCATGGCGCTCGACGTCCTGCGCGTGCTCGGTCGTGATCCTCAGATCCTGGCGATGGTTCTGGAAAACTTCCGCCAGGAACTCGGCAACAATGGCCGTGCGGCCGTCGATGTTCTCGCTGCCGCGGCCGAGGTCGCCCTGGAGGATGAAGGAAGCGCGCGCGTGCTGACCGAGCAATTGGCATTGACTGCGGCAGCGGCCGCGCTGCGGCGCGATTTTCCGCCTGTCTTCGCCGATGCCTTTATCGAGACGCGCCTCGGGAGACCCTGGCGTTCGACTTACGGGATGCTCGATCGGCGCTTCAACATGCGCGCACTCCTGGATTACGCATTCCCGGAGCCGTGATCATCAGACCTGTTGGCGCCGAAACGTCGCCAGACGGTCGAGGACACCTTGCAGGATATAGGCGGCGGCCGCCGCATCGACTCGCTCGGCACGCTTGCGCCGTGACAGATCGGCTGCGATCATCGCCCTCTCGACCGCCATCGTCGACAGGCGCTCGTCCCACAAGGTGACCGGCAAGTCGGTGAGCGTCTTCAGATTTCGTAAGAAGGCGCGCGTCGCCTGACAGCGCGGCCCCTCGCTGCCGTCCATATTGACTGGCAGGCCGAGGACCAGGCCGCCGATTTTCTCCGCCGTGCAAAGTGACAGGAGGCTCGCCGCATCCTGTCCGAACTTGACGCGACGGATGGTCGTCACCGGGCTCGCAACGTTCTGACCTGGGTCAGAGACAGCGATTCCGATGGTCTTCGTCCCGAGGTCGAGACCTGCAAGCCGCGTTCCGATGGGGGCGGCGGTGGAAAACTCTTCGATTGTGAGGTCAGCAGCCATTCGATTCGCCTAGCACGGCCGGCGTGCATTGTCGCCGCTTCAAGAATTCGCCACATAGGGCGCCATGGGCAAAGAACTGATTCCGCCTCCAGGCGGAGGCGAGGGCGACGGGAACATCGTCCCCATCAATCTGCGTGAAGCGCTTGAAGAGCGTTATCTCGCCTACGCGCTTTCGACGATCATGAATCGGGCGCTGCCGGATGTGCGCGACGGGCTGAAGCCCGTTCATCGGCGCATCCTTCACGCCATGCGGCTGATGCGGCTTCTGCCGGGTTCGGGCTTCAAGAAGTCGGCGAAGGTCGTCGGCGAGGTGATGGGTAATTTTCACCCGCATGGCGACCAGGCGATCTACGACGCCATGGTTCGCCTCGCCCAAAGCTTCGCGGTTCGCTATCCGCTCGTCGACGGGCAGGGCAATTTCGGCAATGTCGACGGCGATAACGCGGCGGCCATGCGCTACACCGAGGCGCGGCTGACCGAAGTTGCGAACCTTCTGCTTGAAGGCATCGACGAGAATGCCGTCGATTTCCGCGCCACCTATGACGGCGAGGACGAAGAACCTATCGTTCTTCCGGGAGCCTTTCCGAACCTTTTGGCGAACGGCGCCTCCGGCATTGCCGTCGGCATGGCAACCAACATCCCCCCGCACAACGCGGCTGAGTTGTGCGACGCGGCTCTGCATCTCATCAAGCACCCGAATGCGAGCCCGGAGAAGCTGCTCGAATTCGTCCCGGGCCCGGATTTCCCGACCGGTGGCGTGATCGTCTCTCCAGCCTCTGATCGCCTCGAAGCCTATTCAACGGGGCGCGGCATGATGCGTGTGCGTGCGCGTTGGGAAAAAGAGGAAGGCAGCCGCGGCGCCTGGTCCGCGATCATCACCGAAATCCCCTATCAGGTGCAGAAGGGACGGCTGATCGAGCAGATCGCGAATCAGATCGAGGCACGCAAGCTGCCGCTCGTCGGCGATGTTCGCGATGAGAGCGCAGAGGATGTGCGCATCGTCATCGAGCCGAAGAGCCGCACTGTCGACCCAGACCTGATGATGGAATCGCTTTTCAAGCGAGCCGATCTCGAAGTGCGCTTCTCGCTCAACATGAACGTCATCTCGCAAGGCCGCGTGCCGAAGGTGATGTCGTTACGAGACGTGTTGAACGAATGGCTGCACCACCGGCGCGACGTGCTTCTGCGCCGTACCCGCCATCGTCTGGATAAGATCGCCCACCGTCTGGAGATTTTGGGCGGCTATCTGATCGCCTATCTCAATCTCGACGAGGTGATCCGCATCATCCGCGAAAGCGACGAGCCCAAGCCGGAGCTGATGCAGGCCTTCGATCTGACCGATGTCCAGGCGGAGGCGATACTCAATATGCGCCTGCGCGCCTTGAGAAAGCTCGAAGAGATCGAGATCCGCAAGGAGCACGAGGCTCTGACCGCCGAGCAGACAGATCTGACGGGCCTCCTTGAATCGGAAGAGCGGCAGTGGAAATGCGTCTCCTTCGAGATCTCCGCAGTGAAGAAGAAATTCGGTCCGGATACCGAGATTGGTCGCCGCCGCACGACGTTTGCCGATGCGCCGGAGATCGACGTCGAGGAGATCCAGCAGGCGATGATCGAGCGTGAGCCGATCACCGTCATTCTGTCTGAAAAGGGCTGGCTGCGGACGATGCGTGGCCATATGACCGACTTCTCGTCGCTGAGCTTCAAGGAAGGCGATCGCCTCAAGATCGCCTTCGCAGCGCATACGACCGACAAGATCTTGTTCTTCTCCACCGCCGGCAAGGCCTTCACCCTGGAGGCTGCCCGTTTACCCGGCGGCCGTGGCCAGGGCGAACCGGTGCGCCTCATGGTGGAGATGGACAAGGACAGCGACGTCCTTGCGGCCTTCGTGCACGACCCGCAGGTGAAGCGCCTGGTTGCGTCGTCTGCAGGCAACGGCTTCATCATTGCCGAAACTGATATGGTAGCAAATACCCGTAAGGGCCGGCAGATATTGAACGTCTCGGGGGCAGACGAGGCACGGATATGTGTTCCCGCCGCAGGAGATCATGTGGCCGTTATCGGAGAGAACCGGAAACTCCTGATTTTCCCGAGGGAGCAGCTGCCGGAAATGACGCGCGGCAAGGGCCTCAGGCTGCAGCGCTACAAGGATGGCGGCATTTCGGACGTGCGCGTCTTTGAAGGCGAACAGGGACTCTCCTGGAGCGATTCTGCCGGCCGTACGCATGCGCGCTCTTATGGCGATCTGTCTGAGTGGCTCGGTGAACGCGCGCAGGCGGGACGGATGGCCCCGCAGGGTTTTCCGAAGTCGAACCGCTTCAGCCCCGCCTCTTGAGGGCTCTCAGTTGACCAGTTTGAGGTCGGCGATCACCGGGTAATGGTCGGAGCCGAGATAGGGGCCCCGCCGCACATCGGTTGTGCGAATGGCTTTGCCGATGAAGATATGGTCGAGCGGCATGAAGGGGCCGAAGGCGCGAACCGTGTGACGGCCGCGAAAGACGGCCTTCTCGCTCGGCCAGGTTGGCATGGCACGCGTGATGCGCCGCAACGGGATCTCTGCGCCGAATCGCTGCAAGGCGAAGGACCAGGGCGTTGAATTGAAATCGCCGGCGAGGATCGTGTTAGGCCCCGCATCCTGCAGATCCTTCCTCATGGCCTCAAACTGCATCGTCTGGCCGCGCGCCGGTACCGGCCAGTCGAGATGCGTGCCCCAGACGGTGACGGGAATACCCTCCTTCTCAAACGTGACACTCATGAGCGAGACGTTGTTCTCCCGCGGCTCGCCGGCCGGAGGATCCCACACATAGGTCTTGGTGAACGGATGGCGGGCGAGGATCGCGACGTCGCAAAAATGCGCCGAGAAGCAATCGAGCCTGTAGGGCAGAAAGGGCGCAAGCTTCTCCAGAACATGCGCCGTATTGGGCCAGGCCTCGATCAAGACGAGGACGTCCGGGCGCTCCCGCTCGACCATCCGGGCGAGCCCCGCAGCGTCGACGCGTTTGTCGAGCATGTTGAAGCTGATCACTTTCAGAGGAACGCCGGCGGTCTCGGCTGCGATGCTTCCGAAATGCGCTTCGGGCAAGATCTCCGCGATCAGGAACCAGCCTTGGGCGACCGCGAGGAAGACGCCGAGTGCGAAGGCCAGCCTCAAGCGGGCAAAGAGGGCGAGTGCCGCGACAAGCGCGAACCCAGCAAAGAGAAAGGGCCGGAAGTGATTGATGCTGTCGAGAGACGGCCACCAATAGCCGCCAAAGCTGATCAGGCTCGCCAGCACCACACCGACGAGCCCCACCCACACGAGAATTCTCAGCAAAAGCGTTCCCAGCCTCGCATGGTCAGCCGTTCCTGCGGTCGGAAACGCGATTTGTACGCCATCTTTCGGGAACCCTCGACCCAATAGCCGAGATAGACATAGGGCTTTCCGAGCCGCTTGGCGCGCTCGATGTGATCGAGGATGATGAAGGTGCCGAGGGAGCGGTCTTTCTCCTCTGGATCGAAGAACGAATAGACCATCGAGAGCCCGTCGGCGAGCACGTCGGTCAGGGCGCAGGCGATGAGGTCGCCGTCGCCCCGTCGCCCGGTTGCACTGTCGGCAGTGCGGCGCCGGTATTCGACGAGTTTCGTCTCGACATGGCTGTCCTCGACCATGAGCGAATAATCGAGGACCGTCATCTGCAGCATCCCGCCACCGGAATGGCGCTCTTCGAGATAGCGGTAGAACAGCGCATACTGATCGGTGGTCGCAATGTTGTCGCGCCAGTCGGAGACGAGATCGCGGTTGCGCTGCGTGATTCGACGCATCGACCGGGTCGGCGAAAACAGGTCGGCGCAAACGCGAACCGAGACGCAAGCCGCGCAACGGTCGCAGGCCGGGCGATAGGCGATCGTCTGACTGCGTCGGAATCCGCCCTGGCTCAGAATGTCGTTCAAAGGAGCCGAGTGCGGACCTGCGAGCTGGGTGAAGACTTTGCGTTCCTGCCGACCGGGAAGGTAGGGGCAGGGGCCGGGGGCTGTGAGATAGAATTGCTGAGCTTCTGCGATCGGCCGCGTCATATGAACCTCACTCAGATGCCATAATACCACGGCGCAAACAGTGAAAACACAAGCCATGAAATGATGGTGAGTGGTCCGCCGGCCAAGAGAAAATCGACAAAGCGATAATTTCCGGGGCCCATGACGAGAAGATTTGTCTGGTAACCGATCGGCGTTGCGAAGGATGCGTTGGCGGCGAAGATCACCGCCATGATGAAAGGCAGGGGCGGAGCGCCGATCGCTGCAGCGGCCGACACTGCGATCGGCGTGAAAAGTACGGCCGTCGCGTTGTTCGACAAGACGTTGGTGAGGATTGCGATCAACGCGAACAGGGCCGAGAGGAGCAGGCGCGGCCCTCCGTGTTCGGTCACGGCCACGAGATGTTCGGCGAGAAACTGGGCGCCGCCTGTCCGCTCCAGTGCGGTTGCAAGGGCGATCGATGCGCCGATCAGCATAAAGATGCGACTGTCGAAGGCTCGCCGCGCCTGGCGGATGTTGAGACATCCGAAGGCGAGCATGAGAAGTGCCGCCCCGAGGGCTGCAATGGCGATGGGGACAAGCCCGGTCGCCGCGAGGACGATCAGCCCTGTGAAGATGAGGATCGAGCGAAGTGTATCCCTCCGCGCCGGCAGCGGCGCGAACGATTTTTCGAGCAGAAGCAGATCACGGCTGCCGCGCAGCCGATCGAAGGCGGCGTCCGTACCGGAAAGAAGCAGCACGTCGCCTTCTTCAAGCCGCACGTCGGAGAACGCCTGGCGGGACATGCGGCCGCGCCGCTCGACGGCGACGACACTGATGCCGCTCGTCTGCTCGATACCCGTCTCGGCCGGCGAGCGACCGATGATGCGGCCGCCGGGCGCTACGATTGCTTCGCCGACGGAATGTGTGCCGCCACCGGCGGTCTCGGTGCTGCGTTCGCCGCGCGCCGGCTTGATGATGCCGTGACGGGCGAGATCCTCGCGGATGCCGCTGAAAACCGCGAGATCGCCTGGCTGAAGCTCGATATCTTCAAAGGGAGGCAGATGGATGGTGCCGCCGCGCCGCACCAGCCGGACGGTGATGTCGCGAAGTCCCGGGAACAGGCCGGCAACCGAGCGCATGCCGACGAGCGGATGTCCCTCCGGCAGAACGATCTCGGTGATGAACTGCTTGCCGCTCGCAAACTTGACGGCTTCCTGAGGGCGTTTTCCGAAGAGCCGGGGAATGACGAAGAGGATGTAGGGAACCGCCACAGCGGCGATGGCAAGACCGGGAGCTGCAAGATCGAAGAGCCGAAGATTGATGCCGGCTTCGTGATGCGCCACCTGCGCCACGAGAAGATTGGTCGATGATCCGATCAGCGTGGTCGAACCGCCGATGATGGTCGCAAAATTCATCGCCATGAGAAGCTTCGCCGGTGAGATCCGCTGCTCTCGGGCGAGCGACATCAGCACCGGGATCATCATCACCACGACGGGCGTGTTGTTGAGGAAAGCCGAGAGAGCTCCGGCAAAGACGATGAGGAGCACGAACACGGCTGAGGGCGGCAGGCGGGTGTTGCGCGCAAGATGGCGGCTTGGGGCGTCGAGGGCGCCTGTCTGGAACAGGCCCTGTCCCACGACGATCAAGCTGAGCACGGCCACAAGCGCCGGGTTGGCGAAGCCCTGCAGCAGATCTTCAAACGATAAGGGGGACGAGAGGTCGAACGCTCCGGGAGCGACGACGAAGACCAGCGTCAAAAGAACGAGCGAGGCGAGCGCAGTAGTCTCGACCGCCAGCCGCTCGAGCGAAAAGCCAACGATGGTCAGTGCGATCACCCCGAAGGTGAGCCACATCTGCAAATCGGAAAAAGTCATGCCCGGCTCCGTCGGCAAAGTACCGGCGGAGTCAAGCCCCTACAATCCCAGATTGTTGCGGCGAAGGGCTTCGAGCATGGGCGCGGAGCGCATCAACGCCGGCTGTCATCCCTGCGGATGACCGTCGTTCCAAGAACGATGTCGTGGAGAAGCCTCTTGCGCGGAGAAAACAGCGAAACAAGCAGAACAAAGGGCGTCAGCACCGTCACCGAGAACCAGAAGAGGACAGCATGAACGAAGGCGAGCAGGCTGTACATGCGACCGCCGTCGAAGGTGCGCATCTCGATCCCCATTGCGCGCATTCCGGGCGTGGCCGATTCGGGACTGCCCAGGGTGAACATCGTGTAGAGGATCGGAACGACCGGCCAGATCAGTCCAAAAAGAAGCCAGCCGAGACCCAGCGTGAAGAGACCGAGAAAAGAAATCGCGACAAACGACACCGTCATCAGAACGACCATAATGACGGCATCGACCAGAAAGGCCGAAATGCGGCGTGTTCTGACGTTGTCGTAGAGTTCCGGATGCCGTGTGGGGTCAAGCATCCGCGTCTCGTCCAGGTCGATCACGTCGTGGATTGCAGTCATGGGCCTCTCCTTCGATCTTTGAGAAAGTGGGGAGGCCCATGCTCGGCTTCAAGTTCTGCTAGGCGCAGCTTTTAGAGGCTGGCGCGCAGGATCTCTGCGGCACGCGGGGCGAAATAGGTGAGAATGGAATCGGCGCCCGCCCGCTTGAACGAGACCAACTGCTCCATCATCGCCCGTTCGCCGTCGAGCCAGCCATTGGCTGCAGCCGCCTGGATCATCGAATACTCGCCGGACGTGTTGTAGGCGACCGTCGGCATCCCGAACGTGTCTTTCAGACGCCGGATGATGTCGAGATAGGGAAGCCCGGGCTTCACCATGATCATGTCGGCGCCCTCGGCGATGTCGAGTTCGGCCTCGCGCAAAGCCTCGTCCGAATTGGCGGGATCCATCTGGTAGGTCTTCTTGTCGCCCGACAGCATGGTTCCGGAGCCGACGGCGTCGCGGAACGGCCCATAGAAGGCCGAGGCGTATTTCGCCGTGTACGCAACGATCTGCACATGGCCATAACCGGCGGAATCCAGCGTCTCGCGGATGGCGCCGACGCGCCCGTCCATCATGTCGGACGGCGCGACGATGTCGCAACCGGCCTGAGCCTGCACGAGCGCCTGACGTGCAAGTACTGAGACGCTTTCGTCGTTGATGATCTCGCCTTCGCGCAGAAGCCCGTCATGCCCGTGGCTCGTGTAAGGATCGAGCGCGACGTCGGTCAAAAGGCCGACCTCGGGCACGGCCGCCTTTATCTCCCGACATGCCCGGCAGATGAGGTTGGAATCGTTGAGCGCTTCGCTGCCTTGATCGTCACGCTTTTCGGGGTGCGTGTTCGGGAAGAGTGCAAGTACCGGAATGCCGAGTTCTCTCGCACGCTCTGCGGCTTTGACCGCGAGATCGACCGAAAAGCGCTCCACGCCTGGCATCGAAGGGACTGTTTCGCGCTTGTTTTCGCCTTCGATGACGAAGATCGGCCAGATCAGATCGTCGAGTGTCAGACGGTTTTCGCGAATAAGACGCCGTGACCAGTCGGTGCGGCGATTGCGGCGCATGCGCCGCCGCCCCGTAATGCGATCGACATCGGGCAGCGCGTCACTGTGAAAGGACAAGTTCATAGAAACCCCCGGTTTCGTCGCTCCGACCATAGACCCGCGCAAACGCCGCGCCAAGGGAATGGCTCACCTGCAGAGCCGCGGCGTCATTGACGCTCGATCGGGCGCTGCATAAAGCTCCAGCATGAAATTTGACCTTTGCGGCGATCGGCTCCCGCTCGGGGCGGGAGTGCAGGGCGTAGAGCGCGACGAAATGGCGCTCCCTGCGCAGCTGCTCGCCGAAACGGGTCCGTCGCCTTCCGCCTCCACCAGGAAGAACGGATGCAACAGCAAATGGCTGCTGAGATGCTGAAAGCCGACGACGACATCCGTATCGAGAAACGTGGGCGGCTGGGTCTCATCAGTCTCGACCGCGGCCGTGCCCTGAATGCTCTCAACCTCGATATGGTGCAGGCCATGCTGAGCGCGCTGAGCGCATGGCGTGACGATGACGAAGTCGCGCATGTGGCCATCCGCTCGCTCGACGAGAAGGCATTTTCGGCTGGCGGCGATCTGCATCGTCTATGGGAAGCAGGGTTTTGGGCGAAGGTCGAAGGTGGGCCGCTGCCGTTGACGTTCTTTCAAGAGGAATACCGTCTCAACCACCTCATCAAAACCTATCCCAAACCGTACATCGCCTTGGTCGATGGGATCGTCATGGGCGGAGGTTTCGGCGTTTCGGTCCATGGAAGCGTGCGTCTTGCCGGTGAGAGGATCAACTTCGCCATGCCTGAGGTCGGCATAGGCTTCTTCCCTGATGTCGGTGCGACGCATTTCCTTCCTCAGATGCCGTATTCCGTGGGGACCTACCTCGCTCTGACGGGAAGTCGCATTGGCCGCGCGGATTGCCTCTGGAGCGGTATCGCCACGCATGCCGTGCCTGCACGCCGTTTCGACGCCCTGATCGAGGGTCTGGTGCGCGAAGACGATCACCGGCGAGTGGTTGAGGAATATGCGCAGGCCCCTGAAGAGGAACGATCTGCCCTGGCCGACGATGCCGAGCTGATCGAAGACACTTTCTCGGCCTCATCGATTGCCGAGATCCTGGCTCGCCTTGCGGCGAAGCCCGAATGGGAACGCGGCCAGAAGGCTTTGCAAGCAATCGGCCGAATGTCGCCCACAAGCCTTGCGATTGCGCTGTGTCAGATGCGGCTTGGCAGGCAGATGGATTTTGCCGAGGCGATGCGTCTGGAATACCGCATCGTCAATCGCATCCTTGCAGGAGAGGATTTTTACGAAGGGGTGCGCGCGCAGCTGATCGACAAGGATCATGCACCGCGCTGGTACCCCGCTGGCCTTGCCGATGTGAAAGAGACCGAGATCAACGCCTATCTTGCTCCGCTCGAAGAAGAGCTCGCTTTACCGGGAGATCGGGGATGAGTGACGCTGTCGATCTCCTTGACTACGACCCCAACCGCGGTCGCATGACACGCTACTATCTGCGTGTCGTCGCGTTCCTCCTGCTCTTTGCGGGCTTGATGAGGGCGGCCCAGATCATGGGTGTCGGCCTTGATACCGGTCACTTCCTGACGTTTGAACGACCGTGGCAGGCCGCCATGATCGTCCTTTGCATTCTCGACCTCCTTGCGGCTGTCGGCCTTTGGATCAACGCCGTGTGGGGCCCAGTCATCTGGGCTGTGGCCGCAATCACCGAGATAGCGATGTACACGCTGTTTCGGGATATCTACGGACAGCACCAGGAGAGAATCCTCGCGCACGCGGCCATGATGGGCCTCTACATCGCAGTTCTCCTGGGCGACCGACGCCGCCGCCGGGACGAGTAGCGAGGCGGCGGTGGCGCCACCGCGCGGCGGCAGATGAGACTGAAGAGACGGCGGCGTTCGCGCCCTTTACAAGGCCGGCGGCGTTCGCGCCCTTTACAAGGCCGGCGGCGGACCGCTCAGAAAGCGCCGAGCATCGGCGTTCGGCGGGCGTCGGCGTACGACAGCAAAAAATTTACCCTTTTCCCAGCAACATTTCATTCATGCTGACGCTTAAATCTCCATTTAAATTGGCTCTCTATCCTGCACAAGTAATGGGGAGAAGGCCGAAGAAAAATGACGGAGAGGCGTAATGTTGCTAGCAGAGCGGACAGCGCTTGCCTACGAGAGGGGCGAGTCTGAGCCGGAGGACATCAAGACACTCTATCTTGATGCTCTGACCTTGGTGGAGCGGCTGCATCGACGGCTGCTTGATGTCATCAAGGATGAATTTGATCGGATGGGCCGCTCCGACGTGAACAGCGTCCAAGCGCTTCTTCTGTTCAATATCGGAGATGCGGAACTGACAGCAGGCGAGTTGAGGACTCGCGGCTATTATCTCGGTTCCAATGTCTCCTACAATCTGAAGAAGCTAGTCGACGCCGGCTACATCTATCACGAGCGCTCACGTGTCGACCGTCGGTCGGTACGGGTCTCGCTGACGGAGAAGGGCAAGGAGGTCGCCGATGTGGTCGACCGCCTCTATGATCGCCATATCGGTTCGATCGAAAAGGTCGGGGGTGTTTCGGAGGACGACTTCAAGCACCTCAATAAGACCCTGCATCGGTTGGAGCGATTCTGGACTGATCAGATTCTCTACCGTCTCTGAGAGACCGACGTTGACATCTTTGCAACAGGGCCCGGCACGACCGGGCCCTTTTGTTTTCGATCACGGATTGGCCATAAATCCATGAAAGGTGGGCATTTGAGCGCTTCGAATGATTCACAGTGTTGATCGCTGGGTGCGATGCATTTGTGGAGTACGGGTCCTTGATGGTAATCCGTGCTCGAAGAGTGCGTTCGGGGGCGCATTCACCGGCATTTGTCTGACGAGAGGCACACCATTCCTATGACCGTTTTTTCGCTTCTGCGATCCTCCCTTTGCGCCGCGGCGCTTATGTTTCCGCTGGCCGCCCAGGCGCAGAACATGATGCCCGTCAATCAGTCGGAATGGAGCGAATCCTTTGATACGGGGCCTCGGACGGCGGCACCGGTGACCTCGACCGTCCCGATTCTCTCGCCTTACACCGTTCCCGCCATGGATCAGGCTATCGAATGGTATCAGGGCCTGGTTGATGCCGGCGGCTGGAATTCTGTGCCCTCAGAGCCGACGCTCAAAATCGGAATGCGCCACCCCAATGTCCTGGCGCTGCGTCAGCGTCTTATCGCTTCAGGTGATTTGCGGCAGACGGCTGGCTCCGATGCCTTCGATTCTTATGTGCAGTCGGCCGTCATGCGCTTTCAGGAGCGCCACGGCATTCCTGCCGATGGCGTCGTCGGTGCAGGCACTTTCAAGGCTCTCAACGTTCCGGCCGCGGTTCGCCTCAATCAATTGCGGGTCAATCGCGAGCGCATCGCCGCGATGAAGGATCCCGCCAACCGCTATGTGATGGTGAACGTCCCTGGCGCCCAGATCGAAGTGGTCGAGGACGGAAAGGTTGTCTCCAGGCACACCGCGGTGGTCGGCAAGGTGGACCGTCAGACGCCGCTTTTGTCCAGCAAGATCCATGAGATCAACTTCAATCCTTACTGGACGGTCCCGAACTCCATCATCCGCAAGGATCTGATCCCGAAGATGCAGAAGGATCCGGAGTATCTGACGCGCAACCGCATCCGCATTTTCACCCAGAAGGGCGAAGAGCTGCAGCCGAGCCAGGTGAACTGGCATTCGGACGAAGCCGTCAATTACATGTTCAAGCAGGACCCGGGCGATCAGAACTCGCTCGGTTCGGTGCGGATGAACTTCTACAACCCTTATTCGGTCTTCCTGCACGACACGCCGTCGAAAGGCCTTTTCGGCTCCGACTACCGCTTTGAATCGTCGGGTTGCGTGCGGGTGATGAATGTGCGCGAGCTCGTCGCCTGGATTTTGCGCGACAACGGTTATTCGCGCGCAACTGTCGACCAGACGATCCGCTCGGGCGAGCGTCTCGATGTGGATGTGGCCAATCCGCCGGCGCTCTACACGGTCTACTTTACGGCTTGGACGACTGGTGACGGCGTCGTGCACTTCCGCGACGACATCTACAATTTTGATGCTCCGGGCGAAGTCGCGCTCAATCAGCCGTCAGAATTGATCGGCTCCCCGCTGCCGCAATAAGCCTCGGCTCTATCGAATTTCCGACCCCGCGAGCGATCCTCGCGGGGTTTTTTGTGGATCTAGATGTGGCCGCCGCAGCGGGAGGCGTGCGTTGACCTGCCGCAGCTGTTCCCTTTACGTGTCCCCGAACGATCCAGGGGCATGATGACGGTACGAATCTCGCGGAAGCAGTCGGCTGCTGCCGACAATCTGGCCGCGGCGGCGGGCGTCATCTTGATGACGGATCTCGCATTGTCGCTCGGCGACGCGCTCATCAAGTTGACGAGCGGTACGATCGCCGTCTGGCAACTCTTCCTCCTGCGCTCGCTGATGGCGCTGCCGTTGCTCGTTCCTGCCGTCCTGGCGAGCTCGGGCGCGACGCTTCGGCCGCGGGCCCTGGCCTGGACGACGCTGCGCAGTCTGATGCTGGTCTTGATGTGGCTTGCCTATTACGCGGCGCTTCCGCATCTGCAGCTGTCTGTGGCCGCAGTCTCCTATTACACGCTGCCCGTCTTCATCACCTTGTTCTCCGCCTTGTTCGTTGGCGAACGTGTCGGGCCGATCGGCTGGATGGCGGTGGCGCTGGGACTAAGCGGCGTGCTTCTGATCCTGAGGCCGGACGCGGCAGCGTTCAACGCTTATGCTTTGCTGCCGCTTCTCTCGGCGGTCCTCTACGCCTTGGCGATGATTCTGACGCGCACGAAATGCCGCGAGGAACATCCGCTGACGTTGTCCCTCGCACTCAATCTCGCATTCGTGGTGGTCGGTCTCGGCGGTGTTGGTGTCTTCCAGGAGAACAGCGGGGAGGGAGGTTACCTCACCACCGGCTGGCTGCCGCTTGGTGCCGCTGAGATCGGCACGCTGGTCGTTCTCTCGGCTGCCATGATCATCGGCAGTCTGGGTGCTGCTTTTTCGTATCAGCGCGCGCCATCGAACGTCATCGGCACGCTCGATTTCTCCTATGTCGGTTTCGCCGCCATCTGGGGCCTTCTGTTGTTCCAGGAAGTTCCCTCGCTCATCACCCTCTGCGGCATGGCGCTCATCGTGGGGGCCGGCATTCTCGCACTTCGACGGTGATTGGAAACGGCGAGCTGCGGGACTGGCTTGGCGAGATCCGAGGCTCCGTGGGGCGTTTCTGTCATCGAAGCGTGATTTCCCGATCATAAGAGGTTTGAAGCCAAAACGGCTCGACGCCCATCCTGATTGATCGGAGATCCGATGCGCCTCTTCCTCTCCACCAGCGCGCTCGCCCTTGCCGCAGCCTGGAGCCTGCCGGCGGCGGCTCAGAACCCTGAAGTCTTCAACCGGATCGCAACCTTCCCCGTCGCGGCCAACATGCCGGCCGAGCGTGATGCCGCTTCACCCACCGTGGCGGAGATCATTGCTGCGACCGAGGACGGCGAGACGCTGGTCTACACGGATGCGGCCCAGGAGGCCGTCGGCATCATCGATATCGCCGACGCCCATGCACCGAAGCCCGGAGGCTTCGTGGCGCTTGCAGGCGAGCCCACTTCGGTTGCCGTGACATCCGGAAAGGCGCTCGTCGCCGTTGTGACCTCCGAAAGCTACGCAGAGCCTTCCGGCGAGATCGCAACGGTCGATATTTCGGGGAAATCCGTGGAAGCGACCTGTGCGCTTCCGGGTCAGCCAGATTCCGTTGCTCTGACGACGGACGCCACGAAGATTGCGGTGGTCATCGAGAACGAGCGCGATGAAGACCTGAATGAGGGCGCGATCCCGCAGGCGCCGACGGGCCTTCTCGTGACCTTCCCGGTCGATAAGGGCATGGTCGATTGCTCGGGGATGCAGAGGATCGATCTGACCGGGATCTCAGAGATCGCCCCGGACGACGCCGAACCGGAATTCGTCGACGTGAATGAGGCGGGGGAGGCCGTCGTGACGCTTCAGGAGAACAACGCGATCGCGATCGTCGATATGGCGACGGGTGACGTCAAAGGCGGCTTCTCGGCGGGCTCTGTCGATGTCGATGCAATCGATGTCGAAAAGGACGGCCGCATCTCACCGACAGGCAGCCTGAAGGGTGCGAAGCGCGAACCCGATGGCGTCCAATGGTTGGATGAAGATCGCTTCGTCACCGCCAATGAAGGCGATTACGAAGGTGGCTCGCGCGGCTTCACGATTTTCGAGAAGGGTGGCAGCGTTCTCTGGGATTCCGGCAATGCGCTCGAGCATCTGGCGATGCGCATCGGACATTATCCGGAAAAGCGCTCTGCCAAGAAAGGCACCGAGCCGGAGGCCATCGAAGTCGCGACCTTCGGCAATGACCGACTGATTTTTGTGGGCACGGAACGATCTTCGTTCGTCGCCGTCTACCGGGACACCGGCGCTGAGCCGCAATTTCTCCAGGTGCTGCCATCCGGGATCGGCCCGGAGGGCCTTCTCGCCATTCCCTCACGCAAGCTCGTTGTGACTGCCAACGAGGAGGATTTGGTCGAGGATGGCGGTGCTCGCGCCACGGTGATGATCTATGAGCAGAGCCGGGAAGCTGCCTCATATCCGATGATTGAAGCGGCTGAAGACGTCGGCGGCTGGGGAGCGCTTTCCGGCCTCACAGCGGATTCGGGCGTCGCCGGGAAGCTCTATGCTGTCTCCGACAGCTTCTATAAAGACGGCAAGATCTTCACGATCGACGCCACCGCGGCCCCTGCAAGGATCACCTCGGCAGTCACCGTCAGCAAAGACGGAAAGCCCGTTGAAAACCTCGACCTGGAAGGCATTGCCGCCCGCAGCGCCGGAGGTTTCTGGCTTGCTTCTGAGGGCAACCCTGAAAAAGGCAGAAACAACAGGATTCTACGTGTTTCTGTTAAAGGCGAGGTCGAGCAAGATATTGCGCTTCCCCAAGAGATATCGTCGAAGGCTTCGCGTTTCGGCCTGGAAGGCGTCACGGTTATCGGCGCCGGCGATGAGGAGACGGTCTGGCTTGCTGTCCAGCGGCCGTGGGGGGATGACGAGGAGGGCCTCGTGAAGCTCCTGTCCTACAAGCCCGCGACCGAGACCTGGGGCGTCGTGCACTATCCGCTTGAGCAGGCGGAAAAAGGCTGGGTCGGATTATCTGAAATCACGGCCGCGGGAGAGGGGCGCCTCCTCATGATAGAACGAGACAATCAGATCGGGGAAGCTGCCAGGATCAAACGGCTTTATGCGGTGTCGCATGAAGGAGTAACGCCGTCCGCGCCTGGCGACGAGGCGCCGATCGTCGAAAAGACGCTGGTGCACGATCTTCTGGAGGACCTCAAGTCGACGCACGGCTATGTCGTGGACAAGATCGAAGGCTTTGCGCTCGACAAGGACGGTGTCGCTTACATCGTGACCGACAATGATGGGGTCGACGATTCCAACGGTGAGACGATCTTCATGCGCCTCGAGGGCGCCGACCTCACCAACTGACGGCAGCAACACATTGCAGCACCGCATTTTGGATGGCCTCGCACATCCCGCGACGAGGCCGTCCATGCGTGGCATATACTCCGGGCCTCCGCGCTTTCCGTCCCCGGGCGATTGTGTTATCGCCGCCTTGCCGGCCTGCCGCGCATTCGTGGCGCATAACGGCCGATGCCAGTCAACGGATTTTCGCCCATGCAAGATGTCGCCCGGCCTGTGAGCGCCACGCCCTCTGATTTTTTTTCTGCCTCTCTGCGCGATGCCGATCCGGACGTCGCCGCAGCCGTCAAGGCCGAGCTCGGTCGTCAGCAGCACGAGATCGAGCTGATTGCGTCTGAAAACATCGTCTCGCGCGCCGTTCTGGAAGCGCAGGGCTCGGTTCTGACGAACAAATACGCCGAGGGTTACCCCGGCCGCCGCTATTACGGCGGTTGCCAGCATGTCGACGTTGTCGAGAACCTGGCGATCGAGCGGGTGACGAAGCTCTTCGGATGCAACTTTGCCAATGTGCAGCCGAATTCCGGCAGCCAGGCCAATCAAGCGGTTCTTCTGGCGCTCGCAAGCCCGGGCGACACAGTCATGGGCCTGAGCCTCGATGCCGGCGGGCATTTGACCCACGGAGCCAAGCCGAACCTTTCCGGCAAATGGTTCAACGCCGTGCAATATGGCGTCCGCAAGCAGGATGGCCGCATCGACGAAGACGTCGTGGCCGAACTTGCGCAGGAGCATCAGCCGAAGATCATCATCGCCGGCGGGTCGGCCTACAGCCGCGAGATCGACTTCAAGAGGTTCCGCGAGATCGCCGACAAGGTCGGCGCGTACTTCATGGTCGATATGGCGCATTTCGCCGGTCTCGTTGCGGGCGGTGTTCACCCAAGTCCGTTCCCGCATGCGCATGTCGTGACGTCCACGACGCATAAGACGCTGCGTGGGCCTCGTGGTGGTCTCGTTCTGACGAATGACGAGGCGATCGCCAAAAAAATCAATTCGGCCGTGTTCCCGGGCCTGCAGGGCGGGCCGCTGATGCATGTCATCGCGGCAAAGGCGGTCGCGTTCGGCGAGGCTCTTCACCCGCAGTTCAAAGAATACGCGAAGAACGTTGTCCAGAACGCGAAAATGCTTGCGGAAACGCTTCAGCGTGGTGGCTGCGATATCGTCTCCGGTGGCACCGATACGCACCTTCTTCTGGTCGATCTGCGCCCCAAAGGCCTGACCGGAAAAGTGGTGGAGACCGCACTCGGCCGCGCCAATATCACTTGCAACAAGAACGGCGTTCCCTTCGATCCGGAAAAGCCGACGGTCACGTCCGGCATTCGCCTCGGCACGCCGGCGGCGACCTCTCGGGGCTTCGGCACTTCGGAATTCCAAGAGGTTGGTGAGCTGATCGTGGAAGTCCTCGACGGGCTTGCCGCCAATGGCGAAGACGGCAATGAGGCTGTTGAGGCCTCGGTGCGCGAGCGCGTAGCGGCTCTGACCGATCGCTTCCCGATCTACAACGACTGAGCGAGGCGCCATGCGCTGTCCCTATTGCGGGGCCGACAATTCGCAGGTGAAGGATTCCCGGCCGACGGAGGACGGGAATGCCATCCGCAGACGGCGTGTCTGCGGCGATTGCGGCGGCCGCTTTACGACCTTTGAGCGCGTGCAATTGCGCGAGCTCACCGTCGTGAAAAAGTCCGGTCGTCGCGTGCCCTTCGATCGCGACAAGCTGATGCGTTCGGTCCAGGTCGCGGTGAGAAAACGCGACGTCGATCCAGATCGCGTTGAGCGCATGGTATCGGGGATCGTCCGACAGCTCGAATCGCGCGGTGAATCGGAAATTCCCTCAAGCGATATCGGCATTCTCCTCATGGAGGGTCTGCGCCGCCTCGATGACGTGGCCTATGTGCGTTTTGCCTCCGTCTATCGGGATTTCCGCGAAGCCAAAGACTTCGAGGAATTGCTGACGGAAATCAGCGGCGGCCGCCACGACGATCTCAACCGCGACATCAAGGAGCGTCTGGAGCTTCCCGAGCGTCCTTTCGACGACGATGTCTGAGGCCCAGCCTCTGGATCTCGACAGTCGCTTTCTTGCCGCCGCAATCCGGCTCGGTCGCTTGTCGCTTGGAGAGGCGGCGCCAAACCCCGCCGTGGGCGCCATCGCCGTAAAGGATGGCGCCATCGTCGGGCGCGGACGCACCGCGATCGGCGGTCGCCCGCATGCCGAGACGGCGGCACTTGCCGAAGCCGGCGACAGAGCGCGGGGAGGGACATTGTACGTGTCTCTGGAACCCTGCGCCCACCATGGCCGGACGCCGCCTTGCGCCGACGCGATCGTGGACGCGGGCATTGCCCGCGTGGTGATGCCGATCCGCGATCCCGATCAGAGGGTCGACGGCAAAGGTGTCGCAAAGCTCCGCGCGGCCGGCATCGAGGTGCGGGAAGGTCTTCTGGCGGAGGCGGCCGAAGAGGCCCATCAGGGGTATCTGATGCGGACCATCGAGGGCCGGCCGTATGTTCTCCTTAAGTTGGCGGTCTCGGCGGACGAAGGCATCGGCCTCAAGGGGAGCGGACAGATTGCCATCACGGGACCGCTCGCGCGACGCCACGTCCAGGCGCTGCGAAGCCGCGTCGATGCCATTCTCGTTGGTGCTGGAACCTTGAGGGCGGACGATCCGCTTCTGACCTGCAGGCTGCCGGGCCTGATGGCGCGATCGCCGGTTCGAGCGGTCCTGAGCCGGTCGGGCGTTTTGCCTGAGCACGCCAAAATGTTCGTCGCCGGTCCTGACACCTGGGTATTGAGCCCGCGCCCTCCCTCGCTCGTCATGCAAGAGCTGATGGAGGCACGCGACGGTGCGTTGCGGTGGCTTGTGCTGAACGGGGAGGGCGACAATGTCGGCGCGGCGCTCGCCCGCCTCGGCACGGCCGGCATCAACACCTTAATGGTCGAAGGCGGGGCGCAAACCGCCGCCGCGTTCCTCGAAGCCGGGCTCGTCGACGAGCTGCTCCTTTTTCGCAGCTCTGCTGACCTCGGCGGCGAACGTATTGCCGCTTTTGCCAACGGACCTGTTTCCGATATGATCGCCCCATTCCGTGCCGTCGAGCGGCGGCGTTTCGGACCCGATGATTTCATCCGCTACAAGCGAGCAGCCTAAATGTTCACAGGCATCATCACCGATGTCGGCGAAGTCCTGACCACTTCCGACCTTGCGGCCGGGCGCCGCTTCGAGATCGCCACAACCTACGATCCGGAAACGATCGCGATCGGTGCCTCGATTGCCTGCGCCGGCACCTGCTTGACGGTGATCGAGCTCGGCACGACCCAAGGCGGTGGCTGGTTTGCGGTCGAAGCCTCGACGGAGACTTTGGAACGCACCGCCCTTGGCAGCTGGCAGACGGGAACGCGGATCAATCTTGAACGCGCGCTGCGGGCCTCCGACGAGCTGGGTGGCCACATCGTGACCGGGCATATCGACGGAGTGGCCGAGATCATTGAGCGCGCGGACGAGGGCGACATGGCGAAGTTCACCTTCGCCGTTCCCGATGATCTCGCGCGCTTCATCGCCGAAAAAGGCTCTGTCGCCCTTGATGGCACGTCGCTCACCGTCAACACGGTGGAAGGCAACACGTTTACCATCATGCTCATTCCTCACACACTCCAGGCCACCACCTGGGGCGAAAAGAAAGTCGGCGATCACGTCAACCTTGAGATCGACCTCATGGCGCGCTACCTCGCCCGTCTTCAAAGCGCATAAGGCTTCGGCAAAACTCAGATGAGTCATTTTTTGTTGATTGAGGCGCGGTTCTACCGCGACCTCTCAGACGAGCTCGCCCGCGGAGCAATCGCGGAGCTGGAACGTCGTGGCGTCACCTACGACCGCATCGCCGTCCCGGGCGTGCTCGAAATTCCGGGCGCCCTTTCTATGGCCTTGATTGCGGCCGAAGAGGGAAACATAAGCGCCTATGACGGTTTCGTTCTCCTGGGCTGTGTGATCCGCGGAGAGACATCGCACTACGATATCGTTGCCGTAGAATCGGCACGCGCCGTGATGGATCTGGTTTCTGCCTACGGCCTCGCGCTCGGAAACGGCGTCTTGACCGTTGAAAACGGCGATCAGGCATGGGCCCGGGCCGGCGTTGATGGGAAGAACAAGGGCGCGGCTGCGGCTGCGGCGGCCTGTGAAATGGCCGAGTTGCGTGAAAGGTGGGGTCTTGCCGGAAAGTGAGCCAGCGATAGCGGCCAGAGGGGCCAATCAGCGCGGTGCCGCGCGGCTCGCAGCCGTGCAGGCGCTCTACCAGATGGACGTCGGGCGGGTGAGCCTGCCGCGGGTCGTTGCTGAGTTCGAAGCCTTCCGCCTCGGTCAGGAGCTGGAAGGCGAAACACTGCGCAGCGCCGATGCTGCATTCTTTCGTCTTCTTGTTGCGGGCGTCGTGGAAGAGCAGGAGGTCATCGATCCGCTTATCCATGCGACGTTGCCGCCCACCTGGCCTTTGGCGCGGCTGGACGTGACGCTGCGATCGCTCTTGCGCTGCGGCGTCTACGAGTTGAAGTCGCGTCGCGACGTGCCGGCCCGTGTCGTGATCAGCGAGTACCTCGATGTGGCCCATGCCTTCTTCGAAAAAGAAGAGCCGGGCCTCGTCAATGCGGTGCTCGACAAGGTGGCGCGGGATGTGAGGCCTGACGAATTCGGCAAAGCGGGTGCCGGCTAAATCTTCATGGATGAGCTGGAACTGATTGATCGCTTCTTCCGTCCGCTCGCGGGAGAAGGTGCGCTCGGGCTTCTCGATGACGCGGGTTTCGTGAGCCCGTCTTCAGACCGGGATCTCGTCGTCACCAAAGACATGATCGCCGAGGGAGTGCATTTCCTTCCAGGCGATCCTCCGGAAACCGTGGCGCGCAAGGCACTGCGGGTCAATCTCTCAGACCTTGCAGCCAAAGGGGCAAAGCCTCTCGGCTATCTTCTCGCTCTTGCCCAACCCCCCCATTGCAACGAGCCCTGGCTCAAAGCTTTCTGCGAGGGGCTTGCCGGCGATCAAGAACGCTACCGTATCGCGTTGATCGGTGGCGACACGATCGCATCCCCGGATCGGATCACGGTCTCGATCACGGCGATCGGCACGCTGCCGACGGGCACCATGGTGCATCGCTCCGGGGCGAAGCCCGGCGACATTCTCTATCTTTCGGGAACGATCGGTGGATCGAACGCCGGCCTTTCGCTTCTCCAGGACCGATCGGGTGCGGAGCTTGATGAAGAAGACAGGGCACGGCTCGTTCTGCGTTATCGCGAGCCACAGCCGCGCACGGGCCTCGCTGAGGCCGTCCGTCGCCACGCCAGTGCGGCTCTCGACATTTCAGACGGGTTGGCCGGCGACGCCGACAAACTCGCCTCCGCAAGCGGCGTCCGCGCCGTGATCGAAGCACGGCACGTCCCGCTCGACCCCGCGTTAAGCAAGCTCTTCGACCATGGTTTCTCGTTGGAGAAGGCGCTGACCGGCGGCGATGATTACGAGATTCTGGCAGCAATCCCGCCGGGCGAGGAGAACGCCTTCAAAGAGGCTGCCGCACGCGCCGAGATACCGGTGACCGCCATCGGCCGCGTCGAGGCGAATGGCGATCGAGCCGTGATTCTGAAAGACGGGGAGGAGATGGCCTTTTCCCGTCGATCCTTCGTCCACGGCCAGCTGTAATGGACACGTCCCCCGACGTCGTCGCGCACCCCCCGGTGGACGACCGGGTCGCCCGACGCAATGTCGTGGTGCTTGCCGCGGCGCAGGCGATCGCCGGCGCCGGAGCCCCGATCAACTTTTCCATATCTTCGCTTGCGGCCCACATGCTCTTGGGGCCGGACAAGTCCTGGGCGACCTTACCGCTCAGCGCCTTCGTCGTTGGCACTGCGATCGGAACCATGCCGGCTGCGCTTCTGCAGCGGCGAATCGGGCGTCGGTTCGGCCTCATTTGCGGCATGCTGATCGGCGCAATGGGCGCACTCATGGAAGCGGTGGCCGTCACGGTCTTCTCGTTCCCGATGCTGTGCCTCGGCGCCTTCATGATGGGTTTCACCGCTGCTTTCGTGCAGCAGTTTCGCTTTGCTGCGGCCGATACGGCTAGTCCGTCCTTCCGGCCGAAAGCGATGTCATATGTGCTGATCGGTGGCGTGATGGCGGCCATCATCGGCCCGCAAACGGTCATCCACACCCGCGCGGCCTTCCCGATCGAGTTTGTCGGGGCTTATGTCGGTGCCGCCGGACTGATGCTGCTTGCAGCAATCGTGCTCGCGTTCTTGCATGCCCCGAGTGTGACGGCCGTCCATGCCCACGCAGGGCGCCCGTTGCGGAAGATTGCTGCTCAGCCTCGCTTCATTGTGGCCGTTGCCTGTGCCGTGACCGCCTATGCCCTCATGAATTTGATGATGACGGCCGCACCGTTGGCGATGGTCGGCTGCGGCTTTCCGACCGATGCGGCGGTTCTTGGCATCCAGTGGCATGTCATCGCAATGTTCGCTCCAAGCTTCTTTACTGGGTCTTTGATCCTGCGTTTTGGAGCAGAGCGCGTGGTCGCAGCCGGGCTTGTGCTGCTCATCCTGTGCGGCTTCATCGCCCTTCAAGGCATAGACCTCATCAACTTCTGGGGCGCGCTCGTTGTTTTGGGCGTTGGTTGGAATTTTGGCTTTCTCGGCGCGACGGCACTTGTGGCAACCACTTATGAGCCGGTCGAGAAGGAGCGGGTGCAAGGCCTTAACGACCTGCTCGTCTTTGCGACGGTGGCGCTGGCGTCGTTTTCTTCGGGCCAGATTCTGTCTATCGGCGGCTGGTCTGCAGTGGCGCTGACAGTGATACCGATCGCTGTCGTCGCTCTTCTTGGGCTTGCATTGCTTCTCTTGCGGCGTGGCCGTCAGGAGGCATCCCGCTAAACCAGGCGGGTAGCGCGATTTTGCAGCCCTTGACGGGGCTTGTTCTTTCGTCAATACCCCGCCGCGATACAGGAAGCCGCCCCCGGCTCTGTCGGAGGGACCGGCCTCCATTCCCGGTCGGCAATCCGCCGGCCATCTTCCGGGGGAAATCAATGATTTTGCTTTATTTCGTCATAGCATGCGGTGTCTTGTCCATCGTCTATGCCATCTGGGCGATCCAGTCCGTCATGGCAGCCGATGCGGGCAATGCGCGCATGCAGGAGATCGCCGGGGCGATCCGTGAGGGTGCGCTCGCGTACCTCACGCGTCAGTACACGACCATCGCCATCGTCGGTGTGGTCGTTTTCATCCTGGCATGGTGGCTTCTTTCTGCAGAGGCGGCGATCGGCTTTCTGATCGGGGCGGTGCTCTCCGGAGCTGCCGGCTTCATCGGCATGCTGGTGTCGGTGCGTGCGAACGTACGTACGGCCCAGGCGGCTTCGATCTCGCTCGGCGGCGGTCTCGAGATCGCCTTCAAGTCGGGCGCCATCACGGGTCTTCTCGTGGCCGGCCTCGCACTTCTCGGCGTGTCGGGCTACTTCACCATCCTGACCCAGTTCATCGGCTACGGCCCGACCGAGCGTGTGGTGATCGATGCTCTCGTGGCTCTCGGCTTCGGTGCTTCGCTGATCTCCATCTTCGCCCGTCTCGGCGGCGGCATCTTCACCAAAGGTGCAGACGTCGGTGGCGATCTCGTCGGCAAGGTCGAAGCCGGTATTCCGGAAGACGATCCCCGCAACCCGGCCACGATCGCCGACAACGTCGGTGACAATGTCGGTGACTGCGCGGGCATGGCAGCCGACCTTTTCGAGACCTACGCGGTGACGATCGTCGCCACGATGGTTCTGGCCTCGATCTTCTTCACGGGCGAGCAGGCCATCACGCTCATGCTCTTCCCGCTGCTGATCGGCGCGACCTGCGTCATCACGTCGATTGCCGGCACCTTCTTCGTGAAGCTCGGCGCCAACAATTCCATCATGGGCGCGCTCTACAAGGGCTTCATCGCCACCGCCGGTCTGTCGGCCGTGGCCCTGGCGCTGATTGTGCTCTTCTTCACCGGTTGGGGCACCGTGTTTACGAGCCCTGTCGGTCCGTCCTTCTCGGGCGGCAGCCTGTTCTTCTGCGGTCTCGTCGGTCTTGCCGTGACGGGCCTGATCATCTGGATCACCGAGTATTACACCGGCACCAACTATCGCCCGGTGCGCTCGGTCGCTGATGCCTCCGTCACGGGTCACGGCACCAACGTCATTCAGGGCCTTGCGATCTCGATGGAATCGACGGCGCTTCCGGCGATCGTCATCATCGCGGGCATCCTGGCCTCTTATGGTCTTGCCGGCCTCTTCGGCATCGCCATTGCAGTGACGACGATGCTGGCTCTTGCCGGTATGGTCGTGGCCCTGGACGCTTTCGGCCCCGTCACCGACAATGCCGGCGGCATTGCGGAGATGGCCGATCTGCCGGCCGAAGTGCGCAACACGACCGACGCGCTCGACGCCGTCGGCAACACCACGAAGGCCGTCACCAAAGGCTACGCCATCGGCTCTGCCGGTCTGGGTGCCCTGGTGCTCTTCGCGGCCTATACCTCGGACCTCCACTTCTTTGCCGCAGAAGCGGCGCCGGGCACCTTCTTTGACGGTGTCAGCGTCGACTTTTCGCTGTCGAACCCATACGTCGTCGTCGGCCTGCTGTTTGGCGGTCTGCTGCCGTATCTCTTCGGCGGCATCGCTATGACGGCAGTCGGTCGCGCTGGCGGCGCGGTCGTGGAGGAAGTGCGTCGGCAGTTCCGTGAGAAGCCCGGCATCATGCAGGGCACCGAACGTCCGGATTATAAGCGTGCGGTCGACATGCTGACCAAGGCTGCGATCCGTGAAATGATCGTGCCATCTCTGCTGCCGGTCCTGTCACCGATCGTCTGCTTCTTCGTGATCTATCTGATCGCGGGCAAGTCGAATGGGTTCGCTTCTCTGGGCGCTATGCTCCTGGGCGTGATCGTCACCGGCCTTTTCGTCGCCCTCTCCATGACGGCCGGCGGTGGCGCTTGGGACAACGCCAAGAAGTACATCGAGGACGGACATCACGGCGGCAAAGGCTCCGATGCCCACAAAGCTGCGGTGACCGGTGATACGGTGGGTGATCCTTACAAGGACACGGCCGGACCGGCGGTGAACCCGATGATCAAGATCACCAACATCGTTGCGCTTCTGCTTCTGGCCGTCCTGGCCCACTAAGCGGATCGCACGAACCAAAAAGGGGCCCCGCGGCATGCTGCGGGGCCTTTTTTATGTCTGCGGCTCGGCTCTTGCGCTACGAAGGAGCCGGCCACACTCTGGCGGTATCCTCACCTAGACGCAGATCTTCACGGCAGGATCGCCGCGGTAAATCGCTATCACACGAATCTCTCATCAGCCCGCTGGCGCCACTTCCGTGGCGCCTGACGCATCGATGCGCATCACCTCGGGGCGGCACGTTCTGGGCGTGCCCTGAGTGCGGCACGAGGCCTGTCAGGTTGTGGGTGCAATACCGCCTGAAGGGCTTTCCGCGTTCCACCGACGCTCATTTGAAACATAACGCCGCGTCTTCGCGTTCAGGCGTCGTCGAATCGCTCAGCCAGTCATCCACCGCCTTTTTGTCGAGGCTTGCCAGCTCGTTGGCGTAGGCGTGGATGAGGTCGGAGAGCACGGCATATTCGGTCCTATTGACCGTGTATTCCTGCCTGTTGACCTCCGATTTTCCATCCTCTTCGTGGCGCATGTAGAGCGTCGTGTAATAAATGAAGACGCGTGGCCTCGAGAGATTGGAGAAGTCGATCGTCGATTGGGAGAACAGATTGCGCCATTGCTCGGACTTCTCCTCTCCGAAGACCGACTTGGCCATGTCGGTGATATCCTCTTTGAGCTTCTCCTGGTCGCCTGCACTGACGGAATCATAAAGGCTGACGATTTGATCGATCAGCTTGTTGTAGTCCTTCGAATAGAAGGTCTGCTTGACGTAATCGTGCTTCTCAAGATGAAAGAAGGGCGTGTCGTCGACCTCTGTTATGTAGTCGTTGTATCTCTCATAGAGCTCCTCCGGCGGAGTGCTTGCCGGGTGAAAATTCGCGCGCTTCTGTGCGTGGTTCATGATGCTCGATATCGCGGTCGGGAGATTCTGCGGCTCGGAGTAGATCTCGCTGCCATTGGCCTGGGGATCGGAATTGTTGTCCCCAAGAGTTGAGCCACGCGCTGTTGCGGCTGCGGCATCATCATTGAGGCGGGTCGCCGTGCGCGTCATGCGAGGAACGACGTGGATCCATTCTCCGACGATTTGCGGGATCTTTACACTGGCCATAGACATAACCTCCTTCGCGAGATGTGATGCTCGGTATATTGTCTACTTTCATCGATAAAGTACCGATCGATGAGGAGAAGGGATGTATAGGTAAGTCGTCATGGATCGGCGTTGCGATTACAATAGAGTAATGAAGTTATCTGGAAAGGCGCGCTAGAAATAATTTGTATGAAATATATAGATCCGAAATAAAATTTGGATTCATATATTAAAAATATAAATTAATATAAATAATTTATATTTTTAGAAACGACTGCGGAATATGCCTCTTTTCCGCGGGCAGTGATCACGAGGTGCAGCGTGCGCGAGTCAAATAGGGGCAGCCGCGTCATTGGCTCGTGCACGAAAAAAGGCGGCCAGTTGAGGCCGCCTCTTGTCGATATTGCGTGATGCGACCTTCCATCAAAGCTCTACACGCAAGGAGCTTTGATCGACCGAAGCTAGCCGATGAATGGCACGGCGTGTCTAGAACGCTACCCGTCCAGCGGCCGAAAGAAGCTGCGACACGAACGAGAAGTCCTTGCCGGCTGTCGGTGTGGTGCGAGAGACGAAGTCGAAGACTTTGCCGTCCTTCAAGCCGTAATTTGCAACGCGCGTGACGGTCTGATCCTTGCCGAAATAGACGGCGAGAACGCGCTGGTCGACGACATGCGGGTTCAAGAATGCGACCGGTCGCGAAGCCGTCTGCGAGATGTAATAGAACACCTCACCGCCGAAATCGGCGGTCGTGGAGGGGGTGCCGAGCACGATCAGCACTTGGTCGCGGCTCGATCCTTCCGGAATCTGTTCCAGGGCGAGCTCGTTGGCGATATAGCCGCGGTGCTGGGTTTCCCCGATGCAGCCCCCCAGGGCGCCGGCTGCGGCGACCGAAACGAGAAGGGCGAGAACGTGAGTTTTTTTGGTCATGGCGGTCCCGTTGAACTCCGCTTGCTAGCGGGGTGAATGTGGCATTGCAATGGCCTTCGCGGGGGCGGCCACGTTGTCTTGAGGGCTTATAAGGGCATAGATGGCACGATGGGTTGGTTTCAAAGCCGCAAACGGCAGGAGCGCGAGCGCGCAGGCGCACTTTATTGGGCGACGGCTGCTGCTGCGCGTCATCCGCAACTCTACGAAGAATATGGTGTCGATGACACGGTCGACGGCCGCTTTGAGATGCTCTCCCTGCATCTCTTTGCGGTTGTTCATCGCCTGACCTTTGGGCCCGATCCGGAGCCGGAGCTTGCTCGCCTGACCACGGAAGCCTTCGTCGTCGACATGGATGCCACTTACCGAGACATCGGTGTCAGCGATCGACGTATCCCAAAGCGGATGAAGACGCTTTTCTCCTCCTATGGCGGCAGGCTCGGGGCCTATGGCTCCGCGCTATCTGGAGACGACGACGCGCTTGAAGGTGCGATTGCCCGCAATATCTTTGGTGGAGAAAATGATTCGGGTGCGTCCCGGCGCTTGGCGGTATATCTGCGTGCGCTGCTTGCCTGGCTGGACGATGTTCCCAGTGCAACCCTGAAAGATGGGCACATCGTATTCCCGGACCCCATCAGCCTCGTTGCGGAGAACAACTGAAATGAACACCGCGTCTTTCGCCAAGCCGTTGCGCCTGGTCGAGATACCCGCCTCCGGACGCAGACTGCATTTGGAGGCAAATCCGGCTGAGCGCGAGAAAATTGCCGCTCAGCTTGGTATCCCCTCCGTGGAAGAGCTTTCTGCTGAGGTCGCCGTGACGCCGATGGCAGGTGACCATTACCGGGTCGAGGGACACATTTCCGGCCGTGTGGCGCGGCGTTGCGTCGTGACATTGACGCCTCTTGAGGAAGAAGTGTCCGAGGATGTGCACCTTGTCCTGCGGCCGCCCAAGCCCGGCGAATCGCGCGATGGCGGCGGCGAGGCGAGCGGTGAGCGTTCACACGATCCGTTCGAGGTTGAGGTTGATGGAGCAGAAGACACCGAACCCTATTTCGGAGATAGGGTCGACCTCGGACCTTTGCTCGTCGAATATGTGGCGCTTGGTCTCGACCCCTATCCGAGGGTTGCGGGAGCGGAATTTAAGGAACATGTGGAGGATGATACGGTGGAGGCATCTCCCTTTGCCGTGTTGGAGCGTCTGAAGCAGCAACGCAACTGACGCACCTAGCCAGCCTTTTTCTCCAAACGGCTTGTCATGACCGGGCGAGTGGGTATTGTCCCGCGGCCGGCGACCCGACCAGAAGAAAGCGATGCCGTCACCTCTCACCATCTCACTTGACGCCATGGGCGGCGATGCCGGTCCCGAAATGGTGATCCCTGGCGCAGCCGTGGCGTTGAAGCGTCGGCCGGATCTGCGTTTCATCCTTTATGGCCAATCCGAAGCGGTAGAGCCGCTGCTTGCCCGCTATCCCGATCTCGCCGCCGCCTCGCAGTTCGTGCATTGCGAGATTTCCGTGCGCATGGACGACAAACCGAGTCAGGCGCTTCGCCTCGGACGCTGGAAGTCGTCGATGTGGCGGTGTGTCCAGGCCGTGCGGGACGGAGAGGCGGATGTCGCTGTCTCCGCGGGAAACACCGGCGCGCTCATGGCGATGTCGAAGTTCTGTTTGCGCACGCTTCCCGATATCGACCGGCCGGCCATCGCTGCCATGTGGCCGACGCTGCGCGGCGAGAGCATTGTGCTCGATGTTGGCGCCACGATCGGCTCGGATGCGAAAATGCTGATCCATTTTGCGGTCATGGGCGCGGCCATGGCCCGTGCACTCTTCGGGCTGGAGCGGCCCACAGTCGGCCTTCTCAACATCGGCGCAGAAGAGGTGAAGGGTGTCGAAGAGGTGCGCGAGGCGGGCCATATTCTGCGCGCCATCGACCATCCCAACTTCGAGTATTATGGCTTCGTCGAGGGCGATGATCTCGGCAAGGGAACGGTCGACGTCGTCGTCACGGAAGGCTTTTCCGGCAACATCGCCTTGAAGACCGCCGAGGGGACCGCACGGCAGATCGCCGAATATCTCCGTTCGGCGATGACGCGCACGCTGTCCGCCAAGATCGGCTATTTCTTCGCGCGCTCTGCCTTTGCACGCCTTCGGGAAAAGATGGACCCACGCAAAGTCAACGGCGGTCTTTTCCTTGGCCTCAATGGCCTGGTTGTGAAGAGCCATGGCGGCACGGATTCGGAAGGCTTTGCTGCCGCCATCGAGCTCGGCCGCGATATGGTGCTCGGAAGTCTCACCAGTAAGATCGCCAACGATTTGGAATACACCCTCGGATCGATGCGCAAGCAATTCGCCGAGCAAACCGCCGCGCAGGCACAGACCGCATGAAACGCTCCTTAGTCGTCGGCATTGGCAGCGCCCTGCCGGAGAAAGTTCTTACCAATCGCGATCTCGAGAGCATTGTCGACACATCGGACGAGTGGATCGTCCAGCGCACCGGCATTTCAGAGCGCCATATTGCAGCCGAGGGCGAAACGACCTCCGACCTCGCACTGGCGGCGGCCGAGAAAGCCCTCGCAGATGCAGGCCTGACCTCGGCCGACATCGATCTGATCGTCCTTGCGACCGCCACACCGGATCAGACATTCCCGGCGACCGCCTGTACGGTGCAGGATCGGCTCGGCATGCATCACGGATATGCCTTTGACGTTCAGGCGGTGTGCTCGGGCTTCTTGTTCGCACTCACCACAGCCGATGCGCATTTGAAGGCCGGCTCGGCAAAGCGTGCGCTCGTTATCGGCGCAGAAACGTTTTCTCGGATTCTCGATTGGAGCGACCGCGGCACCTGCGTCTTGTTCGGCGACGGGGCCGGCGCGGTCGTTCTGGAAGCCCATGAGGCTGGCGAGGAGGCGACGCCACGCGGACTTCTCACCGCGCATTTGCGGTCAGACGGGCATTTCCGCGACAAGCTGTTCGTCGACGGCGGCCCGAGTTCGACGAGGACCGTCGGGCATTTGCGCATGGAAGGCCGTGAGGTCTTCAAGCATGCGGTTGCAACCATCACCGATGTCATCACCGACGCATTTGAAGCGACGGGCGAATCGGCCGACACGATCGACTGGTTCGTGCCCCATCAGGCCAACAGACGCATCATCGATGCGAGTGCCAAGCGGCTCGGCATCGCAGAGGAGAAGGTCGTGGTGACGGTTCAGCATCACGGCAACACCTCTGCAGCCTCGATTCCGCTGGCGCTTGATGTCGCAGTACGTGACGGCCGCATCAAAAAAGGCGACCTTGTGCTGCTTGAAGCGATGGGCGGTGGCTTCACTTGGGGCTCGGCTCTGATACGCTGGTAGCGGGCGATACGCGCTGGGGGGTGCGTGTTGACCTCATTTCGACAGGCGAATACGTTGCTTAAGGATGTGCAGGAGGCGTGTTGCGTGGAGGCAAATGAACTACGCCCTGAGGGGCGCACCGTCACGCGAGCCGATCTCGCAGAGGCGGTTTATCGGGAGCTTGGCCTTTCCAGGACGGAATCGGCCGCCATGGTGGAAATGGTGCTCGCGGAGATTTCAGACACCATCATATCGGGGGAGACGGTCAAGCTTTCCTCGTTCGGTTCGTTCGTCGTGCGCAGCAAAGGGCAGCGCGTCGGCCGCAACCCGAAGACCGGCAAGGAAGTGCCGATTCCGCCACGCCGAGTGACGGTTTTCAAACCAAGCAACATCATGAAGCAGCGCATCAACGAGTGCCTCGCCCCGGAAGAAGAGACGGGCGGAGCCGCGATCAGCAGCGGTGCTGATGCCGGCAATGCGCGGCGTCTCAAAGCCGCTGAAGCGGACGTCGCAACGACGTGAGCGTAAAGTCACCGGACGCGTTCAGGACGATCAGTGAAGTTGCGGAGGACCTCGATCTTCCGCAACACGTCCTGCGTTTCTGGGAAACGCGCTTCACCCAGATCAAGCCGCTGAAGCGCGGCGGTGGAAGGCGCTATTATCGCCCTGAAGACGTTGATCTTCTCAAGGGCATTCGCCTGCTCCTTTACGGCGAAGGTTTCACCATCAAGGGCGTGCAGCGTCTTCTCAAAGAGAAGGGCGTGCGCTTCGTCATCGCCGTTGGGCAAAGCGGCAATGTGGAGACGGTGGCGCCGGTCGAGGCCGATTTTGACGCCGAGCGGGCGAGCGATGTGGCCCCGGCGAGGGCAGAGGCGATTCGCGAAGAAGCTGGAGACGGGGACGACGACCTGCAGCCGTCCTTGCTGCCAGAAGAGGCGGCGGACGAACCCGTCACTCACCGCGTCGATCACCATGGCCGCGAGCGTCTTCAAGCCGTGCTCAACGATCTGCTCGAAGCGCGCCGGATTCTCCACGACGCCGTCGCTAGCTGACAGGATATCCCGGCCGCGCATTGTCCGCGCAGCATGCCGCGCTGGCGGCGTAATTTCATCTCAAAATCAGTGGGGAATGGTCGGAGCGGCGGGATTCGAACCCACGACCTCTTGCGCCCCATGCAAGTGCGCTACCAGGCTGCGCTACGCTCCGACGCGCGCGGACTATAGAGAGCACACAGGCTCGGCGCAATGCACATAAGGCGCAGTTTTCTGCGATTATTTCGCGATCGCCCAGCGCTTCGATATGCGCCGGCGAACAGCATCGATATGTCCCGGAATCAGCAAATCTTAAGGCTTTCGCGCCTAACTCGCTCGCACAGCACGTCTCCGCGCGAGAACCCGGCTTCCATGCAGCCAGACGCCGATCGTCCACGTCTTTATCCGACCTCGGTGAGGAACTTCGTTTTCTTCATTGCCGTGCTGGCGATGAACTATACGCTGTCGCGGCCGTCGCCCGTAGACTTTCTGTTCATGCTCTCTCTGGCGCTATCGATCGTGGTGCTGCAGAAGGTTCGGCTGACCTTCTTCATCTTATTTACGCTTTTGCTCCTGTGGACGCTTTCGTTCTGGTACGCCTCGGTCCCTTTCTTCGGCGATCCTGATGTGCGGCAGGAGGCATTCAAGAAAACCTTCGTCGTGGTTTTGGGCATAACCGCCTGCTACGTATCCATGGATTGGGGACCGCGGCAGCTGAATACGTTCATGCGGGTCTATGTGGTCTCTTGCGTGATCGCGGCGATTCTCGGGATCGTGGGATTCGCATTCGGCATCGAGGCCCTGCTGTGGGACGGCCGCTCGAAAGGCTTCATCGACGACCCGAACATGTATGCGTCGTTCCTGGTGCCGGGTGTCGTGATGGCGATCTACCTGGTGCAGCAGCGGTTGTGGCCACGGGCCGTGCTTTTTTCCATCATCGGGATTCTCTGCCTGGGCGTGCTGCTGTCGTTCTCCAGAGCGGCGACAGTATCGCTCATCCTGTGCTGTTCCGGCTATATGGTCTTTATCTATCGCCAGCACCTCCTGAGGCTCTTCGCCTACGCAACGGTCATGGCGATCTTCGGTGGCATCATTCTCGGCGCCACGATCATCGTCTCGCCGACCTTCACGAAGAAGTTCGAGCAGCGGGCGACATTGGAGGAATCTTACGACGCGGGACGCGAAGGCCGCTACGGCCGCTATGCTCGGTCGATCCCGATGATCCTCAGCAATCCGGTCGGCATCGGCATCAATCAGCAGAACCTGATCTTTCTGGAGCCCATCCATAACATTTGGCTGAGCTCCTTCATGAATTACGGTTGGGTTGCCGGCTTTGCGTGGCTCGCACTGATCTTCCTCTCAGTCCTTTTCGGACTTGGGAATTACCGCGCGACGGCGCATCCGGCGGCCGTCGCCGTTCTGGTCGCCTTCATGGCGCCGCTCATGTGCGCATCCCTTCACGAAGGCGAGCACTGGCGCCATCTTTGGCTTCTTCTCGGTATCCTCTGGGGCTTCAACCCGGCGCGCTTCCACGGGACCGCGAAGGCGAACGCCGCCCGTCCACGTAGCGCCGTGGAATCAATGAAGCTTGCAATCGTCAGCAACCGACGTCCTACCCAGAACGGGCGCCGGGCCGTCTCTTCCTAGAGAAGCAGAAGGGCGAAAAGACCGGGTGGGGAAGGCGCTCTTGCATGGCGAAACTGACAGCCGCGTCGCCAGTCTCTGAACGCGTCGCTCCGTTCGCTCACGATCAGCCTCCAGAAAGAACGGAATGTCGTGCACCGGAGCGGAGGAGCGAGCTCGTAAGGTAGGGCTGTGGAGACCCATCAAGCGGTGGGCTGCATCGCTGGGTCGCTCTCAATAAGCGTTCTCGCCAGTGACGAGCCGGATCGGAGTCAAAAGCAGGATATAGAGATCGAAAAGCACCGACCAGTTTTCGATATAGAACTGGTCGTGCTCTACGCGCCGCTCGAGTTTTTCCTGCGTATCGGTTTCGCCGCGCCAGCCGTTGACCTGGGCCCAGCCGGTGATGCCCGGCTTGACGCGATGCCTGGCGAAATAGCCGTCGACCACCTGCTCGTAAAGCTGGTTGGCGGCCTTGGCCTGGAGCGCGTGCGGGCGGGGGCCGACGAGGGACAGATTGCCCTTCAAGACGTTGAACAATTGCGGCAGTTCGTCGAGACTGGTCTTTCGGATGAAGCGGCCGACGCGCGTCACGCGGGGATCGTCACGGCTGACGAGCTTTGCCGCGTTGAGGTCCACCTGATCCACATACATCGAGCGGAACTTGAAGACCTTGATGAGCTCGTTGTTGAAGCCGTACCGGTCCTGACGGAAGAGGACGGGGCCCCGGCTGTCGAGCTTGATTGCGGCAGCCACAGCCAGCATGACCGGCGACAGCAGGATGAGGGCAAGGCTGGCGAAGGTGATGTCGAACACCCGCTTTACAACGGAATCCCACCCCGCAATCGGTCGATCGAACAAATCCAGAAATGGCACAGAGCCAATGAAGGAATAGGACCGCGGGCGGAACCGCAAGCGCGTCGTATTCGCGGCCATGCGAATGTCGACCGGCAACACCCAGAGCTGTTTGAGCATTTCGAGGAGCCGGTTCTCTGCTGTCAGCGGCAGCGCGATGATCAGGAGATCGATCTGCGCCTGACGACCGAACTCGACGAGTTCGTCGATTCGGCCGAGCAGTGGATAGCCTTCCTTGATTGCCGGCGCACGGTCGCCACCCCGGTCATCGAAGATCCCGCAGATACGAATGTCGTTCTCGGGTTCGGCGTCGAGTGCACGGATCAGCGAGACCGCTTCCGGCCCGCCTCCAACAAGAACCGCGCGGCGCTCCAGGAGGCCGACGCGTGTCCAAACGCGCACGAGACGTGCCAGCAGCGCGCGCGCTGCTGCCAGGGCGACAAATCCCAGAAAGAACCAGGCGCCGAGCCAGAGGCGGGAGAAATCGTCGCCGATCTTCAGAAAGAACGCGACCAGGGTGAAGCAGGCGAAGACCACCGCCCAAAGCCCCGCGGCGCGACCGATATGTTTCAGCGGGTGCCTGTAGGCGGGTAGGGTATAGCCTTTGAATGTGCCGATAAGCGAGATCGTCAGCACTGGCAGCAGGATCAGCGGCAGGAGATAGCGGAGAGACAACTCACCATCGCTTGGCGTGACCCAGAAATAGTGGATCAGGGTGCCGAGGCCGACGAGGGCCGTGAAGTCCGCAAGGCGGAGAAGCGCTGCGAGAAAACCAGCCGAAACAGGGCGGTATTTGAGGTTCGCGGCAACGCGCGCGGCGGCGAGGTTAAGAGCTGAGCGGCCGGAGCCAGGCGGCTTCGCTCCAGGCTTTTCCTCTGCCGGTGCATTGCTCGATGTCACTGTCCAAAATCCCGCTCGGAATTGCCGATAGCTGTCTGTCTTGAGCGATTTTATTCAATCTGTTCCGCCTGCTAGAGTTAATCAACTCAGATCAGAACAGGCGTTCTCCGACATAGACGGTATCGCCGGCGCGAATCGGCTGGGTGACGGCGAGGCGACCCTCGTAGAGAACTCCGTTCAGCTGGCGGCTCAGCCGCACCACCCGTTCGTTCGCGCGAGGCGTGAAGCCTCCCGCGACTGCGACGGCATTTTCCACCGTCATACCTGGCACATATGGGTACTGGCCGGGACTGCTTACTTCGCCGAGAATGAAAAAGGGACGATAGGAGGCGACCTCAACGGTCACGTCGGGATTGCGAACGAAGCGGGTCGACAGCGCACTCTGGATGCGTCCCTCCAGCTCGTCGGTACTGGCGCCGCGGGCGGCGATTTCGCCCACCAGAGGCATCGTCACATAGCCGGCTTGATCGACCTTGTAGACGTTGGTGAGTTCGCTCTGGTCGAAGACGACGATGCGGAGTTCGTCGCCGGTATCCAGTCGATAGGGGCCTTTGATTGTCGGTGAACCAGTCGCCAAAGGCGCCCGCTCGCCCATGCAAGACGCGAGAAGACAAACAAGCGTGATTATAATGGCGACACGAACCGCGTTCATTGCGAGCACCCGACCTATGATCGGCTGAAATATGCCGAGCCATAGTTAATTCCGCGCTAAAATTGCCTGGAACTAGAGGTAAGGTGCCCGTTAACCGCCTCCTAACCGTAATCGACGCATCTTGCCTTCAGCCAGCAAGGAGTCGCCACGCTATGGCCGAGCCGCGTCCGATGGAAATGGACATTTCTGCAATTGCCGCCGCGCTGTGGCGCCGTGCCTGGCTTTTCGGCCTGGTGGCGATCGTCGTCGGGGCTGGAACCTATCTCGGTCTCTCGCTCGTCGACCCGCTTTATACTGGCGACTCACGCATTTTGATCGAGGCGCGGGAGTCACCGCTGACGCGGCCCCGCGACTCGGGCGCGGAAAACCTGACGGTGCAGTTGGACGAATCGGCGATCGCAAGCCAAGTCGAAGTGCTGCGCTCTCGGGACATTGCCAATACCATCATCGACAAGTTCGACCTGACCCATCGCCCCGATTTCGATCCGGCGCTCTCACCGTCCCTCATTGATACAGTCTTGATTGCCTCCGGGCTCAAAAAGGGCCCGGCCGAAAATACGATTCGGCAGCGTGTTCTCGAGACTTACTACAAGCGCCTTTCTGTCTATTCCGTCGTCAAATCGCGAGTGATTGCGGTCGAGTTCAACGCACACGATCCCGAGCTTGCGGCGCAGATCGCAAATGCGGTGGCGGAGGCGTTCGTGAACCTGCAAAGCGAAGCCAAGAGACAGTCGACCTCGGCCGCGACGGCCTGGCTGCAGACTGAGATCGACCGCTTGCGCGAGCGCGTCAAAGAGGCGGAAGGCTCGGTCGCCGCATACCGCTCCGAGAACAACCTTTTCGACGTCAATACGTCGACCCAACCGGAAACGACATTACAGAAACAGGATCTGAGCGAGCTCAATGCGGAGCTCGGACGTGCCAAAGCTGCACAATCGGAAGCTCAGTCACGGGCCGAATTGCTCCGGTCACTGTTGCGCGAAGGGGGCTCCTTCGATTCCGCCGAAGAGGTTTTGAATTCACAGCTGATCCAGCGGCTCCGCGAGCGGCAGGTCGCCTTGCGCGCCCAGATCGCCGAGCTCTCGACCAGCCTCATGCCGCAGCATCCGCGTCTGCAGGCCCTGCGGAGCCAGCTTGCGGATCTGGATGGGCAGGTTCGCACCGAAGTTCGTAAGATCCTGCAATCGCTGGAAACCGCCTCGCGCGTTGCGAGCGCTCGGGTTGATACCCTCGAAGCAAGGCTGAACGAGACAAAGGCCGCCGTTTCTCGCTCCAACGAGGAGAGCATCGAGCTTCGAGCGCTTGAGCGCGAAGCCGCCGCTCAGCGCGATCTCCTGGAGACATTTCTGGCGCGCTATAGAGAAGCGGCCGCACGCACCGATTCCAACTATCTGCCGGCGGATGCGCGGATCATCTCACGCGCGATCCCGCCGCGGCGTCCGTCCTGGCCGAAGAAAGGGCTGCTGACGGCCGCGGCCGTCCTTGGCTCCCTTTTCCTCGCCATGGCCATCGTTATCGTGCGCGAATTCGCCTCCGGTCGTGCGTTCCGCCCGCTAGACGACATCGAGGTGCCGCCGGCCGGAGAGGTTCCGGCAGAGCCCCTTTTGGTGCTGGGCGCTATTCCTCCCGGCGGAACGCCGAGCCTTGATGCGGCCAAGGAGATTCCGGGCCTCGCCGAGCTTGCAGATCTCATCGCGACGGAAGGTCTGAAAACGGTTCTCTTTGCGGGTGACGGCGGCCCAACCGCCGGAGATGCAGCACTGGGCGCCTGCCGTCTTGCGGTTCGCACGGCTTCGCTGCGCATTATTCTCCTCGACATCGGAGTGGAGCCCGCCTCGGCACTCGACCGCGACGGCGGCCCGGGACTGGGTGACCTGTTGAGCGGTGACGCACCCTTCGGCGATGCCATTCGTCTCGACGGCGATAGCCGCGTCCATTTCATTCCTCTCGGATCGATGGCCGAGGATCCGCCCTTGCAGCGTCTCAGCCTCGTCATCGGAGCCTTGAGCAACACGTATGACCGTGTCGTCCTCCTGGCCGACCGCTTTGAGGATTGGCCGAGCGACTATGTTCGGCCAGATCTCGCCGTCCTCGTTTGCGATGAAGATATGGGAGCGGACGCACGCCGCAGGCTTCACCGCCAGGCGACCGAAGCGGGCGCACGCAATGCCATTCTCCTGCAGCGATCGGGCGAGGATGGTGCAGAGCCGGAGGCGGCCGAAGAGGCTGCTTGAAGGTCCTGCAGAGAGGGAAGCGAAAACGAGGTATGAGGTGAGTCGACGTCACCAGGCAATTCACTTGGCGCTGAACGGTCTTGCCTTCACGAAGGCGGCGCGTTGGTTGCCGGCGGAGCCTAAAGGCAGCGGGCTTGTTCTCACTTTGCACGAAGTGAAGCCGGAACCTCCCGCTGCGTTCGCTCCCAATGCGGGTCTCGTGATTGCGCCCGATTTTCTGGATGCGCTTCTGAGATTGCTGAAAGGCGCAGGCCGGCGCATCGTGCCTCTTGGAGAGATGGTGGCCAATCAGATGGCGGGACGTGCATCCCCACAGGATGTCGCGATCACGCTGGATGATGGCTTCCGCAACAATCTAGAGGACGCGCTTCCCGTTTTCAGACGGCATCAGGCTCCATTCACGGCCTTCATCTGCGCAGGATTTTGCGACCGCACCGCCGCACCTTGGTGGGTCGCACTGGAGCGCATGATTGCAACGAATGTAGAATTCGGGGTGAAAGGCGAGGGGCCGGGCCGGATGCCGACCTCAACCGCCGGGGAGAAGTATGCGGCCTTTGCTGCGTGGCGGCATGCGTTGCTCTTCGACCTGGATGGTGTCCGACATCGCCAGGTCATGGGACGTCTCTATGAAGCCCATGATTTCGATGAACGAGCGTTGACCAAGGAATTGGTTCTGGATTGGGACGGGGTACGTCTGCTCGCAGAAGATCCTCTCGCGACGATCGGTGCCCACACCATGACCCATCCTGCGCTCGCCAAACTGTCAGCGGAAAGCGCGCTTGCAGAAATCAAGGAAGGCGCGGATCGCATTGCCGAAGAGACAGGAAGACGGCCCGACCTTCTTGCCTATCCCTACGGGTTTCCCGGTGCCGTCGGGATGCGCGAGGCCGAGCTTGCCGCACAAGCAGGAATGACGGCCGCTTTCCTGACGACGCCAGGCACGCTCCGAGCGTCTTCCGATCCGCGCTTCCTGCCGCGGGTTTCGGTGAACGGCTATTACCAGGATGTCGATTATCAGGAGATCTTGCTCGCACCCGGCCTATGGCGGATCGCGGAGCCGCTCTTGCAGGCAAAAAATGCCTTCAAGCGCGGTCGGGACGTGCCATCCACCAGATAATGGCGCCAGCTGGGATCACCCAGGCAATACCGGCAACCGCATAATAGGCAAGCTGCACGAGCCCGCTTGTGCCGGGAAGCTTTGCGGCTCCGATTGTCATCGCGGTGAGGCTGTAGAAGATCACCCACACGACAAGAAGAACGGTGCCGATCGGTTTGCGGTATTTCTGACGCATAGAGGCAGCTAGCCGCAATGGACGTCGTTTTCAATCTCTTGTGCCGGGCCGCGGTGTCGCGTAGGCGAGAACTGGCTCACAGGCATATCAGACGGGACGACGCCGATGTCCTTTGATGACAGCATTTTGCCCTTTGCGCAGACTTCCTTTGGGCCGCGTTCCAAAACATTCACATCTTCCTGGATGCGGCTGCGCAGTGTCAGGCTCTGGCTGGCGATCCTGACCTTTCTGGTTTTCGTCATGGTGCTTGTGGGGGGCATGACGCGGCTGACCGATTCCGGTCTTTCAATCACCGAGTGGAAGCCGGTCGTGGGTGCCGTGCCGCCTTTGTCGGACGAGGCCTGGGCAGACGAGTTCGATCGGTACCGGGCGACACCCCAATACGAACTGATGAACCGGGGCATGAGCCTCGGCGAGTTCAAGCAGATTTACTGGTGGGAGTGGACGCACCGCCAGTTGGGTCGCTTCATCGGTGCCGTCTATCTCGTCGGCCTTTTAGGCTTCGCCATTGCCGGGAAATTGACGCTCCGTCTCGGCCTGTGGCTTTTCGCCGGCGGGCTCCTTCTCGGGCTTCAAGGCCTCGTCGGCTGGATCATGGTGGCCTCGGGTTTGAAACCGGGGATGATCGCGGTCGCGCCCGTCAAGCTGTCATTGCATCTGACGCTCGCGAGCCTTTTCTTCGGGTTTTTGATTGCCACGCATGCGCGCCTTGGCGGCGCTGAAGTCGTGCGGCGCGCCACTGCGGGCAGTATTGCGGCCTGCTTCATCTCTATCGCGGCCCTCGTCCAGATTGCTCTTGGCGGTCTCGTCGCCGGGCACGATGCCGGCCTGACCTACAACACCTGGCCGCTGATGGACGGGCGCTTCGTGCCTGCAGGCCTTCTTGCGATGCAGCCGCTTTGGCACAATTTCACCGACAACATCACGACCGTTCAGTTTGATCACCGCATCGGCGGCTATGTGCTGGCAATGCTTGTGATCGGATATGGTCTGTGGCGCCTTGCGGTCCGTCGCTGGTCCTCCGATCTCGCGCTGATCCTGGCCGTCGTCATCTGTCAGGTGGCGCTTGGAATTTTGGCGCTCCTTCTCGTCGTTCCATGGCCGATCGCGCTCGCCCACCAGGCGGTGGCGCTGATTCTGTTCGGCCTGCTTGTCCGGCATGCCGCAAGACCCACCTCCAGCTGAGCATCTTGACCTGCCGGAGCAGGTAAGCGACTGTTGTCGCTTGGAGAATTCGAATGAATGACATGACGCCGGTCAGAACCGGCCATTCCGCCTGCCCGCATGATTGCCCTTCGACCTGTGCACTTGAGGTGGAAATTCTGCCCGACGGGCGCGTCGGCAGGCTCAGGGGCAATTCCGAGAACGATTATACGGCAGGCGTGATTTGCGCCAAGGTCGCGCGCTATTCGGAGCGCCTGCATCATCCGGACAGGCTCACGAAGGCCCTGAAGCGCAAGGGCGCCAAGGGGGACGGCGCGTGGCAGGAAATCTCTGCCGAACGAGCACTCGACGAGATCGCCGAGGCCTTCGTCAAGGCAGAGACGAAATACGGGTCTGAAGCCGTCTGGCCTTATTATTACGCCGGCACGATGGGACTGGTGCAGCGCGACGGGCTCGACCGCCTTCGCCACGTGAAGCGCTATTCTGGAGAGTTCGGGTCTATCTGCACCAACATGGCATGGACCGGCTATGTCGCCGGCACCGGCAGCCTGACCGGACCAGACCCGCGCGAAATCGCAAAATCCGATCTCGTCGTCATCTGGGGCACCAATGCGGTCGCGACGCAGATCAATGTGATGACCCATGCGACCACGGCTCGGAAAACCCGCGGAGCGAAGCTCGTCGTGGTCGATGTCTATGAAAACGCCACGATGCGACAGGCGGACCTCGCTCTTTGCCTGAAACCCGGCACCGACGCAGCACTTGCCTGCGCAGTCATGCATATTCTCTTCCGCGATGGCCACGCCGACTGGGACTATCTCAATCGCTTCAGCGATCGCCCTCAGGACTTCGCACGCCATCTTGAGGAAAAGACGCCGGAATGGGCATCGTCCATCACCGGCCTCTGCGTCGAGGACATCGAGACGTTCGCCGCCTGGATCGGCAAGACGCCAAAGACCTTCATGCGCCTTGGCTACGGCTTTACGCGCAGCCGCAATGGCGCCGTCGCCATGCACGCCGCCTCATGTATCGCCACCGTCACCGGCGCCTGGCGCCATGAGGGGGGAGGGGCATTTCACAACAACGGTGGCATCTATCATCTCGACGAGACGATGATCGCCGGCCTCGATCGCCTCAACCCCTCCGTGCGCATGCTCGATCAGTCGCGCATCGGCCCGATCCTTTGCGGCAATGACGCCGATCTCAAGGGCGGTCCCCCCGTAGGCGCCATGCTCATTCAGAACACCAATCCGATGAATGTCGCGCCCGACCAGGAACAGGTGCGGCGCGGCTTCATGCGCGACGATCTCTTTGTCGCCGTGCACGAGCAGTTCATGACGGACACGGCAGAAATGGCCGACATCGTGCTGCCGGCGACGATGTTCCTGGAACATGACGACATCTACAAAGGCGGCGGCCATCAGAACATCCTGTTCGGGCCGAAACTCGTCGAGCCGCCGCAGGGTTGCCTCACGAACCACCAGGTCGTGACGGGCCTCGCTAAGCGTCTTGGCGCCGAGCATCCAGGCTTCGCCATGAGCGCACGCGAGCATATCGATTGGCTGCTCAAGGCGTCCGGCTGGGGTGACCTCGCAACGCTCGAAAAGAACAAATGGATCGATTGTCAGCCGGGCTTCGAGGAGGCGCATTATCTCAACGGCTTCGGCTTTCCCGATGGCAAGTTCCGGTTCGCGCCCGATTGGGGCCGCTTTGCCGCTCCGAACCGCCCGCAGGACGGCAAGGCGCTCGGACCTTGGGAATCTCTCCCCGAATTTCCCGATCAGTGGGAGGCGATCGAGACGGCCGATGAGGACTATCCCTTCCGCCTGGTCACCGCGCCGGCACGCTCATTTTTGAATTCCACCTTCTCGGAAACGCCCTCCGGTCGGGCGCGCGAGAAACGCCCCGAGGTGATGATGCATCCGCTCGATGCGGAAGCTGTCCGCCTCAACGATGGGGATTTCGTGGAGCTCACCAGCCGGCGCGGCGCTTGTCGGCTGCATGTGCGCCTGAGCGATGGTCAGCAGCGCGGTACTCTGATTGCCGAAGGCATCTGGCCGAATAAGGCGCATCAAGGAGGACGCGGCATCAACGCACTGACGGGCGCCGATGCGGTCGCGCCTTATGGCGGGGCTGCCTTCCATGACAATGCGGTGCGAATTGCGCCCTGTGTTGCTCCAGTGCAGCTTGACTGAGTGAGGAGTGCGGAGAATATCGCGCCTCTTTTCTGGAGATGAAGATGCGGTTCTCGGCGGTTCCTTCCCTCGTTTTTGCGACCCTTACGCTGGCAGCCTGCCAGGGAGGTTCCGCGCCTACGACGCTGCCGGCCGGCATGACGCATGAGACGGTGCGCAATCGTCTGGCCGACGCATGCGTTTACGCGGAATGGCGCAAGCGGGAAGGGGACGCGCTGAAGAGTGTGACAAGGGATTGTTCGTGTCTCGCCAAGCGGCTTGAGCCGCAGATGAGCGAACCCGAAGCCGCAGCCTTCGTCACCAGCGGTCAGATTCCGAAGACGGCACAGGCGAAATACGTTCAGGCTTTCGAGGCCTGCACGCGCTGAGGAGATGGAGCCTCAATCCTGCTGTTCACCGGAGGGCACAATCAAAACGGCATCCTCCGATGTCGGCAGTCCCTCGAGAATGACCTTCTCGGCCACGACCCGGGCCTTGCGTCCCGCGACCCAGGAAAGAGCGAGCGGGTAGATCCGGTGCTCTGCTGCCAGGACGCGTACCGCGAGGCTTTCTGAGGTATCGTCCGCAAGGACCGGCACGGCGCCTTGAACGATGATCGGTCCATCGTCCATTTCGGCCCGGACGTAGTGGACCGTCGCTCCGTGCACGCGCACGCCTGTCGCCAGGGCGCGTTCATGCGTCCTCAAGCCTCGAAAGGCCGGCAAGAGCGACGGGTGGATGTTGATCACCCGATTGCGCCATCCCTCGACGAATTCATCGGAGAGGAGCCGCATGAAGCCGGCAAGACAGATAAGCTCGATTCCGGCCTCGCGCAGCGTCGTATCGAGGGCGGCTTCAAAGGCTTCACGGCTCTCATAATCGCGATGCGGGAGTACCGCGGTCGCAATACCCGCATCGGCGGCATAGGTGAGACCGGCAGCATCGGCGCGATTGGAAAGGACCAGCTCGATCGAGGCGGGAAAGTCGGGCTCTCGCGCCGCATCGACGAGGGCGCGCATATTGCTGCCGCGCCCGGAAATCAAAATCGCTGTTTTCACTGTTATTTCTCGTCCAGCGCGAGCTTGCCTTCGAACACGACGGCCGCGTCTTCCCGCGGCTCGATCTCGCCGAGACGGAAACTCTTTTCACCCGCAGCCGTCAGATGCGCCATGATTCGTTCGGCAGCATCGGCATCCGCGATGACGGCCATGCCGACACCGCAGTTGAATGTGCGCAGGAGCTCGGCTTCTTCGATTGGTCCGCTCTTCGCGAGCCAGGAGAAAACCGGGGGCAGCGGAATCTCGTCGAGGTGGATGCGAACCGCTTGCCCGTCAGGCAAGACCCTTGGCAGGTTCTCCGGCAATCCGCCGCCTGTGATATGCGCCAGAGCCTTCACGGCGCCCGTCTCACGGATCGCCGAAAGGAGAGGGCGGACATAGATGCGGGTTGGCTCCAGAAGCGCCTGCGCGAGGCTCCTGCCAGGTTCAAACGGCGCCGGAGCCTCCCAGGCGAGACCGCTTCGCTCGACCACCCGGCGCACCAGCGAAAAGCCGTTCGAATGAACGCCGCTCGCAGCCACGCCGATAACGACGTCTCCCGCCGTCACCGCACGCGGCAGGATCTCGTCCCGCTCGACGGCGCCAACGGCGAACCCTGCGAGGTCATAATCCCCGGCGGCATATAGTCCGGGCAGTTCCGCCGTCTCGCCGCCGACGAGGGCAGCACCCGCCTGTCGGCAACCTTCGGCGATGCCTGAAACCACAGACGCCGCCTCGTCGACCGAGAGGGCTCCGGAAGCGAAATAATCGAGGAAGAAGAGGGGCTCTGCGCCCTGAACGATGAGATCGTTGACGCACATCGCAACGAGATCGATTCCCACCGTGTCGTGATGCCCGCTCTCGATGGCAATCTTGAGCTTCGTGCCGACGCCATCGGTCGCAGCCACCAGCACCGGATCACGGTAGCCGGTCTTTTTGAGATCGAAAAGCGCGCCGAAACCGCCAAGTCCGCCCATGACACCGGCACGTTGGGTGCTGGCAGCAAGCGGCTTGATGCGGTCGACGAGCGCTGCGCCCGCGTCGATATCGACGCCGGCCTGGCGATAGCTGAGTGTGGTGCGGTCTTCCCCCATGGCCCGAAAGCGGGTAGAGGCGATAGCCTGAATTTGCAAGCGGCGTTGTGCCATTTGGCACTGCGTTTTTGGCTCCAGGCACCGTTCTCCTTGACCCTTCCGAATTTCATCACTCTCGCGCGGCTCGTCTCCGTTCCGTTGATCGTCTGGTTGATCGTGATCCAGAATTGGACAGGCGCGACCATCGTGTTCCTTCTCGCGGGGATAAGCGATGGCATCGACGGCCTGATTGCCAAACGCTTCGGTGCGTCTTCCGATCTCGGCGCCTATCTCGATCCGATCGCCGACAAGGCACTCCTCGTCTCGCTGTTTCTGGTGCTCGGCTTCCAGGGAGTCCTGCCGCCATGGCTGATTATTCTCGTGGTCAGCCGGGACATTCTCATCGTCGGCGGCGTGATCCTCGCATGGATGCTCGTCAATCCGATCGCGATGCGGCCGCTATGGGTGTCGAAGTTCAACACGACCTCTCAGATCGTTCTCCTCGCGCTGGTTCTGGCCGAACACGCCGGCATCAAATCGCTTTCGATCGCAATCTGGCCGATGATCATCACAACGGCCGGCTTGACCGTCGGCTCAGCCGGTGCCTATCTCGCGGAGTGGCTGCGCCACATGGCCGGCGAAGAGCCACGGCGGGAGGAGGGTTGATGTCGGCCCAGCGGCAGGCGATCTTCTGGCTGGGAGCGCTCTCTGCTCTCATCGTTTTCCTTTGGCTTTTCAGCGGCATCCTGTTGCCGTTCCTGCTTGGCATGGCGCTCGCGTATTTTCTCGACCCAGTCGCGGACTGGCTTGAAAAGCTCGGCATGAACCGCCTCCTGGCGACGCTAGCGATCCTGATCTTTGCGCTCGTCCTATTTATCGTCGTGCTGGTTGCGATTATCCCGCCGCTGGTCGGTCAGGCGAGTGATTTTGCCGCCAGGCTGCCCAATCTCATCGAGCGACTTCGGCATCTCGGCAGCGAGGTCTTCGCATCGCCGCTCGCCAAGTATCTGCCCTCCAGCGGAGAGTTCAACGCCGAGCCGCTTCTGAAGAGTGCCGCCACCTGGATGGGCGGTCTGGTCTCTTCAATTCTCGCCGGCGGCCAGGCTCTGATCAGCTTCGCCAGCCTGTTCATCGTGACCCCGGTCGTTGCTTTCTATCTTCTCTACGATTGGGATCGGATGGTGAAGATGGTCGACAGCTATCTTCCGCGCGAGCATGCCGATGTCATTCGAGCGCTTGCCGCAGATATCGATCAGGCGCTGTCGGGTTTTCTCCGAGGCCAGGGTCTCGTTTGCACGCTGCTGGGAGGCTTCTACGTCGTCAGCCTGACAGCGGTCGGGCTGAATTTTGGGCTTCTGATCGGTTTCGTCGCCGGGGTCATCAACTTTATTCCTTATATCGGCTCAACGGTCGGCTTCATTCTGGCTGTCGGCGTGGCGCTCGTGCAGTTTTGGCCGGAATGGCCCTGGATCGTGGTGGTCGCAGGCGTTTTCGTCACCGGACAGGTGGTGGAAGGCAACCTTCTGCAGCCGCGCATTGTGGGCCATTCCGTTGGTGTCCATCCGGTCTGGCTGATGTTTGCGATGTTCGCCTTCGGTGCCTTGTTTGGCTTCGTCGGCCTGCTTGTTGCGGTCCCTGTCACGGCCGCGATCGGCGTGCTTGTCCGCTTCGGACTTGAACAATATCGCGAGAGCCGGATTTATCTCGGCACCGGCGATCCGCCACCGCCGCCCCCCAGCGAGTTGCAGTGAACGCCATGAACTCGCAACGCCAGATCCCGATCCCGCTCGCCCATGAAGCCGCCTATGACCGTGACAGCTATCTTGTGACGGATGCGAATCGCGCGGCCTACGACGTCATCATGAGCTGGCCGAATTGGTCAGCCCCAGTCGTGCTGTTATGCGGGCCGGAAGGCTCCGGCAAAACGCATCTCGCCGGCCTTTGGGCGGAAAGAGCAGCCGCCGAAATTGTCGCCGGCTCAATGCTCGAGAAAACCGAGGTGGGTGGCCCCACGCGTCCCGTTCTCGTCGAAGATGTCGCCGCCGACAACGTTCCCGAGCGCGCGCTCTTCCATCTGATCAATCGGGCTCGCGAGGAAGGCTTTACGATTCTGATTACGGCGCGCGAACCGCTTGCGCGTTGGCAGCTGTCGCTCAAGGATCTGATCTCGCGTCTGCGGCTCGCCGTCCCAATTTCCATCGACCGGCCCGACGAACCTTTGTTGCGGCAGGTCCTGGTCAAGCTTTTCAGCGACCGCCAGCTCGCGGTCGAGCGCAACGTCATCGACTACATGGTCGTCCGGATGGAGCGCTCTCTGCGGGAGGCGCAGGCTCTCGTCGCAGCCATCGACGAAGAGGCGCTGAGTGAAGGGCGGCGCATTACGCGACCGCTCGTGGCGCAGGTTCTTGCGGGACGTGAAATTCAGACGACCGGCTCCTGAGATACAAGACCTCGGTTTCCGCAGGTGTCATCCAAGTGTTACGCTCCACTGCGATCAACGCGGTTCGCAGACCTAGAGAGGATTGATGGAAGAGAGCTCGATAGCCACTGATCCTGGTGATTCCGAGAATGGGACGATCGCCGTAGCGACCAGCGAGCTTCTTGGTGATCCCAAACGCTTCATCAACCGCGAGATCTCGTGGCTGGAATTCAATCGCCGCGTGCTCGAGGAATCGGAGAACCCAAATCACCCGCTTCTGGAGCGGCTGCGCTTTCTGTCGATCTCAGCGAACAATCTCGATGAATTCTTCATGGTGCGCGTGGCCGGACTGAAGGGCCAGGAGCGCGAGAAGATTGCAACCGTCAGCGCCGACGGATTGACGCCCTCGCAGCAGCTTGCGGAAATCGACCGCAAAGTCGAAGCGCTCGTCAACGATCAGCAGACGCAATGGATCGTCTTGCGCGAGCTCCTCGACAAGGAGGGGATCTCGATCGTTCGTGGCGAGGAGGTGACGTCTGAAGACGCCGAGTGGCTTGCGGAATATTTCATGGAGACGGTTTTCCCGGTCCTGACACCGCTCGCCATCGATCCCGCCCATCCGTTTCCCTTTATTCCCAATCTGGGCTTCACGCTCGCGCTCTCGCTGACCGATCCGGTCCATCATCGTTTCATGCGTGCGCTGGTACGCATGCCGCACACATTGGCGCGCTTCATCCGTCTGCCGCGCCAAGACGAGAAGCATCCGACACGCTTCATCAGCGTGGAAGAAACCGTCGGCCTTTTCATAGACCGCCTGTTTCCAGGCTATGAGGTCGTCGGAAAGGGCGTCTATCGGGTCATTCGCGATTCCGATATCGAGATCGAGGAGGAAGCGGAGGATCTCGCGCGTCTCTTCGAGCGCGCGCTCAAGCAGCGCCGCCGTGGCTCGGTCATCCGGCTGGAGGTCGAATCCTCGATGCCGGAAGATTTGCGCGCGGTCGTGCAGCAATCGCTTTCCGTCGACAATGACGAGGTCTACGTCATTCATGGTCAGCTCGGGATCAAGGATCTCGAACAGCTCGTCGGGATCGACCGCCGCGATCTCAAATTCAAGCCTTACACGCCGCGCTTTCCGGAACGGATACGCGAGCACGCGGGCGATTGCTTTGCCGCAATCCAGCAGAAGGACATCGTCGTCCATCACCCCTACGAATCCTTCGACGTCGTGGTGCAGTTCCTGCGCCAGGCAGCGAGCGATCCGGACGTGATGGCGATCAAGCAAACCCTTTATCGCACCTCTAACGACAGCCCGATCATCAAAGCGCTGACGGAAGCGGCCGAGGCGGGCAAGTCGGTGACGGCGCTCGTCGAGCTCAAGGCACGCTTCGACGAGGAAGCCAATATCCGCTGGGCTCGCGATCTGGAGCGCGCCGGCGCGCAGGTCGTGTACGGTTTCATGGAACTCAAGACGCACGCGAAGCTCAGCCAGGTGGTGCGTCGCGAGCCGAACGGGCTCGTCAGCTATGTGCATATCGGCACGGGAAATTATCACCCGATCACGGCCAAGATTTACACCGACCTTTCCTATTTCACCGCGGATCCCGCGATCGCCCGCGACGTCGCCCGCGTCTTCAACTTCATTACGGGCTATGCTCCGCCGCAGGACGTGGTGCGTCTCGCCGTATCGCCATACACGCTGCGCTCTCGCATCCTGGAGCATATCGACGCCGAGATCGGTCACGCGGCTGCAGGGCGTCCCGCCCGCATCTGGATGAAGATGAATTCTCTGGTCGATCCGCAGATCATCGACGCGCTTTATCGGGCGAGTGGCGCCGGGGTGAAGGTCGAACTCGTCATCCGCGGCATTTGTTGCCTGCGGCCGGGCCTTCCCGGCCTGTCGGAAAACATCCGGGTGAAATCAATCGTCGGCCGTTTTCTGGAGCATTCGCGCATCCTCTGTTTCGGCAACGGCCATGGGCTGCCATCGGATGAGGCGCTCCTTTATATCGGCTCCGCCGACCTGATGCCGCGCAATCTCGACCGGCGCGTGGAAACGATGGTGCCGATCACCAATCCGACGGTGCATATGCAGATCCTGGACCAGATCATGGTCGCCAACCTCAAGGACAACCAGCAAAGCTGGGAAATCCTCTCCGACGGCACCTCCCGGCGCATCGAGCCGGAAGAGGGAGAGGAACTCTTTAACGCCCATCGGTATTTTATGACCAATGCAAGTCTCTCCGGCCGTGGAAAATCTCTCAAATCCGACACCCCGCGCACCTTCGCCGACCGGCTTGATAATTGAGCCTGATGCGCCCGGCCGTATCGCCGGCTATGGGCCCGTCGCCGTTATCGACATCGGCTCCAACTCGGTGCGTCTCGTTGTCTATGAGAGGATGGCGCGTTCACCGACGCCTCTCTTCAACGAGAAGGTTCTCGCGGGGTTGGGCGAGGGGGTTGCCACCTCCCGACGCCTTTCGGATGCGTCTGTCGACAAAGCCCTATCCGCACTCAAGCGCTTTGCAGCTCTCTGTCGCCAGATAGGAGTTGTGGAACTCAGCGTCCTGGCGACGGCCGCGACGCGTGAAGCGGAAAACGGCTCGAAGTTCATCGCCAAGGTGCGGGACATCTGCGGCTGTGATGTCACCGTGCTCACCGGCCCTGCAGAAGCCTACTATGCGGCTCTCGGCGTGGTCGACGGCTTTGAGATCCCGGAAGGGGTCGCGGGTGATCTCGGAGGCGGCAGTCTCGAACTCACCAATGTGCGCGGCAGCCGCATCGGCGATGGTGAGACTTTTCCGCTCGGCGGCCTGCGTCTCAAGGACGATTCAGGGGGCGATCTCAAGGCCGCCAAAAAGATCGCTCGTGCGGCCTTGGAGAACTCCAAGGTCCTGCCGCACCTGGAAGGCCGCACCTTCTATGCGATTGGCGGGACCTGGCGGTCGATCGCAAAACTGCATATGCGCCAGACCGGCTATCCGCTCCACGTCATGCATGGCTACACGCTGGAGACCGATCGCAGTCGTGATTTCCTGAAAAGCCTTTACCGCCAGCCGGTCGCATCGATTGATTCCATCGATGCCGTCTCCAAGCAGCGACAGCCGCTCCTGGCATATGGTGGCCTTGTCTTGTCGGAACTCGTGCGTGCCGGCAAACCTGCCCGCATCGTCATTTCCGCCCTCGGCCTGCGGGAGGGCTTTCTCTATTCGCGCCTGCCCGCGGAAGAGCAGGATAAGAACGCGCTCATCGCCGCCGCTCGTGAGCTCTGCTTTCTACGCTCGCGCTCGCCGGCGCATTCGGAAGAGCTGATCGCCTGGACAGGCGATGCGATGAAGGCGCTCGGCATCGACGAGACAAAGGAAGAGGAACGGTTGCGCGCTGCGTCCTGCCTACTGGCGGATATCGGCTGGCGTGCGCATCCCGATTACCGGGGCGAGCAGAGCCTGAATATCATCGCCCATGCGGGCTTCGTCGGGGTCGATCATCCAGGACGCGCCTATCTGGGCCTGTCGGTCTATTACCGCCATTCTGGCCTCTCAGACGATGAACTCGGGCCGGGTCTGCGGGAGATCGTTCCGACGCGCTATAAGGAGCGGGCGAGGGCGCTCGCCGCGATCTTTCGGGTCGCTTATCTCGTCTCGGCTTCGATGCCGGGTGTGGTGCCGCGCACCACCTTGCGCCGCACCGACAATGAGCTGAAACTCGTTTTGCCGCCGGATCTCATCGAACTTGCCGGCGGGCGTCTTGAAACCCGGCTGAAACAACTGGCGGCGCTCGTTGGACTGGAGAGCCGCATCGTCACAGACGGCTGAGCTGCTATTCGGCGGCGATCTGCATATCTTCGACCGACACAGCACGCACGCGCCCATTGCCGAGCAAGAGCGCCATTTCTCCACGCTTCAACGCGAGCGCCTGTTCTCCGAAGAGCTGCCGCCGCCATCCCTTCATGGCGGGCACATCGGCATCATCATCTGCGGCGATCTTCTCAAGCTCGTCGACCGTCGCAACAAGCCGTGAAGCGACACCGTGCTTCTCCGAAACCATCTTCAGCAGCACCTTGAGAAGCTCTGCCGAAGCGCTCGCATGCTCAGGGGCCGGGCGCGGTTTCGGGATCGACGGAAGGTCTGCGTCCGGAACGGCGAGCGCCTCTTCGACCGCTGCAATCAGCGCCTGAGCGGCGTGCGAGCGCTCGAAGCCGCGGGGCAGGGCGCGCAATCGTGCCATCTGTTCGGCGTTTCGCGGCTGCTGCAGCGCAATCTCGTAGATCGCCTCGTCCTTTAGGACGCGTTGACGCGGAACGTCTCGGAGCTGCGCTTCCTTCTCCCGCCAGGCGGCAACCTTTTGCATCACCGCAAGCTGACGCGGTTTCCTGACACGCATCTTCAGCCGCTTCCATGCGTTCTCTGGATGCGTCCGATAGGTCTCGATGTCGTTGAGAACGGCCAGTTCCTCTGCCACCCAGTCGCTTCGCTGCTGTTCTTCCAGATTGGCTTTGAGGAAGCGGTAGACGTCGCAAAGATGCGTCACGTCCGAAACAGCGTAATCGAGCTGCTTTTGGCTGAGCGGTCGCCGTTGCCAATCCGTGAAACGGGAGGATTTGTCGATCCGCACGCCCGTGACGCGATAGACGAGCTGATCGTAGCTGATCTGATCGCCGTAGCCGCACACCATGGCCGCAAGCTGGGTGTCGAACAGAGGCTGTGGGACCGCGCCGTCGAGCTTGACGAAGATCTCCACATCCTGCCGCGCGGCATGGAAGACCTTGGTGACCTTCTCGTTGCGCATCAGCTCGAAGAAGGGTGCAAGATCCAGCCCCTCAGCCAGGGGGTCGACGATGACCGCGACTTCTGGATCCGCCATCTGGATCAGGCAAAGGCGAGCCCAGAAGGTCGTCTCACGGATGAATTCCGTGTCGATCGAGACAAAAGGCGAGTCGGAAAAGCGGCGGCAAATCTCCGCAAGCTGCGCGCTTTCGGTGATGACTTGATAATCGTTTTTGGCACTCATTGCGCTGCTCTATAGCGAATCTCGACGCAGCTGTCGCCACGCTTTCGTGGCGCACCTGGGCAGATTTTGGCAGTTCGCGGGACAGTTCCAGCCCACCATCCAGCGGGGCGTATCGCAGCTGCGGTCTAGCCAATCTGAAGCGCCCGCTCCCTTGACACACGCCCGTGCTTCTGTGCTTCTCCGGCCGAATTTGTCCGTTTCGGACCACTGTCTCAAAACCCGAAAGAAGCGGTAACATGCATCGCTATCGTTCCCACCATTGCGGCGCGCTTCGCGCCAGCGATGTCGGTGAAAATGTTCGTCTCTCCGGCTGGGTCCACCGCGTGCGCGACCACGGCGGCCTGCTCTTTATGGATCTGCGTGATCATTATGGTCTGACGCAGATCGTTGCCGATCCCGATTCGCCCGCCTTCACGAGCGCTGAAAAACTGCGTGCCGAATGGTGCGTGCGCATCGACGGCCAAGTGAAGGCGCGCGCCCCGGAAGTCGTCAATCCAAATCTGCCGACGGGCGAGATCGAGGTCTTTGCCAACGAGATCGAGATCCTCTCCGAAGCGCCGGAGCTGCCGATGCCGGTCTTCGGCGAGCCGGAATATCCAGAGGATACGCGCCTGCGCTATCGTTTTCTCGATCTGCGTCGCGAGACCCTGCACAAGAACATCATGAAGCGCTCGGCCGTCATCTCGCGTCTGCGGGAGCTAATGGGCGGGGTAGCCTTCAACGAGTTCCAGACGCCGATCCTCACCGCCTCGTCGCCCGAAGGGGCGCGCGACTTCCTGGTGCCGTCGCGCATCCATCCGGGCAAGTTCTACGCGTTGCCCCAGGCGCCGCAGCAGTTCAAACAGCTGATCATGGTCGCGGGCTTTGACCGCTACTTCCAGATCGCTCCCTGCTTTCGCGACGAGGATCCGCGCGCCGACCGTCTACCGGGCGAGTTCTATCAGCTCGACATCGAGATGAGCTTCGTCACGCAGGACGATGTCTTCGCGGCGATGGAGCCAGTGATGCGGGGCATCTTCGAGAGCTTCGCTGACGGTCGCGAGGTGACCCAGGTCTTTCCGCGGATCCCTTATGCCGATGCCATCCGCAAATACGGGACCGACAAGCCGGACCTCAGAAACCCGATCGAGATGCAGGCGGTGACGGAGCATTTCGCAGGCTCCGGCTTCAAGGTTTTCGCCGGCATGATCGAGCGTGACCCGAAGGTTGAAGTCTGGGCGATTCCGGCACCTGGCGGCGGCTCGCGGGCCTTCTGCGACCGGATGAATTCCTGGGCGCAGGGCGAGGGTCAGCCCGGCCTCGGCTACATCTTCTTCCGCAACGAGGCGGACAAGCTGACGGGTGCCGGCCCGGTCGCCAAGAATATCGGTGAAGAGCGTACCGAAGCGATCCGCAGCCAGCTCGGCCTCAAAGAGGGCGACGCCGTCTTCTTCGTTGCCGGCAATCCCAAAATCTTCGCGGATTTCGCGGGCAAGGCGCGTGACCGGGCGGGACGTGAGCTCAATCTCATCGACGAGAACCGTTTTGCTCTCGCTTGGATCGTCGATTTCCCGATGTACGAATGGGACGACGAGGAGAAGAAGGTCGACTTCTCGCACAACCCGTTCTCCATGCCGCAAGGCGGTCTCGAAGCCCTCGAGACCAAAGACCCGCTGACGATCCCGGCCTATCAGTATGACTGCGTCTGCAATGGCTACGAGATCGCCTCTGGCGCGATCCGCAACCACAAGGCGGAGATCATGAAGAAGGCCTTCGCGATCGCCGGTTATCCTGAAGAGGTGCTGGAGGAGAAGTTCGGCGGCATGCTGCGGGCGCTCCAGTACGGCGCACCTCCGCATGGCGGCATGGCGGCAGGCATCGACCGCATCGTGATGCTTCTCGTCGGCGCGAAGAACCTGCGCGAAGTGACGATGTTCCCGATGAACCAGCAGGCGCTCGATCTCTTGATGGGTGCTCCGTCCTCCGTCACACCGAAGCAGCTCCGCGAGCTCTCCATTCGCGTAACTGCGCCGCAGGACTGACGTCAGGAGCCGCCAAAAGGCGGCTCTCTCGGCTCCACAACATTATCCGAGGTTAGGGAGGTCCTTTCGCGCAGGCAGATGAGCCGGCCGGAAAGGATCCTGACTGGACGTCCACCTATTTGATGAGTGGGCGTTCCGGCGCCGTCTCGCTTGTCTCCAATGACGCGCCGAGCAATTTGAGTAGGGCTTCTGGATCGTCTTCTACGTCCACCAGAGCCGACAAGGGCAGAGGTGCTCGCGGTGCCAGCGTCAGGACGAGCGTGTTCCCATTTTCCAGGAAGTCTTTGAGAGGGCCCGCCAAGAACTGAGCGACCTTCGGCGGAGCTGCGGTGCCGATCAGGAATGGCAGTGCTCCAACAATTTGCTCTTTGTACTGGTCGGCTGGCTGGCCCTGCTTCTCCGCGGCAAAGGCGAACGACCGATCGATCAGGGAGTGGTCGGTGAGCGCGACGGTCATTTGCTCCAGGCGCAATTTCGACAGAAGCGCGAAAAGCGGCGCGGGGTCATCGTCATTCTCGAACTGCTGCATCATCAGATCGACGACCCACTCCTCGGTGATGCCGGTAAGCTTCGCCCCGATCTGCAATCCCGCTGCGTCCGCGATCTCTGAGGCTGTGGTCGTCTCAAGGCTTCCATCCTCGCTAAGCTGGCTCGCACCGTCGAGGTTGATGTGAAGCCCGTCATATCCAAGCTCGTCGAAGAGAACGGCCGACTTTGGGTCTCGCCGCAAAAGGGTGCCCGGCACGAAAAGATCGGAAATTTTGAACTCCCCCCGCTCAGGCAGAAGACGATCCGAAGGAACGCTCTTCGTTTGTATACGATCGACAGAGACAGCCATAAGCCGGCTCTGGCCGACGACTAGCCCCTCCATGTCGAGGCTGCCGATCTGCGGTGCCATCTGGAAGGGAAGAGTGGCAAAAGCCCGTCTCTCTTCCTCCGTCAGGGAACCAGTCTCGGCCCCTTCCAGGGCGGCAAGACTCTCCGAGCTTGGCAGCGGAAAGACGAGATCTGCGAGCGCAAAGCGGTCGAGTTTGATGTAGGCACCGGGAAAATCCGACAGAAGACCCGTTCCCCAGGCTCGTTCGAAACCATCTCTTGTGAGGTTCGACACACCGATCTCGGCAATTTCTGTGCGCCCCGCCTCTTCTCCGGTCTTTTCTGCGACCAGGCGGTGCATCTTGAATTCGCCGAGCCGCATCGCATCAAAGAAGGTCGTGAGGGCTTCCATGACCTGCCGGTCGTCGGTGTCGCCGTCGGTCCCACGATCCGCCTCTCGCATCGCCTGCTCGAGGGTCTCGATATAGGGCTGGTCCGGACGCCGGGTCTCAATGCCCGCCAGGTTCATATCATCAATGGAGACCCGAACGCCTTTCTCGGTCGTGATGCTGAAGCCGGCATAGGAGATCTCAGCAAAGGCATTCTGCCATTCGTCAGACCCGTCGCTGGCTGATCCGGTGACATCATCGGAAAGCAGACGCAGCACGCTGTTAAAATTTGTCTCCTCGACGCGCACCGAGGCGACGCGGGCAGTGGACGGATTGTCCCCCTCCGTGCGCATCGTGATCGGACCTGCCGCCGAATGGGCGATAACGCCGTCCTTCCAGTCGCGAAGCTCAAGCCCCTCATAGGTAACGCTCTGCTTACGCGATGTCGTCAGGCGCGGCAGGACAACCTGATGCAGCTTCGGAATCTCGGCGTGTTCAACCGACACTTCCGAAAGATGCTGATACAGCGTTCGCAGCGAAGAGAAGGGGCGGTCCTGGTCAAAACTCAGATCCGCGAGGCTCGGCACGTCAATTCCGGTGACGGAAAGGACCGGTGCATCGACAGACACATCTTCACCGACAACACTCAGGCCCGACCCCTGGATGCTATCGGCCGACAGCCCTCCTGCATTCTCGCGGGGCTGGTCCAGCCGCAGCTCATCGAAAGTGACGTCGAGCGGCGGCTCGGTGCGAACGAAATGCACATCCGTTCCCACGACCACGTCGTCATCGCTCGTGATCTTGCCGACGCTGGCACTCCAGCCTGGAACGCCGTCGAGCTCGCTCACGAGGTCACGGAACACCTGCTCGCCAACCGGATCTGCCACGGCCCCGCTCGGCGGCAGCACCGCCAAAGCCAAAAGAAGCGGCGCGCGAACAGAAAATGAACAACGCATAGAACTGTCTCTCGGCTCTGACGGGTCTGGAGTTAGCGGTTTTGGTTGGCGGTGACCGAGACGTTCAAGACATCCGGAAGGGTCTGTGGGGCGGAGCCTGCAATCTGCAGGATCTCGGCACCGGACATGGGCTTATCCGGGGCGATCGCGACCGTCAGCGACTGCGGATCACGCAGGAAGGTGCTGACAGCATCAGAGACCTCTTTCTGGAAATCGGCATTCTGCATGGCGCTCAGCATGAAGGGGAGCGCGGCAGCCAGCTGCTCAGCATATTTGTCGCCGTCCATGCCCTGCTGCTTGCCGAAATAGTCGAGAATGCGCCCCGTCAGCGAATCGTCTTCGTAGCGCAGCGTGAAGTCAGACACATTCATCGTGGCAATGCCCGCCATCGGCTGGGCCGCCGCATCCGCCCCAGGCATGGCGACGTTGCCGAGATTGCCATCGATCATCAAGGTGCCACCGTCCTTAAGGGTGAGTGACATCTTGTCGAGCTTCAAATCCTGGCTTTCAGGATCACGTGAGCCGGCCCATTCGATGTCGAAAGCGAGCTCGTCGTAGCCGAGATCGGAAGGCTTCATCTTCTGGTCGGCCGGAACATAGCTACCGGGGACAATAAGATCCTCGACGCTGCCCTGGCTCGTCTGCGGCACGCCGTCGACGATATCCTCGCTCGTCATGGTGAAGCCTGACACCGTGACGGGCTCGCTGCGGTCTTCCGGCGTAATGCTGACGTCGCTGCCGACGAGGCGATGGAACAGCAGACCCGGCGTTTCCTGCTCAGCTTCCGCTTTCTCACCGAAAGTTGCTTCTTCTAGCCTCACATTGCCGATCGTGCCGGTCGCATCGCCGGAGAGAGAGCCGCCGTCGAAGACGATTTCGTCGGCCGTGTACCCGTCGTCTTCTTGGGCCACGCCGGTGAGGGTCACCTCATCGAATGCAATCACGGTGCCGCCGTCCTTCGGCGTCAGGGTGAGGCCGTTGATGGCGACCTCATCGCCACCGCCCGATACCTCGCCCTCATGGGAGACCGTCATCTTGCCGCCCTGTGACAAGGTCGCTTCGAGCGAGCGGGCGACCGCCTCTGCATCCTGAGCGAAAGCCGTGCCGGTGAGGCTTAGAAAACCGGCAGCGAGCGCCGGGATGACCAGGGGAGTTTGAACGCGCATAGTTGTCCTTCGCGGTATGGAATCATGCGGCGCATGATGATGCGCCGTTTGCCGAGGGCAAGGGCACGCTCTCACATCGGGTCGCGACGACAATACGGCAAGGTCAGCACTTCATTTTGACGTAGGAGCCCGGAGCGTCCTCGAGCGCCTGGAGCTTGCCCCCGCCGATCTCGCGGGCGTCGACACGTTTGTCGTCCAGCGTCTCGATCCAGCGCTGCCAATCCGGCCACCAGGAACCAGGCTTCTCCTCGGCCTTCTCCATCCAGGATTCGATGTCGCCATTGGCATCGCCATCGATCCAGTATTGATATTTGTTCTTCGCCGGCGGGTTGATGACGCCCGCGATATGACCAGAGCCGGTGAGGACGAAGCGCACGGGTCCGCCGAAAAACTGGCTGCCAAAAAACACCGAGCGTGCCGGCGCGATGTGGTCCTCTTTGGTGGCGAGATTGTAGATGGGGATCGTCACCCGGCTGAGATCGAGCATCTTATCACCGATCTTCATGCGCCCCTGAGACAGGTTGTTCTCAAGATAGCAGTTGCGCAGGTAGAAGGAGTGGTTCGCTGCGGGCAGGCGCGTGGAATCGGAATTCCAGTAGAGAAGGTCGAAAGGCAGCGGCTCTTTGCCGAGCATGTAGTCGCTCACGAAATACCGCCAGATGAGATCGTTCGATCGCAAAAGATTGAAGGCCGTCGCCATCTTCGAGCCGTCGAGATAGCCGCGCTCGGCCATGTCTTCCTCCAGCGTCTCGATTTGCTCTTCGTCGGCAAACAGTTTCAGATCACCCGAATAGGTGAAGTCGACCTGGGCGGCGAACATCGTCGCACTGGCGATTCGCTGCTTGCTGCGTCCCTTTGCGAGGTAGGCGAGGGCGACTGCGAGAAGGGTGCCGCCGACGCAATAGCCGATCGCATTCACCTTGCGCTCACCGGTAGCGCGTTCGACGACGTCGAGGGCATAGAAAATGCCCTCCTTCATATAATGTTCGAAGGTCTTGTCCGCGTGCCGCCGATCGGGATTGACCCACGAGACGACAAAGACCGTGTGTCCCTGTTCGACCGCCCAGCGGACGAAACTCTTCTCGCTGTTGAGATCGAGGATGTAGAATTTGTTGATCCATGGCGGCACGATCAGGAGCGGTCGCTTCAAGACACTCTTTGTCGTGGCCTCGTACTGAATCACCTGGCAGAGCTCGTTCTGGGCAACGACCTTCCCAGGCGTCGTGGCGATGTTCTCGCCGATCTTGAATGCTGTCGCATCGGTCTGGCGCACACGCAGCTCGCCTTTGCCGGCGGCGATATCTTCCGCCAGCATGTGCATGCCTCGCACCAGATTCTCGCCGTTGCTCTCTGCGGTCGCGCGGAGCACCTCGGGATTGGTCATGGCGAAATTCGAAGGCGACAGCGCGTTGGCGATCTGTTGCACATAAAAACGCGCTTTCTGGCGTGTGTGCGGATCGACGTCTTCGGCATCCGAAACAAGGTCCTCGGCCCAGCGCGAGGTCGCAAGGTAGAGTTGTTTCAAGACGTCGAACATCGGGTTCTGCGACCAGTCCGGGTCTGCAAAGCGCTTGTCGGGAACAGCGTTTTGCTGCGTCTCCGCGCCATCGCCCATGGCTTTGCGCAGGCCGTTGTTCCAGATCGACAGATATTGTGCCCAGAGCTTGGTCTGCGCTTCGATGGTTCGAGCCGGATCCGACATCCAATATTGCCCGACATGGCTGATCGTCTTCATCACCTCAGCCGTGTGCTCGGCCAGCTGGTCGGCCCCTGTCTGTCCCGTTTCGCGGGGGCGCAGATAGGCCGCGAGCGCCTTTCCGCCCTCCTCGAAGGCGCGAGCCATATTGCGGGCAAAGACTTCCGGATCGGCAGCGATGTAAGAGGTGGGCAGCGGCTTGTCCGACCGTTCCTCTGTGACATCCTCCCGCTCTTTGCGTGATTTTTTCTCCGCCATCCTGACACAATTACCTTATTAGGGGTGATCCGAGCGCCTTATGCGATATAGCACAGCAGCCGCCTCCTTCGAACTCAGCAAGGCCGAGAGCGTCAATTGCGTTTCCTAGCTCAAAACTGTCGTCATAGTCGCCTGCGTCCGATCGGCGGATGGAGAGGGCTGGGCGTTGCTGCCGTCGCACTCTTCGCGCTCACTGCCTGCGAGAGCCCTGCGCTCACGGGACTCAAAGAGAGCAGCACGCCGCCGAAAAGGCCGAGCGATCCTCAAAAGGCGGCGGCATTCGATCACACCGTCGCAGATATCCGTGCGCGCGCTGCCGCCGAAGATGCGAACCCTCGGGAGTTCCCGGGTGTGTTCGACACGGCCGTGCCGCCGAGGATGCTCGTCAGACCGACCCGCAACGTCGCCGCGCTGAAGGCGGAGCTTGAACAGATTGCTGCCGCGCGTCGTGGCGCCAATGGCCGCAAGCAGCAAGAACTCACTGCCCGCGAAGCGGAATTGCGGCGCCTTGTTCAGCAAAATCAAAAAGAGACGGCTGAGAAAATTCGCGAAAACTCTGCAAACATGCAATAACGTGACGGCAGCGAAGCTGGAACGGCGAACCCAGTCTTCGATTGCAAATGGATGAAGGACAATGGACGAATTTCACAAGATCAAGCGGTTGCCACCCTATGTTTTCGAGCAGGTCAACAGGCTCAAGGCCGCCGCTCGAGCCGGCGGCGCCGACATCATCGATCTTGGTATGGGCAATCCGGACCTTCCGACGCCGGCCTTCATCATCGACAAGCTGATTGAGACCGTCCAGAAGCCGCGCACCAATCGCTATTCGGCCTCCAAAGGCATTCCGGGACTTCGACGTGCACAAGCGGCCTATTACGAACGCCGCTTCGGTGTGAAGCTCGATCCGGAACGCCACGTCGTGGCGACTCTTGGCTCCAAGGAAGGCTTCGCCAATATGGCTCAGGCCATTACCGCGCCGGGCGATGTCGTTCTCGTTCCCAATCCGAGCTATCCGATTCACGCCTTCGGCTTCCTGATGGCGGGCGGAGCGATCCGTCACGTGCCGGCCGAACCGGGCCCGGAGTTCTTTCACGCGCTGGAACGGGCCGTGCACCATTCCATCCCGAAGCCGATCGCCGTCATTCTTTGCTATCCGTCCAATCCGACGGCGCATGTCGCGGATCTCGAATTCTACCGCGACGTCGTCGCCTTCGCTCGCCGCAACGACATCTTCGTTCTCTCCGACCTTGCCTATGCGGAGATTTATTTCGACGACAATCCGCCGCCGTCGGTTCTGCAGGTGCCGGGGGCGATGGATGTGACCGTTGAATTCACGTCGCTGTCCAAAACTTTCTCGATGCCCGGCTGGCGAATGGGCTTTGCCGTCGGCAACGAGCGGCTGATTGCAGCGCTTGCGCGGGTGAAGTCCTATCTCGACTACGGTGCGTTCACGCCCATTCAGGTGGCTGCGGCAGCAGCGCTCAATGAGGACGACAGCCCGGCCGATGAAGCGCGAGAGATCTACAAGAGCCGGCGCGATTGCCTCGTGGAGTCGTTCTCGCGTGCAGGGTGGGACATTCCGGCGCCTGCGGCATCGATGTTCGTATGGGCGCCCTTGCCGGAGCGCTTTCAGGGCGTGAGTTCACTCGAATTCTCTAAGCTCTTGATTGAGAAGGCAGATATTGCTGTCGCTCCGGGCATCGGGTTCGGCGAACATGGCGACGGCCACGTCCGGATCGCACTCGTGGAAAACGAACAACGCATCCGTCAGGCGGCGCGAAACCTTCGGCGTTTTCTTGCCACGGCCGATGAAACGTTGCACAACGTCGTCCCGCTCAAGGCGAAGGCCTGACAATTACCAATTCTCTCCGGGAAGGCATCCATGGATCAGCCGCTCAGGCTCGGACTGGCCGGGTTGGGCACGGTCGGCACATCCGTCATACGGCTTCTTCGAGATCATGAAGAGGCGCTGACGGACCGTGCCGGACGACCGTTGCGGCTCGTCGCCGTCTCCGCGCGCAACCCGAACAAGGACCGAGGCATCTCGCTCGACGGGCTCAGCTGGCACAGCGATCCCGTCGCGCTGGCGTCATCACCGGACATCGATTGCTTCATCGAGTTGATCGGAGGCGAAAACGGCGTCTGCCGTGAGGCGACGCGCGCCGCTCTCGATGCCGGCAAGTCGGTGGTGACCGCAAACAAGGCGCTTCTGGCAAAGCACGGGCTGGAACTCGCTGCCGCTGCCGAGACTGGCGGCGGCGTACTCGCCTTTGAGGCGGCCGTCGGCGGGGGCATCCCGATCGTCAAGGCGCTGCGAGAAGCGCTCGCCGGCAATCGCATCACGCGCCTTTTCGGTATCTTGAACGGCACCTGCAACTACATCCTGACGCGCATGGAAGCCGAAGGGCTGAGCTTCGAGCAATGTCTCGCCGATGCGCAGGAGCTCGGCTATGCGGAGGTCGACCCGAGCTTCGATATCGACGGTCTGGACGCGGCGCATAAGCTTGCCATTCTCACCTCTCTGGCGTTCGGAGTGGAGCTCAACAAAGACGCGATCTTCGTGGAAGGCATCGCCTCGATCACGGCCGAGGATATCGCAGCCGCTGAAGAGCTCGGCTACCGCATCAAGCTTCTCGCCGTCGCCCAGGAAACGGATAGCGGCATCGAGCAGCGCGTGCATCCGACAATGCTGCCGAAAAACTCGCAGCTCGCGCGGATCTCCGACGTCACCAATGCGGTCGCCGTCGAAGGCGACTTCATCGGACAGGTCGTCCTGTCAGGCCCGGGAGCTGGTGGTGACGCAACAGCGTCTGCCGTCGTCGGCGATATCGTCGATTGCGCTCGCGGCTTCCGCGCGCCGCCTTTCGGGCGGCCGGTCGCGAGCCTCAAACCTTATCAGCGGGCCCAGATGCGGGCCCATGCCGGCGGCTATTATCTGCGCTTGTCGGTGCCTGACCGCGTCGGCGCCTTCGCCGCGATCGCGCGCGCTATGGCAGACGGCGGCATCTCGCTCGATTCAATCGTGCAGAGAAATCGGCCTGCGGGCGCTGCGCCACGCGGCAACCCCGACGATCTGCGTTCTGTGACCATCATCACCCACGATACGACCGAGCAGGCCGTGCGTGACGCATTGGGCCGTATCGAGGGGGAGGGTGACATCGTCGGCCGGCCCCAAATGATCCGGATTGAGGCGCTTTAAGCGCCAACATTTTGAGGGAGGGCTAAATGGCCGATATCGATTTATCCGCGATGGACCGAGTTCTGACGCTGGAGCTGGTGCGCGTGACCGAGCGCGCAGCCGTTGCGGCCGCCATGATGCGTGGTCGCGGCGATGAAAAGGCGGCCGATCAGGCTGCTGTCGACGCGATGCGCAACGAACTGAACCGCCTGTCTATTCGCGGCCGTGTCGTCATCGGAGAGGGCGAACGCGACGAGGCGCCGATGCTTTTCATCGGTGAAGAGGTCGGTAACGGAGACGGCCCCGAAGTGGACATCGCTCTCGATCCTCTCGAAGGCACGACGATCTGCGCGAAGAATCTTCCCAACTCTCTCGCCGTCATTGCGATCACGCATCGCAATGGCCTGCTGAACGCGCCTGACGTCTACATGGACAAGCTCGCCATCGGCCCGGGCTTTCCGGAAGATTTCATTGAGCTCGATATGCCGCCCGCGGAGATCGTGCGCCGCATCGCCAAGGAAAAGGACGTCCGTCCGCATGAGCTTACGGCATGCATTCTCGACCGGCCGCGTCATCAGAAACTGATCGAGGCGGTGCGTGATACGGGTGTGGCCATCCGCCTGATCGGTGACGGCGATGTGGCGGGCATCATTCACACAACAGATCCGGAGACGACCGGGATCGATTTTTACATCGGCTCAGGCGGTGCGCCTGAAGGTGTTCTGGCCGCAGCCGCTTTGCGCTGCATGGGCGGACAGATTTGGGGCCGTCTCACCCTCGATACGGACGAGAAGCGCGCACGAGCCGAACGCATGGGGATCAGCGAGCCGCGCAGGATCTACTCAAAGCTAGATATGGCGTCAGGCGACGTTCTGTTTGCAGCCACCGGCGTGACGGATGGCAATCTCCTGCAGGGCGTAAGCTTCCGCCGCGGTGTTGCCATGACCCACACCATCGTCACCCGCTCGCATACGGGCACGCAGCGATGGGTGCGCGCCAAGCACATTGTGGAAGATAAGTTCGAGTTCATCGACTGATCCACGGCATTTGCGCGAAACCTTCGATCCTGGACCACTGCGTCGCCGTAGAAAAGGCGGGGACCGTCGTCGCTACCTCGTGGCGCGGTGGTAGTAGGGGGCCGGTTGCTGCCGCATAATGCCCAGATGTGGGGTCGACCCGAATCATCTCGTAACCTTGAAGCGCCGGGGGTCTGTCTCGGCGTCGAAGCGTCCCTGAAGGGGCGGGCCTGGCGCATGCGCTTGGATGCGCGTGGTGAGGCGGCGGCGACGGCTCTCGCGCAACGCACCGGCTTGTCCGAGAGCATCTGTCGCGTCCTTGCCGGGCGCGGCATCTCAGACGACGGGGCGAAAGCGTTTCTGAGTCCGTCGCTGAAGACAGACATGCCGGACCCCTCCTGTCTCATGGATATGGATCTGGCCGCAAAGCGTCTCGCGGATGCCGTCGAGCGTCGCGAGAAAGTGGCAATCTTCGGCGATTACGACGTGGATGGCGCCACCTCGGCAGCCCTTCTTTCAGACACGCTCTGCGGGCTGGGGCTCACGCCCGAGATCTACATTCCCGACCGGCTGATCGAAGGCTATGGGCCGAACCCGGAGGCGATCGACCGTCTTATCGATGCCGGTGCAGAGCTGATCGTCACGGTCGATTGTGGCGCGACGAGCTTTGAAGCTCTGGAGCGCGCACATGCGCGCAGCGTCGATGTCGTTGTTATCGACCATCATCAGATGGGGCTCGATCGACCGAAAGCCGTCGCTCTCGTCAATCCCAACCGGCAGGATTGTCTGTCGGGCCTCGGACATCTCGCAGCCGTCGGTCTCGTCTTCATGACCTCCGTCGCCCTCCTGCGGGAATTGCGCCGCCGTCGCTACAATGGCGCTCTGCCGGATCTCCTTTCTGGCCTCGATCTCGTCGCCCTCGGCACGATCTGTGACGTCGTTCCGCTGACGGGTCTCAACCGGGCCTTCGTGACCAAGGGTCTCGTCGCGTTACGCCACGGGGGACGTCCGGGACTGCAGGCGCTGGCCGCAGCAGCGCGCCTCAAAGGACCCGTCGAAACCAGCCATTGCGGCTTTCTCCTCGGACCGCGCATCAATGCCGGCGGACGCATCGGTGAAGCCGGTCTTGGCGCGCGGCTCCTGACGACGCGGGACGCCGCCGAAGCCGAAAGCCTTGCCGCCACGCTCGAACGCCTGAATTCGGAACGCCAGGCGATCGAGGCTGACGCCGTCGCTGACGCCTGCGCGCAAGCGGACGCGGCCATCGCTCGGACGGGAGAAACACCGTCCATTCTCGTCGTGGTCGGTGAGACCTGGCATCCGGGCGTCGTCGGTCTGGTCGCCTCGCGTCTCAAAGAGCGTTTCCAACGCCCAGCCCTCGCCATCACCTTCGACGGTCCGAGCGGGAAAGGCACTGGGTCAGCCCGTTCGATCGCGGGCGTCGATCTCGGAGCCGCTGTTCGTGCCGCGCTTGGTGCGGGGCTTCTGGAAAAAGGCGGTGGTCACAAAATGGCGGCGGGTGTGACCGTTCTCAGGGAAAAGCTTGACGCGCTACAGAGCTTTTTGACTGCAGAGTTGGAAAGATCTGTCGAAACAGCCCTCATCGACGATTGCTTGGAGATCGACGGCCTCGTCACCGCCGATGGGGCGAGCCAGGAGTTCTTTGCCGAGATTGAAAAATGCGGCCCCTATGGTGCCGGGCACCCGTCGCCGGTCTTCGTATTGCCCGCCCATCGCATCGCCTATGTCGACACCGTCGGCAACGGGCATATCCGTCTCGAGCTTCGCTCCGGCGGCGGAGGAAAGATCAAGGTGATGGCGTTTCGCGAAGCCGAAACACCGCTCGGCCTTGCCCTTCTGTCGGCAAGAGGGGAGGCGATGCACATTGCGGGCACGCTCTCGCTCAACCGCTGGGGCGGACAAGAGAAGGTGGAAATGAAGCTTCTCGACGCAGCCCCGGCCTAAAAGCCAACGCGCGAGATCAACCTGTGTTCGCCAGCGGGTCTGCCTCGTTCGATGCCAGAATGTCTCTCTGGCGTCGTTCCTGCGCCTGCCGTCGCGCCTTTTCCACTGCGGCCCGCGCCTGATCATTGAGCGCGAACATCTCCAGCGTCTCCGTTTCCGCGTCGATGACCGGCGTGATCGCAAGATCGCTGTAGGATTTCGCCTCAGGGTCACGTGCAATGCGTTTGCGCATCCGGTGGATCTTCCAGGCATAGGCGCCGAAGCGCAGATATTTTGCGGCGCTTTCGGCAAGATAGAGAGGATAGAAGACAGCCGCTGCCGGCCGTGGCATGTCGGGGCGCCTTTCAAGACGGTCCTTGCGGCGTAAATAGCCGCATTGCTGCGGATGGACGCCTTCGAACTTCGGCGCCCCATAAACCTGCAGAACGGAGTGCCAGATCTTCACCGGCTTGATGCCGTAGGCGACGTTGCGGCGCATGATCCGCTCGACATGCTCGTCTGTGTAGTACCAGTCCCAAATGTCGCGATAGGCCCGCTGCCACTCATCGGCGCTCATCCTGGGATGCCCGATAGTCACCGATTCCAGATCGTATTTGTTGAGGTCAGGATCCATCCAGGTGCCGGCCTCGACGCCGTTCTTGTGATCTTCCGAGCCTGGCAGCGGTGTCAGCATGGTGAATTCGAGAACGTCGACCGGCAGCTCGCGCTGTACGATTTCGATATCGCGCTTCAGTGTCTCGGGCGTGTCACCCGGCAGCCCCATAATATAGCCGGCATAGGTGATGACGCCGGCCGACTTCCACGCCTGAAACATTTTTCGGTATTCGGTGATCCGGTTCTGGTTCTTCTTCATCTGAAGAAGGTTTTCGGCATTGACGCTTTCCAGCCCGACGAAGACGAACCTGCAGCCGGCCCGGGCCGCCTTTTCGACGAAGCCCGGGATCTTGTGCGCCAAGGTGTCGACCTGAATGAGGAAGTCTATGCCACATCCCTCGGCGCGCAGCGCGATCAAGCGATCGAAAATCGCCTCCCAGTTCTTGTTGCGCGCAAAATTGTCATCAGTGACGAAGAAGCGCCTGATCCCGTCCGCGCGGTTCTTCCGCACGAACGCTTCGATATCGTCGGCGTCACGCCAGCGGCTCTTGCGGCCCTGGACGTTGATGATCGTGCAGAACGAGCACTGAAACGGACAGCCGCGCCCGGCATCGAAGGAAGAGACGACGCCGTCATAGCGCTTGACGAGCCGCTGCGGCAGATAGGGCGTCGTCTGGCCCTGCAGATTAGGAAGGTCGTCCATGTAATTGTAGATCAGCCGCGCTGCGCCGTTATCGACGTCGCAGAGCAAGCTGTCGAAATGCTCTTCGGCCTCGCCGGCGAACAGGATGACGCCGAGATCGAGCGCCTCCTGAAGTTCCGGCGACAATTCCTTCAGCATCGCGAGAGAGCCGGAAACATGAAAGCCACCGATGGCGACCGGCACGCCCGCAGCTCGAAAACGCCTGGCGAGGGCCATTGCCCGCGGGAACTGGTTGGACTGCACGCCGACGAGACAGACGAGACCGGAATGCCCCGATTGCCCGATCTTCGCGGAGATTTCCTCCACCGGCACCCGGATATTCATCTCGTCATAGGCATTCACCTCAATTGCAACATCCGAGCCGAGCACTTGCTGCTCGGCGCTCGCACGCGCAATGGCATTGAGGCAGGCGAGTGAATTGGATGGAATCCACGCCTTCCACCACTGGATGACATAACCATCCTTATCGTAATGCGACGGCTTGATGATCTCGATATGGAATGTGCGCACGAGCCCCTCCCTCTACGACATTCGCACAAGACATAGCATGATATCATTTGCCGGTCTCGTGGAGAGACAGTAAGAGCATCAATAAACGCAGATGTTTTCAAAATTATAGTACTGTATAGTCCGGAATAGTTCTTGAGAAAAAAAGGCGGGCGGTTTCAGTCTGAGGATTTGCCTTTTCAGACCGCTCGACGAACCGCGTTGGAGGCTCGCGTCTATGTTGAAGTTCCTGTTGCCAATAGGGTTTCTGATCGCACTCGGCGGTGGTGCGCGAGCCGATTGCTTCGATGGGCTTGGTTGCACCGACACGCATCGTTTCGAGCAGGGCGCCTTACGCTCGATGCGGTGCAGTGATCTCTGGTATATCCGCAACAGGATTTTCGACGAGAATGGGTATTGCTTCCGCACTGCGCGCGGGCAGGTAAACTTCGACAATTCTGACTGCTGGGAGCGAGATCAAAGCCGCGTCAGAATGAGCGCGATCGAGCGAGGGAACGTCGAGGCGATCATTCGCGCCGAGCGTGCGCTTGGCTGCCGATAAAGGCTGCCAGATGCGCACGCATTGAGGAGAGGGCTCGTTTGCACACGCCCTCAGCCCTTCAGGCGCTTGGCATGCCAGGTCAGGTGATCCTCCATGAAGGTGGAGATGAAATAATAGGAATGATCGTAGCCCGGCTGCATACGAAGCGTCAGCGGGATGCCTCCTGCGGCGCAGGCCTTTTCGAAGAGCTCCGGCCTAAGCTGCTCAGCCAGAAAATTGTCACCCGTTCCCTGGTCGACGAGAAATTCTGAAAAGCGCGCGCCGTCGGCGATCAACGCGCAGGCGTCATACGGCCTCCAGCTCTGCTCATCGCTCCCGAGATAGGTAGGCAAGGCTTTCTGGCCCCATGGCACCTCGATCGGCGCCACGATCGGCGCAAAGGCCGAACATGCTCGGTAGCGTCCAGGATTTTTGAGCGCCAGCGTCAAAGCCCCATGCCCGCCCATCGAATGGCCCAAGATCGATTGTCGCTCGGTATCGACGGGAAAGTTCGCTGCAATCACCGCCGGAAGTTCGTCCCGGACATAGCTTTCCATGCGGAAATGCTGCGCCCAGGGTTCTTCCGTCGCGTCGAGATAGAAGCCTGCGCCCTGACCCATGTCATAGGCGTCGTCATCAGCGACGCCCTCTCCTCGGGGCGACGTATCTGGACAGACGACGATCAGGCCGTGCTCGGCCGCCGCGCGGCGGTATTCGCCCTTCTCCATGACGTTGGCATGGGTGCAGGTGAGCCCTGACAGATAGGTGACGATGGGGCAGGGCGCGACCTTCGCCTGCGGAGGAACGAAGACGGCAAAGGTCATCTCGGTTCCCGTCGCTTCAGAGGCATGGCTGTAGACGCCCTGCGTGCCGCCATGAGCGGCCCAGGTCGAAATGGTCTCCACGGAGATCTCCCTTAGCTGCGGCGACGAACGCCTCAATAGACGACGACGCTGCGAATCGATTCACCCGCATGCATCAGATCGAAGCCGCGATTGATGTCTTCGAGGGACAAGAGGTGGGTGATCATCGGGTCGATGTCGATCTTGCCCTCCATGTACCAGTCGACGATTTTGGGAACATCGGTCCGCCCCCTTGCGCCGCCGAAGGCCGTGCCTTTCCATGTGCGGCCGGTCACCAGCTGAAACGGCCGCGTAGAAATTTCCGCGCCTGCCGGCGCTACGCCGATCACGATCGACTGACCCCAGCCACGATGCGCGGATTCGAGCGCCTGGCGCATGACCGTGACGTTGCCGGTGCAGTCGAAGGTGTAATCGGCCCCGCCGATCTGGTCTGCGCCGCGCTTCGTCAGGTTGACGAGATAGGGGACGAGGTCCTCGCCAATCTCCTTCGGATTGACGAAATGGGTCATGCCGAAGCGCTCACCCCATTCCTTCTTGGAATTGTTGAGGTCGACGCCGATGATCATGTCGGCGCCGACCAGCCGCAGCCCTTGAATCACGTTGAGGCCGATCCCGCCGAGACCGAAGACGATGGCCGTAGCGCCGGGCTCGACTTTCGCCGTGTTGACGACGGCACCGACACCTGTCGTCACCCCGCAGCCGATGTAGCAGATCTTGTCGAATGGGGCGTCCTCGCGCACCTTCGCGACCGCAATCTCCGGCAGCACCGTGAAATTCGCGAAGGTGGACGTGCCCATGTAGTGGTGCAGTGGCTTGCCATCGATCGAGAACCGCGACGTGCCGTCGGGCATCAATCCCTGGCCCTGCGTGGAACGGATCGCCGTGCAAAGGTTGGTCTTGCGGGACAGGCAGGAGGGGCATTCGCGGCATTCCGGCGTATAGAGCGGAATGACGTGGTCGCCCTTCTTGACGCTTGTGACGCCCGGCCCGACATCGACCACCACGCCTGCACCCTCGTGCCCCAGAATTGACGGGAAGAGTCCCTCGGGATCGGCGCCCGACAGAGTGAATTCGTCGGTGTGGCAAATTCCGGTCGCCTTCACCTCGACGAGCACTTCGCCCTCTCTCGGGCCCTCGAGCTGAACGTTCGTGATTTCAAGTGGTTTGCCGGCCTCGAAGGCCACCGCGGCGCGCACATCCATATTGCGATCTCCTCAAAAGTCTGCTGGTCCATTTGCGAGGCAATTGTGCCACGACAAGCCCGTGCCGCATGGATGACATGCATTTTCGCGCGCAAACCACTTTGACCCGGAGCCACGCTTGCGCTCTTTTCGCTTGTCGAGGCGCGCCTTGCTCACATAAACGGGCACCACCGCAAGAGGGGGGAAGTTTTTTCGAATGTTCCGTAAGATATTGATCGCCAATCGCGGCGAGATCGCCTGCCGCATCATTCGTTCAGCCCAAAAGATGGGAATCGCCACTGTTGCGGTCTATTCGGAAGCGGACCGAAATGCGCTGCATGTGGAAATGGCGGACGAGAAAGTCGCGATCGGCCCGGCGCCTGCCGCTGAAAGCTACCTGAAGCTCGACAAGATCATCGAGGCCTGCCGCCAGACCGGCGCCGAAGCCGTTCATCCAGGCTACGGCTTCCTGTCAGAGAATGCGAACTTTGCGAAGGCTCTCGCGGAGGCGGGAATCGTCTTCATTGGCCCGCCGATCGGCGCGATCGAAGCGATGGGCGACAAGATCACCTCCAAAAAAGTCGCCAAGGATGCCGGCGTGAGTGTGGTGCCCGGCCATATGGGCCTGATCGAAAGCGGCGATGAGGCCGTACGTATCTCTGCCGAGATCGGCCTGCCGGTCATGCTGAAGGCATCTGCCGGCGGCGGCGGCAAGGGAATGCGTGTCGCCTGGAACGAGCAGGAAGTGCGCGAAGGTTTCGATCTCGCGCGGCGCGAAGCCAAGTCCTCCTTCGGCGATGAGCGGATTTTCATCGAGAAGTTCGTCGAGCAGCCGCGCCACATTGAGATCCAGGTCCTGGCTGACAAGCACGGCAATGTCATCCATCTGGGCGAACGGGAATGCTCCATTCAGCGGCGCAACCAGAAGGTGATAGAAGAGGCGCCATCTTCCTTCCTTGATCCCGAGACGCGCGCCGCTATGGGCGCTCAGGCATGTGCCCTCGCCGCCGCCGTCGGCTATGAGACAGCCGGCACCGTCGAGTTCATCGTCGACCGCGACCGCAACTTCTATTTCTTGGAAATGAACACCCGTCTGCAGGTGGAACATCCGGTGACCGAACTCGTCACGGGTCTCGATCTGGTCGAGTTGATGATCCGTATTGCCGACGGCGAAAAGCTCCCGCTTGCGCAGAAAGACGTCGTTCTGAAGGGGTGGGCGATCGAAGCTCGTCTCTATGCCGAAGATCCCTTCCGCGGGTTTCTCCCATCGACCGGCCGCCTGCGCCGCTATCGACCCCCGGAAGACGCAGCGCGCGAAGGCACCATCATCCGAAATGATACGGGTGTCGTCGAAGGCTCCGAGATCACTCTCTTTTACGATCCGATGATCGCCAAACTCTGCACCTACGCAGAAGGTGAGGGGATGGCCGCTCGCGAAAAGGCGATCGACGTGATGTCGGATGCGCTCGATGCGTTCACGATCACCGGCATCCGCAACAACATCGCATTCTTGAGCGGTTTGATGGCGCATCCGCGCTTCCGTCGCGGCGATCTCTCCACCGCTTTCATCGCCGAGGAATATGGCAAGAACTTCGAAGGCGCCGAAGCGAGCGACGAGGATCTGCGGATTCTGGCGGCGATCGCCACCTGCGTTCAATTGATCGAGCGCGTTCGCCTGGACGATCTCTCGGGCCGCCTGCGTCCTCATCCCGGCACCATTCGCCCGGATTGGGTGGTCCTGATCGACGGAGAGGCGGTCGACATCACCATCACGTCGGGAATGCCCTCGATTCCGTTCGATGTCGAAATGATCGTCGACGGCATCGAGCATCGGGTGATGACGGCGTGGAAGCCGGGTGATCTTCTGTGGCACGGGATCGTCGACGACAAGGAGGTGTTCGCCCAGATCGAACGCCGGGGTGCTGCCTTGCGTGTCGAGCGTCGCGGCGTCGCCCGAATGACCCAGCTTATCCGTCCATCCGTCGGCGAGATCTATCGCCATATGCCCGAAAAGGCGGTGAGCGAACTCGACAACCGCCTGGCCTGCCCGATGCCGGGTATCGTTGTGTCTCTTCCAGTTGAAGAGGGACAAAAGGTCGAGGCCGGTGAAACTCTCGCCACCGTCGAAGCAATGAAGATGGAGAACGTCCTTCGGGCCGAGCGTAATGTCGTCATCAAGAAGATCTGCGCGGCTCCGGGCGACGTGGTGGCCTTCGATCAGGTGCTCATCGAGTTCGAGTAAGTCGCCTGAATGATCACAACCGGGAGGGGGTTTCACTCGTCAGATTGCGCGCGATAAAATTGGGTGTGACAAAAAGGGAGACTTTTCCCCGATGTGGCTCCTGAAAAGCATCCTTCGACAATTCGTGCGCAATGGTCGGCTCACTCTGATCGACGCAGAAGGTCGCGAGCATCTTTTTGGCGGCAAGAAGCCCGGCCCGGTTGTGACCATGCGCCTGCATGATCCGAAACTCCATTGGCAGCTAGCGATGAATCCGGAGCTCGTTGCTCCGGAAGCCTACATGGACGGGACGCTGACATTCGAAAACGGCGCCACCGTCCATGAATTCTTGAGGCTCTTCTCGATCAACCAGGATTACCTCTCGGCCCATCCGGCACAGACGGTTGTCAATACGGGCTATCGCGCTCTGAGACGCTGGCATCAGAACAACATGCCAGGGCGATCAAAGCAGAACGCCAAACATCATTACAACGTCAAGGAGGATGTCTACCGCCTCTTTCTCGATGAGCGGATGCAGTATTCCTGCGCCTATTGGCGTGATCCCGAGAACGAAACGTTGGAGGACGCGCAGCTTGCAAAGCTGCGCCATATCGGAGCGAAACTTCAGCTCCGGCCCGGAATGAAGGTCCTGGATATCGGCTCCGGATGGGGAGGTCTTGCGATCTTTCTGGCCGAAACCTTCGATGTCGAGGTCATGGGCGTCAATCCGGCAACGGAGCAGCTCGCGGCGGCGCGCCGATGGGCTGAAGCAAAAGGCCTCTCCGGCCGCGTCAAATTCGTGGAGAAGGATTACCGCGAAATCGAAGGCGAATTTGACCGCATCGTCTCAGTCGGAATGTTCGAGCATGTCGGGTATCGCTTCTACGACGCCTACTTCCGCAAGGTCTTCAGCTTGTTGAAGCCTGACGGCTTCATGGTGCTGCACTCCATCGGCCGCATGTCACCGCCGGGAATAACGGGCCCCTTCCTCAACAAGTACATTTTCCCGGGAGGCTATGTGCCGGCGATATCGGAAGTTTTTGCTGCCACGGAACGCAACAGGTTGTGGGTGTGCGATGCCGAGGTGCTCCGTCTCCACTACGGGTATACGATCAGAGAATGGTACAATCGCTTCCAGGCCAACCGCGACAAGGCGATCGAATTGATGGACGAGCGCTTCGTCCGGATGTGGGAATTCTATCTTGCGGCGGTGGAACTGGGCTTCGTGCACGGCTCCAACATGGTCTTCCAACTCATTCTGGCACGCCAGAGGGATGCCGTGCCGATCGTTCGGGATTGGATCGAAGAAACCGAGAAGCAACTGCGCCAAGGCTCACTCTTGGTCGACGCAGCGCAATGACCTCAAAGGCACAGTGACCGTGGCAGAAAAGACCGTTCGAGTGGTGATAACAGGACGTGTTCAGGGTGTATCTTACCGGGCGTGGACCAAGGGGAGGGCGAATGATCTCGACCTTTCCGGCTGGGTGGCGAATCGGAGCGACGGAGCGGTCGAGGCTGTATTCACGGGTTCGGTCGACCAGGTGGACGCGATGCTCGCAGCATTGCGCTCAGGCCCGGCTCTGGCTTCGGTCGATGCCGTCCAGGTGATTGGCGAGGAGGAGCCACAGAGCGGTCCCTTCCGCGTGGAATATCTTGATCGTTAACTTTGATTTAAAGTTGATTTAGCGCGTCAACCCTTCGTTAAGATATGCTGGCGCCGGCAAGGCGAACGGGTTGGGATGATGCCGTCTTCTACAGGCCCACGGCTGCGTTTGGCGCTCTTCTTTGGCCTCGCGATTGGTACAGTCGCGACATCTGGTGTGGCGTTCGGCAGACCATTGGACGGCCAGAATGCAATGCTCGCCGCGGATCATTCCAGCGACAGAATTGCCAATGTGCGCCTGCATTTCATGCCAGAGGACGATCCCCGCGACGGGCATGTGAAAGTCCTCCTGACACCGGAAAGCCGTCCGCTGACTTTTTTTGAAGCGCGTCAGGCTGTGCAACAGGCCTTTTTGGCGACGCTTAAGGAGCCGGGATTGCCAAGTGACCTGACGCGGGTGTCCGTGACGGTGCAACTGGCGCCATCAGGAGCCGAGCGAGTGCAAAGCCGCACCTACCTCTACATTCGCAAGACCGCCGAGACCTGGACGGTCATGGCTTCACCGTAAACCGCGTCGCTTCCTCTTTACGGGGTGCGGGCGAGGGGGCCGAAAACCTCCTCGAAGGCCTCGATGAGAGCCCGATCTGCGTCAGCCATATTCGCAGACATGCCGAGATCCTTCAGGCTCGTCACGCCGTAACCCGTGATGCCGCAAGGTACGATTCCGGAGAAGTGCTCAAGGTCTGGCGCCACGTTGAGCGATATGCCGTGAAAGGTAACCCAGCGGCGGACCCGCACGCCCAGTGCCGCGATTTTGTCTTCGGCCGGTGAACCGTCAAAGAGCGGCGGCCTGTCCGGCCTTTGAACCCAGATTCCGACGCGCCCGTCCCGGCGTTCTCCGTTGACGCCGAAACGCGCCAGCGCCGAGATCAACCACGCCTCCAGGCTGCGTACGTAGACTCGGATATCCCTTTGCCGCCTTTCCAGGTCGAGCATCACATAGGCGACCCTCTGACCCGGGCCGTGATACGTGTATTGTCCGCCCCTGCCGGTCTTGAAGACCGGAAAACGCTCAGGCGTCAGCAGGTCCTGAGCGCGAGCGCTCGTTCCCGCGGTGTAAAGGGGGGGATGTTCGAGAAGCCACAGGCATTCGGGAGCCTCTCCGGCACGAATCGCGGCAGCGCGCTCATCCATGAAGATAAGCGCGTCCTCGTACGGAATCGGTTCATGTGAAATCCGCAACTCGACCGGCGTATCTGCCGGCTCGGGCCACAGGCTTTCACTCGGTTTCTCGCGTTCAGCAGGAGAATCGATGCCCCACGCGGGGGCTTCAGGCAATGACGTCATGGCGGTTCACATAATCCTCGGCGCAGACAAAGGCGAGGGGCGACGACCGCGTCGCACGCGCAGGCCTATCCGGGCTCCCAGGCCGCGTCATTTTGGGAAAGCGCATCTTGTAGCGAGACTGGCCTTGTTTCGGCTCCGACCATTTGCTACATGACCGCGCGCTGGCTTGACCGGCGCAGCATTTCGCGGTCGTGGCGGAACTGGTAGACGCGCAGCGTTGAGGTCGCTGTGGGGCAACCCGTGGAGGTTCGAGTCCTCTCGACCGCACCAATTCAAAAGGTGGCTTCGGCCACCTTTTTTATTGTCTGTAACATCGGCGTTTCTGGCCGGCTCCGCTGGACCCGGCAGGGCCGCAGCCCTAAAGACGTGCGATGCAGACAGATACGCTCCCACGCGAAGACGAAGAGACGGTGCTTCCGCAAGTTCGCGACGAGGAAGGCTCGCTGAACGGCGCTTACCTCGCAGCGGTCTCTGAAGCGATCGAGACGAGCGACGCCGAGCGGCTGCACATTCTGATCGGCGATCTGCACGAATCAGATCTCGGCGACGTTCTGCAGGCGATCAGCCGCGAAGAACGCGAGGCGCTGATCGCCCTCATGGGCGGCGATTTCGACTGGACGGCACTGACCGAGGTCGACGAAACCGTCCGCGACGAGATTCTCGAAACGATCCCCAATACAGCGATCGCCGAAGCCGTCCGCGAGCTCGATTCGGACGACGCGATTGGCATTCTTGAAGATCTGGCGGACGAGGATCGCGAAGAAATCCTCGCGGCCCTGCCGCTCGCGGAACGCATCAAACTCGAGCGAAGCTTCGACTACCCGGAGGAGTCCGCCGGGCGGCGGATGACAACGCGCTTCATAGCCGTGCCGCCCTTTTGGACTGTGGGACAGACCATCGACTTCCTGCGGGAGGACGATCGACTTCCCGACGATTTCACCGAGGTGTTTGTCGTCGATCCACGCTTCTGTTTCCTTGGGACGGTTCCTCTCGATCGCCTGCTGCGCACCAAGCGACCCGTGCGCATCGAAGACATCATGGGCGAGGTCACCCATTCGGTCTCCGCGACTGACGACCAGGAAGAGGTCGCTCGTCTGTTCGAGCGCTACAACCTCCTGTCCGTCGGCGTCGTTGACGAAAGCGATCGGCTCGTCGGCGTCATCACGATTGACGATATCGTCGACGTGATCGAGGAGGAGGCCGACGAAGATATCAAGCGGCTGGCGGGTGTCGGCGATGAAGAGCTGACGGACACCTTCGTCAGTGCCGTGCGTTCGCGCTTCATCTGGCTCCTCCTCAATCTTGGGACAGCCTTGCTTGCTTCGATGGTGATCGGTCTTTTCGATGGCACGATTTCGCAGATGGTGGCACTGGCCGTGCTCATGCCGATCGTCGCCTCGATGGGCGGCAATGCCGGCACTCAGACGATGACGGTGGCCGTCCGGGCGCTGGCGACACGTGACATCGAAACCATCAACCCGATCCGCTTCATCTCGAGGGAAGCTCTCGTGGGTCTCGCCAATGGCGTGCTCTTCGCAATCATCATAGGCGTTGTGGCGACGTTGTGGTTCTCCAGCACCCAACTGGGCGGTATTATCGCCGTCGCCATGGTCATCAACATGGTGGCTGCGGGGCTTGCCGGGATTCTCATTCCGCTTGCCTTGGAAAAAGCCGGGGCCGACCCCGCGATCGCGTCTTCCGTCTTCGTCACCACCGTCACCGACGTGGTGGGCTTTTTCGCATTTCTAGGCCTCGCCGCATGGTGGTTTGCGATTTCGTGACGGCGCGGCGGCCACGCAGAAAAAAAAGATTGCTGCGAGGCCGGGCTTCCAGGGTGCGGCATTAACGACCGATAAAGGCTAACCGTCCATGAAGGGCCGATCCTTGGGGACGGCTTACATGACGCGCGCATATCCCTTTTCCTGCCACAGGCTGGCACCTGTTGTTCTCGCGGCCCTCTTGCTTACCGGCTGCGGCGGAGCGGCAATCAAATATCTGCCGGACTCAGACCCGCATCCGGGGGTGGCGCGTGCCCATGCGATGCCCGTTCAGGGCATCGACATCTCCAAATATCAAGGAGATATCGACTGGAATCGGGTCCGCGCCGATGGCATCCGCTTCGCCTACATCAAGGTGTCGGAGGGCGGCGATCACGTCGACGAGAATTTCTACGACAACTGGGAAGCCGCAGCCCGCGCAGGCGTGCCGCGCGGCGCCTACCATTTCATGTATTGGTGCCGCACAGCTGCCGAACAGGCCTTGTGGTACCAGCTCGCCGTTCCGCAGGATAAGACCCAGCTTCCTCCCGTTCTCGACCTCGAATGGAACCATCAGTCGCGCAGCTGTCCGCACAAGATCTCCAAGGAAGAGGCGCTTGCAAAGATCGACGTGATCCTGAAAGCGATGGAGGAACACACCGGCAAGAAGCCGATCATCTACACCGACATCAACTTCCATAAGGACATCCTGGAAGGACGGTACAAGGATTACCCCTTCTGGCTGCGCAGCGTAGCTGCCGAGCCGAAGGAGCGCTTCAAGAACCGCCCGTTCCTGTTCTGGCAGTTTACGGCCACCGGTCGTGTCGACGGAATCAAAGGCGCTGTTGACCGAAACGCCTTCAACGGCGACGAAAAGGACTGGAGACGCTGGTTGAAAAGTCAGACGGGGCTTTGATCCGATGGCGGTCAATATCCGCAGATTGGAGGCCGCCGACCGTTCCTCCTGGGAGCCTCTGTGGCAGGCCTATCTCACCTTCTATGATGTCGATCTCGCGCCGGAAGTGTGCGATGTGACGTGGCGTCGGCTGGTCCTGGAAAAGGGCGCGATGTTCGCGCTTGGCGCCTACGATGCCGACCGGCTTGTCGGTTTTGCCCATTGCCTCCTTCATCCGGCAACTTGGGCGATCGCCGATCGGCTATATCTCGAAGACCTCTTCGTGGCAGCGGATGCGCGCGGGCTCGGTGCCGGCCGAGCTTTGATGGACGCCGTTTTCGCCGAAGCGGAAGCACAGAATGCCGACAAGGTTTACTGGCAGACAGAGGCTTCGAACCGACGCGCACGTGCCCTTTATGACCAAGTTGGAAAATTGACCGCCTATGTCAGATACGAACGTTGAGAAAGCTGCGGCCCCAAAGATCGAGGGCATCCTGGAAACCGCCGTCTATGTCACGGATTTGGCGGCAGCCCATGCCTTCTACGGCGAAGCGCTCGGTTTGGAGCGTATGACCGGCACGTCACGGATGATGACCTACGCGGCGGGACCATCAGAGGTTCTCCTCGTCTTTCATCGTGGCGATACGTTGGAAGACACCAAGACGGCGGGCGGAATGATTCCCGGCCATCATTCTGAGGGCCCGGCACATTTCGCCTTCCGCATCGCCACCGACAGCTACGGTAAGTGGAAGCGGCACCTGCAGGCGAAAGACATCGCCATCCTCAGCGAAGTCAGCTGGCCACGCGGCGGGCGCAGCCTGTATTTCCGAGATCCGGATGGCAACGTCGTTGAACTCGCAACTCGTGGGCTTTGGCCAAATTTCTGAACGTCGCGAGTTTCGCGGCCGCTGCGTCGCTTAAAGCCAGCGGCCGACACGCGCTTTGTAGGCGAGATATTCGGCCCCGAAACGGTCTTCGAGGTGCTTTTCTTCGGGGCGCGCGGCGAGACGATCCATCAACACAAATGCGACCGGCGCGAGCAACACCAGCCACCAATTGGCAAAGGCGAGCCCAAGGCCGAAAACGAGCATGACGTTGCCGACGTAAAACGGATTGCGGGAATAACGAAATGGACCTTCGGTCACGAGCGCCGAGGCTGCCCGATCGGGCCGCAAGGTCGTCTTGTGTGGCTCGAAGGTCCGATAGCCCCAAAGGTCGATCCCGAGAGCTGCAAGAACGATCAAGCCTCCCAACCCGCGCAGGGTGCCGTCGGCATCGGGCCAGGGAAGGGGCGCGATATAGGCAAGGATCAGCCCGAGAAAAAGCGATCCTGCCACGATGATCGGTGGCCAGGGGAGTGAGCTCGGCGCGATTTGCTTGTTTGAGTCGTTTTCCACGGTGCCCCCAATTTAGGCTTATGGTCGCCAACTACGGTTACGTGGTGCCTCAAGGCAGTCTTGCCTGCAATTAGACTTGCGTTCGTCCAAGGCGTCCCGGCTGCGACGTAATCCGCTGCGTTCTCCGGTCTGGCGCACCGAATACGGAGATGCGGGAAAGGGGGAGCCTACGCTCCTGGCCGGACATTTCGAACATCAGCCTACGCGATGATTGACGGATCACTGCGCGGCGACGCATCTTCCAGCATGCTCAAAATCTATGGCCGCCCCAATTCGATCAATGTCCAGAAGGTGATCTTCTGTCTGGACGAGATCGGTCTCAGCTACGATCTCGTTTTGGCGGGACGCCAGCACGGACATGTCGACACCCCCGAATACCGCAAAATGAATCCCAACGGCCTCGTCCCCGTTCTGGTGGATGATGGTTTCGTCCTGTGGGAATCAAATGCGATCGTTCGCTATCTTTGCGCGCAACACAGCGCAGGCGCGTTGTGGCCGAACGACCTCAGAGTTCGCGCCGATGCGGACCGGTGGATGGACTGGCAGACGACGACGTTCGGTCCGGCGATCGGCCCCGCATTCTACAATCTCGTTCGTCAGCCCGAGGATGCGCGTGACCATGCGGCCGTCTCGGCCAGCCAGAAGAAGGGTGAAGCCTGCGCTGCGATTCTCGAGAAATGGCTGGGCGACCGGCCGTACGTCAGCGGGGAAACGTTCACCATGGGCGACATCGCCATAGGTGCGATCGTCTTGCGCTGGCTTAACCTGCCGCTCGAACGCACGCCGGCGCCGAACGTTGAGGCCTATTGCGCGCGGATCATGGAGCGTCCCGCAGCACGGAAGGCGCTTGTTCTGCCCTTGAGCTGAACTCGTGAAGCGTCCGGTCATGGGACGGAAAGTGTAGGCCGACCTTGTTTTTAGATATTCGCGGCCTCCTGCGTTTGGAGCGATGGCGCCTCCGCCTGCAGAATATTTTGACGAGCTTCTGGTTCATCCCCCTCGTCATCGGTGCGGCTGGATGGGTTGGGGCTCTGATCTCGCTCGAGCTCGATCAGTGGCGATCCCTGCAGCAATTGCTCGGGGATCACTTTTTTCGTGAGATCCAGCCGGACACGGCTCGATCGATTTTGAGCACGATCGCCGCGGCGACGATTTCGGCAACCTCGATCGTCTATTCGCTGTCTCTCCTTATCCGGAACCTCGCGGCCACGTCTCTCGGACCGAGGCTCGTTCAGGATTTGAGGCAAGACCGGCTGACCCGGTTGACGCTGGGGATACAGCTTTCCGTTTTCACCTACAGTCTGACGATCCTCTATTACGTCGGCACCTTCATTGAGACCCGCACCATATCGATCGGCTTGGCGATTCTGCTCGTCATCGTCGCGTTGTCGTTCCTCGTCGTCTTCGTCAATCACATCACCGACCAGGTCAGCGTCGATCACATCGTCGCGCGGGTCGCCGGCAATCTTCAGAGCGCACTTCTGACTCATCTGAAAGATGCGAAATCGATGGAAGCTCTCACCTTGCCGGCACCGGTGGCTGCCAATGGTGCGATCATTTTCGCCGATTCCGAAGGCTACGTTTCGTCCATCAGCTATTCATCGATCGTCGATGGTGCCCACAGAGACATCCGCGTGATCGAGCTGCTCGTGCAGCCCGGTGACTTCGTGATCAAGCGCAAGCCTTTGGCGCGTATCGATTGCGAGGAGATGCCGGATGGGTTCGCCAGTCTCCTGCGTGATGCGATCATTCTCGGTTCGTCCCGCACCTATTTTCAGGATCTCCCAGCACGCTTCAGGCTTCTGGTCGAGATCGCTCTGCGTGCCCTGTCACCCGGCGTCAACGACGTCTTCACGGCAGTCGCCTGCGCCAACCACATTGCAGCATCGCTTGCTGTCCTGGACGGGCGCGACTTAACCCCGGCAATTCACTGGAACGAAGAGCGCGACGTGATCCTGGTGCCACAATCGATGCACTTTGCGGATTTGGTCAATGCGGTCATCAGCCCGTTGCGCCTGGCCGCCAAGGAGGTCTTCGTCATGAACGAGGCTCTTTTGCGCACATTGGGAGACCTCGCTGCGTCCTCGGTGAACACCGAATTGCGCGAGCTCTATGAACACCACGCACACCTCGTGGCTGAGAGCGCGCTTATGACTGATCTTCAGGATGAAGAGCGCGACATCATCCATTCGCTGCTACAGCGCTTTCAGGAACGAGGCGCGGAAGGTGAGAAGATCGAGCGCGAACGCAAAAGCCACCGCTCCACGGACGAGAGCTGAATATCCGCGTGCTCCAAATCGCTTGAAGCAAGCCCTGACCGCGCCAGTTTCGGCTCCAACAAGAAACAAAGGAGCACGATATGACACTCACCGTCACGGCGAACGGCGCAGAGATTCCGGCGCTCGGCTTCGGGACCTGGCGGCTGCGGGACGATGTCTGCCGCCATATGGTGGAGGTCGCGCTCGATGCCGGCTATCGTCACATCGACACCGCCGAAGCCTACGATAACGAAGAAGCGGTCGGAGACGCGCTCGCCAACCACGTCACGCCGCGCGACGACATCTTCGTCACCACCAAAGTGTGGCACGAGAACCTTCGTGACGGCGATTTCCAGAAATCTGTCGAAGGGAGCCTCAAGCGTCTCCAAATCGACCAGGCCGACCTTGTATTGATCCACTGGCCGAGCCCTTCGATCCCGTTTGACGAACAGATCCAAAGCCTGTGCAAGGCCAAGAAACAGGGACTGACCAAACATATCGGCGTCTCGAATTTCCCTGCGGCTCTCATCGAAGCCGCCATGCGCCATGCGGACGAGCCGATCGTCGCAAACCAGGTCGAATATCACCCCTATCTCAATCAGAGCATCGTCCATGCCGCCTGCCGCAAGCATGGCCTTGCCCTGACGGCTTATGCGCCGATCGCTCGCGGCGCGGTCTTGGATGAAGAGATTGTACGGGAAATTGCTCAGGAAAAGGGCCGGACACCCGCCCAGGTCATCCTCCGCTGGCATATCCAGCAGGAAGGTGTGATCGCGATACCGCGTTCATCAAAGGCAGAAAGAGTAAATGAAAACAACGACATTTATGACTTTGCTCTAACTCCCGATGAAATGGGGCGTATCTCGGCGCTCGCACGTCCCGATGGCCGCACCATCGATCCGGACTGGGCGCCGGAATGGGACGAGGCAGCTTGAGACAACGCATGACGGGACCCTCCGTCTGCGCCTTCCCGTGATATGAGCAATCATCTTCGGCCATGCCGGAGATGATTCCCCGAGCGGGCAGGAAACATGTTCTTCATAATCTCAAAGGTCGCGGGGTTCTTCCTCGCGCCGTCGAACGCCCTCGTCATTCTGACGATCTGCGGCTTCCTGCTTCAGATGCTGTGGTCGTTTCGCGTCGGCAGCATTGTGGCAGCGGCCGGGCTCGTCGGCATTCTGGCCTGCGGTCTCGGCCCGGTAGCCAACTGGTTGATCCTGCCGCTGGAAAACCGTTTCGAACAGCCATTACCGGATAAAGCCGCACCCGACGGCATCATCGTCTTGGGAGGTGCGCTCTCTGATCGGGTGAGCGGAGCGCGCGATGCCGGACTTGAGCTGACCGAAGCTGGGGACCGCATTCTCGCTCTTTTGCGCCTTGCGAGGGCCTATCCGCAGGCCCGCATCGTCTTCACGGGTGGCAGCAATGCTTTGACCGGCGGCGCCAGAAAGACTGAGGGCGAATTCGTCGGAGAGGCGATCGAGCGCTTCGGCCTCTCGCCGGAGCGTGTGACGATCGAGTCCCAATCGCGCAATACGGCTGAAAACGCTCGTTTCTCCAAGGAACTTGCCAAGCCTCAACCGGATGAAGCCTGGTGGCTGGTGACCTCGGCCTATCACATGCCGCGTGCTGTCGGCGTGTTTCGGGCGGCCGGCTTTCCGGTCACGGCCTATCCGGTGGATTTTCGGGCAGCGCCGGATGACTGGCTGCGCCCCTTCGCCAGCATCAGCGAAGGATTGCGGCGGACCGATATCGCGTTTCGCGAATGGGTCGGGCTGCTTGCCTATTACTGGACGGGGCGCATCGACACGCTCTTTCCAGCACCTCGCACCTAGGTTTTCGCTTATCCTGCAACGGATCGTCTGCGAGGTTGGCTGCGTTAAGAACCTCGTCGACAGCGGAAGGTCTTGCCCTTGGACGAGTTGATGGACGCGAATTTCGCCGCTTTGCTCGGCGATGCGGAGACGGGCCTTATGGCTTTCGTCGACATGGTCATGCGCCCTTGGATGCTGATCCAGGTCGCCATCATCGTCGCCGCCGTCCTTTTCAGTCTCGTCGTCGGGCGCTTCACTGAAGCGCGTCTCGAACCTCGGGTGAGGGCGATCCGAGGACAGCCTCGGCTTCTGCGGTTCCTCGCGCTGCTCCTACGGCGCACCAACTGGATCGTTCTTTCTCTCGTCTTGTTGGCGGTTTTGACCGTCATGCGGACGATGACCTGGCCAAGCCGTACTTACCTCTTGGCGATCGCAACCTCGCTCGTGGCCGCCTGGGTTCTGATCTCGGTCATCTCGAAGCTCATCCGCAATCGGCCGGTAGCCCGGATCGTGGCCATCCTGGCCTGGGCTTTCGTAGCCTTGCGCATCACGGGTCTCCTCGATGAGGCGACCGCATTGCTCGATGCCGCCGCCCTTCAGATCGGCTCCTTTCGGCTGTCGCTGCTCTTCCTGATCCAGGCCGTGCTGCTTTTGAGTGGGCTTTTATGGCTCGCCATCACCTTCGGCAATTTCGTGGAGCAGCGGCTCGACCGGGCGAGCGATCTGACGCCCACGATCCGCGTGCTTCTCGGAAAAGTCGTCAAATTCGCGCTCATCGTCGCGGCGGCGGCAACGGCTCTCTCTGCCGTCGGAGTGGATCTGACGGCGCTCACCGTCTTCTCCGGCGCGGTCGGCGTCGGCATTGGCTTCGGCCTTCAGAAGGTCGTGTCGAACTTCATCAGCGGCATGATCATCCTTCTCGACAAGTCGATCAAACCGGGGGACACGATCTCGCTCGGTGAGACGTTTGGCTGGATCCGAGAGCTGCGGGCGCGCTTCGTGTCCGTCGTCACCCGCGACGGCAAGGAATTCCTCATCCCAAACGAGGACTTCATCACCCAGCAGGTGGTGAACTGGTCTTTCACCGACACTTTGATTCGTCTCGATGTGCATTTCGGGGTCGCGTACAGCTCCGATCCGCACCAGGTGAGCCGGCTCGCCATCGACGCTGCAAAATCCGTCGAGCGGGTTCATCAGGCACCTCCGCCGGTTTGCTGGCTGACGGGTTTCGGCGAATCCTCCATCGATTTCATTCTTCGTTTCTGGATTCGCGACCCTCAGAACGGCCTGACCAATGTGCGCGGCAAGGTGCTTCTCGCCTGCTGGGACGCGTTCAAGGAAGCGGGCGTCTCGATTCCGTTCCCACATCGGCAGGTCATCTTGAGTGAGCCCGTCGAAGTGCGTGTTTCACAGCCCCCGAGCGCGGGGAGCCAGCCGAAGGACAAAGAGCGCTCGACCGGGGAGAGGGGCGGCGAGAGGGCACATGCCGACCCCAAGGCGCCACTCTAAACATGTTAAGTTTCAGCGTCTTATAGGGAGAAAGAAGCCCAGCGTCTTATGTATGGCTGCTATGTGGATGACGCAGCCGTTAACCTCTATTAAGACTTGCTTTCTCTCGCGCTCATCGCCACATTCCCGCCGCTGATCGGCCCCAGGCCATCAGCCTCTCGGTCACCCTCGAACGCCCCTGCAGCGTAGCTTGCGCAGGGGCGGACCGGCGGGAACGAAGGATGAAGTGGACCGCCCAACTTTTCTAGCCGCGAACGCTTTTTCATCGGCGCAGGCCTCGCGTAAGCAGAGCATGCGTTGATCTTTGGCGACGGCGGGAAAGGTGGATGCCAGGCGCGATTGAGGCGAAAGAGTGGCCAATTTTGGCCATCTTCAAGCTTGAAGTCACCTTTGGCAAATTGTAACGGTTTGCGGTGTCGGGAGGGTCCAAGGACTCCCTGCACACCAGGGGACAAAGGGGAATTTGATGCCCGATTTGAACGAGCCGTCCTGCTGGCGGGCGGCGGCGATCACCTTCGTGGTCTGTGCCGGACTGCTGTTGGTGATCTCGCTGGTGGTCAGTGGCGGAGCGACTACGGTGGCGGTCAGCTGACCGCATTCATCCTAGGAAATCGCGCAGTACGCGGGGCCGAAAGGTCCCGCGTTTTTTATTGCCATTGGCCGCGGCGGCTCTCCCACGTCGAAGCGTTTGCATTTCGTCCTGAAGGCTGCCTTGCTAAGCAGGCGGAGCAACAGGAGAAACCAATGCCGCAGCAAATCGTCAAAGGCTACCGGCAGCTCATCGACGAGGCCGAGGCGACAATCGAAACCGTCGATCCTCATGAGGCTTTACGGCGACACGACAAGGCCGATGCCGTGCTCGTGGATTTGCGAGATATCCGAGAGCTGCAGCGTGAGGGAAAGATCCCTGGAGCCATCCATTGCCCGCGAGGGATGCTCGAATTCTGGATCGATCCGGCGAGCCCCTACCATAAGCCGGTCTTCGCCGAAGACCGCCCATTCATCTTCTTCTGCGCGGCAGGCTGGCGCTCGGCGCTGGCGGCTGGACGCGCTGCCGAAATGGGCTTGAAGCCCGTCGCTCATATCGAGGGCGGCTTCGGGGCCTGGAAGAAGGCCGGGCTGCCGCTTGAATCGCCAACTGAAGACGCACGCCCAAGCCCGAAGAAATGAACTGAAACGGCGTCGGCCGGCGCCGGGTCGCAACCCGCAATCTCCGCCGGCAAAGGATTCTGGCGTCTGCTGGAAACCGAGAGCCTCCTTCCGTGTTGGTAAGACATCAACCATCCCGGAGGAGAGAATTTGGTCGCCACAATCACTGGCATCGCCATCGCATTGCTGGGAGCCGCCCTCGCTGTCGGAGGCGTTTGGCTCGCAGCCCTCGGTGGCTCCTGGTATTATATTCTTGCCGCTGTCGGCTTTTTGGCCACCGGCATCCTTTTATTCATGCATCGCGCGGCCGCGCTTTACGTCTACGCTGCCGTCGTCCTCGGCACCCTCATCTGGGCGATCTGGGAGGCGGGTTTCGATTGGTGGCAATTGGCTCCGCGCGGCGACATCGTCGTTCTCATCGGTATCTGGCTGCTCCTGCCTTTCGTAACGCGCTCATTGAAGCGCGATTTTTTTGATCCGCGGCCGGCGGCCTGGCGCGGAGCGGGGATCCCGCTCGGCCTCTCTCTCGTTTTTGCCGTCGGTGTGGCGATCTATGCACTCTTAACGCCCTCCAGCGACCTCCCGGGGCAGCTTCCGGCCGCTCGGGTTGCCGATGCTGCGACCGGTCCTTCAGGTGAAGCGGCTGAGGTGCCGGCGGAGGACTGGCCGGCCTACGGACGCACCGAGTTCGGACAGAAATACTCCCCGCTCGACCAGATCCATGCCGGCAATGTCGAGCATCTCAAGGTCGCCTGGCAGTATCATACCGGCGACACACGGCGGCAGGGCGACCCGAAGGAAACCACCTACGAGGTCACGCCACTCAAGATTGGCGACACGCTCTATCTGTGCACTCCGCACAACCTCGCGATCGCTCTTGATGCCGCGACCGGGGAGGAAAAATGGCGCTACGATCCCGAGGTGGGGACAGAGGCGAGCCGCCAGCATCAGACCTGCCGCGGCGTATCCTATTACCAATCGCCCGAAGGCGCTGACAGCGCCACCGCAACCGAGTGTCCGGCGCGGATCTATCTGCCGACCTCCGATGCCCGACTGATCGCGCTCAACGCCGCGACAGGCGAGGTGTGCCGGAGTTTCGGAGAGGACGGTCAGGTCAATCTCTGGGCGAACATGCCGAACCTCCAGAATGGGTTCTATTATTCGACCTCCGCGCCCGTCATCGCGCGTGGCCTGGTGGTCGTCGGCGGCTCGGTCAACGACAATGTCTCGACGACGGAGCCGTCGGGTGTCATCCGCGCCTACGACATCGACACGGGCGATCTTCTTTGGAATTGGGACGCCGGTCGGCCGGACGAGACGACGCCGATCGCTGATGGCGAGACCTATACGGCCAACTCGCCCAATTCCTGGACGACCATGAGTGCTGACCCAGGACTCGGTCTGCTCTACGTGCCCCTTGGCAACGCACCGCCCGACCAATGGGGCGGCAATCGCACGCCGGAAACTGAGCGCTTCTCTTCCTCGATTGTCGCACTCGACCTTGTCACCGGCGAGCTTCGCTGGGTCTTCCAGACCGTGCATCACGATCTGTGGGACATGGATGTGCCGTCGCAGCCGAGCCTGATCGACCTTCAGATCGGAGGGAACACGGTTCCGGCCGTCGTTCAGGCGACGAAGCAGGGTGACATCTACGTGCTCGACAGGCGGACGGGAGAACCCATTCTCCCGGTCACCGAAGAGCCTGCACCTCAAGGCGCCGCGAAGGGTGATCACGCGGCCAAGACGCAGCCCACTTCGGCGCTTTCGTTGAAGCCGCCCCGGCTCACCGAGCACGACCTGTGGGGCGCGACCATGTTCGACCAGCTCGTCTGCCGCGTCGAATTCCACCAGTACCGCTGGGAAGGGCGCTTCACCCCGCCCTCGACGGAAGGCAGCCTCGTCCATCCGGGCAATTTCGGCGTCTTCAACTGGGGCGGTGTCGCTGTCGATCCGGTCCGGCAGATCGTCTTCGGCACGCCGTCCTATCTCGCCTTCGTCTCGAAGCTCATCCCCCGCGAAAATCCGGAAAAGAACTACGTTTCGGAGGGCAAGCCGGGGCTCAACGAGAACTACGGGGCACCGTTTGCGGTAAGCCTGAAGCCGTTCACATCGCCAATCGGGCTTCCCTGCCAGGCTCCGCCCTGGGGCTACGTCGCGGGCGCCGACCTCACCACCGGCCAGGTCGCCTACATGCACCGAAACGGCACGGTGCGTGATCGTTCGCCCATCCCACTGCCGTTCAAGATGGGCGTGCCGGATCTCGGTGGCCCGATCCTGACGGCTGGCAATCTCGCCTTCATGAGCGGCTCGCTCGATTACTATGTTCGCGCCTTTGACGCGACGACCGGCGAGCAGCTCTGGCGCGATCGGCTCCCGGCCGGCGGCCAGGCAACCCCGATGACCTACGCCGTTGACGGGAAACAGTATCTCCTGGTGGTGGCCGGGGGTCACGGATCCCTCGGCACGAAAACGGGTGACTCGATCATCGCCTACGCACTGCCGTCGAACTGATCTCGTCTCCGGTGATGGATGAGCTTGAGAAAAGGAGAGGGCGGTGCATGGCAGCTTCCGCCCCCTTCCGGCTTGATCGAAACGCTGCGGCCATTACCTTGCAGCCTCCGGAGCGATCCGGCAGGAATGTGAAAAGAGGATCAGGCGAGGCGAAATGGCGGATAAATCTTATGACGTAGTCGTCATTGGTGCAGGACCCGGCGGCTACGTGACGGCTATCCGTTCCGCGCAGCTTGGCTTTAAGACCGCCATCGTCGAAGCGCGCCATCTCGGGGGCATTTGCCTCAACTGGGGCTGCATCCCGACGAAGGCCTTGCTGCGCTCCGCTGAGATCTTTCATTACATGCAGAAGGCCGGCGATTACGGATTGTCGGCGGAAAAAATCGGCTTCGACATGGGCGCCGTCGTTAAGCGCTCGCGCGGCGTCGCGAGCCAGCTCAACCAAGGCGTCGGCTTCCTCATGAAGAAGAACAAGATCGACGTCATCTGGGGGAGGGCGAAACTCGCAGGCAAGGGCAAGATCGACGTGTCGCCGAGCGACGAGCCCGCGCCGAAAGGAGCGCTCGAGCCCGGCCAGTACTCCGCCAAGCATATCATCGTCGCGACAGGCGCACGTCCTCGCGTTCTTCCTGGCCTGGAACCGGACCAGAAGCTCGTCTGGACCTATTTCGAGGCGATGGCGCCCAAGAGTTTGCCGAAATCGCTGCTCGTTGTCGGCTCTGGCGCGATCGGTATCGAATTTGCCTCCTTTTACCACACGCTCGGCTGCGACGTGACCGTCGTCGAGGTGCTGCCGCAAATCCTGCCCGTAGAGGATGCGGAAATCTCATCGCTCGCAAGAAAGCGCTTCGAGAAGCAGGGCATCAAGATTCTCACCGAGGCGAAAGTGTCCAAGCTTGAGAAGGGGTCGAACGACGTAACGGCGACGATCGAGACGAAAGACGGAAAAAGCGAAAAGAAGACCTTCGAGCGCGTCATCTCGGCTGTCGGCGTGGTTGGCAATATCGACGGTCTCGGCCTGGAAGAGCTCGGCGTAAAGACGGAGAGGGGGCTGATCTCGGCCGATCCCTACGGTCGGACGAGCGTCGAGGGGGTCTATGCGATCGGCGACGTTGCGGGCCCGCCGATGCTCGCGCACAAGGCCGAGCACGAAGGGGTCATCTGCATCGAGGCGATCAAAGGCATGCAGCCGCACCCGATGGACAAGCTCAAGATCCCGGGTTGCACCTATTGTCATCCGCAGATCGCCTCCGTCGGGTTGACCGAAGCTAAAGCCAAGGAAACCGGACGCAAGCTTCGTGTCGGGCGATTCCCCTTCATCGGCAACGGCAAGGCCATCGCGCTCGGCGAGCCGGACGGGCTCGTCAAAACGATCTTTGACGCAGAGACAGGGGAGCTTTTGGGTGCTCATATGATCGGTGCCGAAGTGACGGAACTGATCCAAGGCTTCGTCGTCGCGATGAACCTCGAAACGACGGAAGAAGAGTTGATGCACACGGTGTTCCCGCATCCGACCCTCTCGGAAATGATGCACGAGAGCGTTCTTGACGCGTATGACCGCGTTATCCACGTATGAACTCGTGCCCGGCAGGGCCGAAAGCAATCTAGAGGAGACGGGGATGGAAGGTTTCGGTTGGATTATGACGATCATCATCGGCGGTCTCGCCGGTTGGATCGCCGAAAAAGTTATGAGCGCCGACCACGGCCTGCTCACAAATATCGTTTTGGGCATTCTGGGCGCCGTTATCCTGAATGCCTTACTGGTTGGGTTGTTCGGTTCCACCCTCGGCGGCTTCATCGGTCAGCTCGTCGTAGCTGCGATCGGCGCCTGCCTCCTCATTTTTGGATACCGCGCAATTCGCGGCCGCGGATAGTCAAGAGTTTTGGTCACTCTCATCAACACACTCGAACCTTCCGAAGATGGCGCGCCCGAGACACCCGTCCGGCCGCGCCATCCCGAGAAGGCCCGCAGGCCGGATTCGCCGATCCAGCGCAAACCCGCCTGGATTCGCGTCAAGGCTCCCGTGTCACAGGGCTACCGCGATACGGCCGGCATCGTTCGGTCGAACAAACTCGTCACGGTGTGCGAGGAAGCGGGCTGTCCCAATATCGGCGAGTGCTGGGAAAAGAAGCACGCCTCGTTCATGATCCTGGGCGAGACCTGCACCCGCGCCTGTGCGTTCTGCAACGTCCGCACGGGCATGCCCGGGCCGGTCGACCCGGCCGAGCCGGAAAATCTGGCTCATGCCGTCGCCCAGATGGGCCTGCAGCATGTGGTGGTGACCTCGGTCGACCGAGATGACCTCGAGGATGGGGGGGCGGCACATTTCGCAGCCGTCATTCGTGCCATTCGACAGGCGACGCCGGAGACCACGATCGAGGTGCTGACGCCCGATTTCCTTCGCAAAAAGGGCGCACTCGAGATCGTCGTGGAAGCGCGCCCCGACGTCTTCAACCATAATCTTGAGACGGTGCCGTCGCTTTATCTCAAAGTGCGGCCTGGCGCTCGGTATTTCCACTCCATCCGGCTTTTGCAGCGCGTGAAGGAGCTCGATCCGGAGATGTTCACCAAGTCCGGGATCATGGTCGGCCTTGGGGAAACACGCAACGAAGTGCTGCAGCTGATGGACGATCTCAGGACGGCAGAGGTCGACTTCCTGACCATGGGCCAGTACCTGCAGCCTTCGCGCAAGCATTACCCGGTGAAAGAGTTCGTCCCTCCTGAGGGCTTCAAGAGTTACGAGGCGATCGCCTATGCCAAAGGCTTTCTCATGGTGTCGGCGAGCCCATTGACGCGATCTTCCCACCACGCCGGAGATGATTTCGCCCGCCTTCGCAAGGCCCGGGCTGCACTCGCCAGCTGATCCCATGCACCATCACGAGACTTCCCGTACCGTCAATCATTCCGCGGAGGAGATGTTCGATCTCGTCGCGGACGTGGAGAAATATCCGCAATTCGTGCCTTTCTGCGAAAGGCTGAACGTGCGGGGACGAAAGCAGATCGAGGGCCGCACGATTCTCGTCGCCGACATGACCGTCGGCTACAAGATGCTGCGCGAGACCTTCACCAGCAAGGTGACCTTGGACCGCGAGGATTTGTCCATCCGGGCCGATTATCTCGATGGGCCGTTTCGTACGATGGAAAATATCTGGACTTTCGAGCGCCTCGGGGAAAACCAGGCGAAGATCCATTTCTGTATCGATTACGAATTCAAGAGCCGGACGCTCGCCACGTTGATGGGCGCGATGTTCGACCGCGTGTTCCGAACCTTTGCTGCGTCCTTCGAACGCCGCGCTGATGTCCTTTACGGAACCGAAGGCGCACCCTCCCGCGCCTGAACAGACCCGCTTATTGCGCCTTTTAATCCGGCGCGTTTTGCACCGTCTCGATGAGAAAGTTGAGCGCGAGGATCGCGCTTTCACGCCGAATTCCCTCGCGACCGAGGAGGGGATCGAACCGTCTCTCACGATGGACGGTCACCCGATGGTGCTGCGCCACCGCAAAATGGACAAGCCCGACCGGTTTTGCGCTCGTCCCGCCATCAGGACCTGCAACACCTGTGACTGAAACGGCCATATCGGCGTGCGAATGGGCGAGCGCACCTTCCGCCATCGCCCGCGCAACGGCTTCACTCACCGCCCCCTCAATGTCGATGAGCGTCTTCGGGACGCCGAGAAGCTCTTCTTTGGAGTCGTTGGAATAGGTTACGAAGCCGCGCTCGAAGACGGAGGATGAGCCGGGGATATCCGTAAGGGCGGCCGCGATGCCGCCCCCCGTGCAGGATTCCGCCGTTGCCAGCCGGAAGCCCTTGTCCTTGCAGAGAGCGAGAAGCTCGATCGCCTTGCTCTCCAGATCATGCATCGCCGTCTCCTGGCAGCGCGACACTGACGGCGGCAAGAGCCGCGATGCCCTCGCGGCGGCCGGTAAAGCCGAGCTTCTCGCTCGTCGTCGCCTTGACGTTGATTCGATGGCGGGCGATCCCGAGCATCTGTGACAGCCGCTCCGACATGGCTTCGCGATGCGGTCCGACCTTGGGTGCTTCGCAAATCAGCGTCACGTCGACATTGACGATGGCTCCGCCTCGGGCAGCCACGCGCTCCACCGCCGCCTTCAAAAAGATCTCTGAATCCGCGCCCTTCCATTGCGGGTCGCTCGGCGGAAAGTGCTGTCCGATATCGCCTTCTCCGATCGCCCCGTAGATGGCGTCGGTGAGCGCATGCAACCCGACATCGGCATCCGAATGGCCTTCCAAGGCCATGTCATGATCGATCTTCACACCGCACAGGAAGACGTGATCGCCCGGACAAAAGGCGTGCACGTCGAAGCCCTGGCCTGCGCGAAACTCGCGCGCCGGAGCCAGATGGGCAGCAGCTCGCGCAAAATCTTCGGAAGTTGTCAGCTTGATGTTCCTTTCATCGCCTTCAACGGAGCGCACATGGAGGCCGGCGGCCTCTGCGACGGCCGCATCGTCGGTCAGATCGTCCCGTTCTGTGGCGGCCCGGTGCGCTTCCAAAATGGGTTGGAATGGAAAAGCCTGCGGCGTCTGTACCGCGCGGCAGCTCGATCTGTCGATCGTCCCTAAGACGGTGTCGTTCTCGACGTGTTTCAACGAGTCGGAGAGCGCCAGCGTCGGGACCGCCCCGGTCTTTTCGTTGGTCGCTGTGGCCATCCGGGCAATCAACTCGCGCGAGACGAAAGCGCGGGCCGCATCGTGGATGAGAACGACATCCAGGCGCTCATCCGAAAGTGCTTCCAGACCGAGGCGCACCGAGATCTGTCGCGTGGCTCCACCCGCAATCGGCTCCCCGATGCCGGACAAACCCGCCACCGCCTCGTCGTAAAGAGCCCGGTCGTCTGGATGGATGACGCACCGGATGACGTCGATCTCCTCGGCCCTCTGGAAAGCAAGCAAGGTTCGACGCAGCACCGTCATACCGCCGATTTGCGCATATTGCTTCGGCAGCCCGAGCCCGGATCTGTGACCCCGCCCTGCTGCCACGATCAGAGCTGCATATCTGGGTCGTGCGGACGAGCATGGCGCAACATTGCCTTCTTGACCGTTCATGTGTACCGAAACCTCGCTCACGGACTTGCCGAAGCCGTGTACATGACTAGATTATCGGCAAACGCAGTTTTGCCGGATTTTTCATCATTGCCCGACGCAGATCTCACCACCGATAGCTTGAAGATTGCCGGGCTGTCGATTCCCAATCGCGCCCTGCTTGCGCCGATGTCGGGGGTCTCCGACCTCCCGTTTCGGCGGCTCGCTGCGCGTTACGGCGCGGGGCTCGTGGTTTCCGAGATGGTCGCCTGCGACGCCGTGCAGCGGCAATCGGAAGAGGCACGCCTGCGTGCGGAAGGCGAGGGACTTTCCCTGCATGTCGTGCAGCTCGCCGCGCGCGACGAAGAGGCCATGTCTGAGGGCGTGCGGATTGCCGAAGCAGCAGGCGCTTCAATCATCGACATCAATATGGGATGCCCGGCCAAACGCGTGACTGGCGGCTTCGCCGGTTCCCATCTCATGCGCGATCTCGACATCGCCGAGCGTCTGATCGCATCCGCCGTCCGGACCGCCAAAGTTCCCGTCACGCTGAAGATGCGGCTCGGCTGGGACCACACGTCGCTCAACGCGGCACAGCTGGCGCAGCGAGCGGAAAATGTCGGCGTTGCCATGGTGACAGTCCACGGACGCACGCGCAGCCAGTTCTACAAGGGCGCGGCCGATTGGGACGCCATCCGGCCGGTTGTCCGAGCGGTGAGAATTCCGGTCATCGCCAATGGCGACCTTACGCGGCCCGAAGATGCGCCGAAAATGCTGCAACGCTCGGGTGCGGCGGGGGTCATGATCGGCCGCGGCGCTTACGGGCGTCCTTGGATCGTCGGTCAGACGGGCGACGTCCTTAAAGGCAAAATCCCACGACCCGATCCGACCGGGAGAGAGCGTGCGGACCTCATTATGGAGCATTACGATATGATCCTGGCTCACTATGGGCCGGTTCCAGGCGTTCGCATCGCCAGAAAACATCTTGCCTGGTACCTCGACGATTTTGCGATGGACGCACAGGCACAAGCTGCTCGCGGGAAGCTTCTACGCGAAACAGAGCCACAGCGCGTCAAAACGGAACTGGCAGCCCTCTTGCCTGATCTTGGAGCGGATGCCGCCTCCTTGCGCGAGGCCGCCTGATGAAGCCCTACGAAGAAGAGGGCGTGCCGGCGCTCGCCATCCTCAACGCCTTGCCGCATCCGATTTTCGTGGTCGATGCAGACAACACCATTTTGAACGCCAACCAGGCAGCGGAGAGTTTTTTCGGCGCAAGCTCCACCGTCATGCATCGCGACGGCCTCGAACGCCTCGTGCCTTTCGGCAGCCCTCTGTTTCCCTTGCTCGACCAGGTGCGTGCGCGCGGGGCTGCGATCGCCGAGTACCGCGTCGACATGAGTTCGCCGCGCATCGGCTCCGACAAGCTCGTCGATATCTACGCAACGCCGGTCTCCATGACGGATTCCTGTGTATCGGTCCTCCTGCTTCCGCGTTCGGTGACGGAAAAGATCGATCGACAGCTCACCTATCGCGGGGCCGCGCGCACCGTGACCGGCCTCGCCGCAATGCTGGCGCACGAGATCAAGAACCCACTTTCCGGCATCCGTGGCGCCGCCCAGCTCCTCGAAGCGTCTGCAAGCCCCGAAGATCGCCCGCTGACCCGTCTCATCTGCGATGAAACGGACCGCATCGCAGGCTTGGTCGATCGGATGGAAACCTTCACCGACGCCCGCCCGATCGAGCGCGAGCCGGTCAACATTCACCGCGTTCTGGAGCGCGTGAAGACGCTTGCCACCTCCGGCTTTGCGCGCGGCATCCGCATCACCGAAGAATACGATCCATCGCTGCCGCCGGTCCTGGCGAACCGCGACCAGCTTCTGCAGGTCTTCATAAATCTAGTGAAGAATGCGGCCGAAGCTCTTGCAGATCAAAAAGATTCGGAGATAACGTTCCGAACGGCCTACCGGCCTGGGATTCGTCTGTCGGTCCCCGGGACGCAAAGCCGTGTCAGCCTGCCGCTAGAATTCACCGTCATCGACAATGGACCGGGCGTGCCCGACGACGTACTGCCTCATCTCTTTGACCCGTTTGTCACCTCAAAGGCGAATGGCACGGGTCTTGGATTGGCGCTCGTAGCCAAGATCATCGGCGATCACGGAGGCATCATCGAGTGCGAATCCCAGCCCCGCCGCACGCTTTTCCGCATTCTTATGCCGACGCTCGAACAGACGTCGGACGAGCTCGACCTGAAGGAGGATGGAACCTCGTGAGTCAGAGCACGATTCTCGTCGCCGACGACGATACGGCGATCCGAACAGTCTTGAACCAGGCGCTGTCGCGCGCCGGATACAATGTCCGACTGACATCGAACGCGGCCACGCTGTGGCGCTGGGTGGCGGAAGGCGAGGGCGATCTCGTCGTCACCGACATCGTCATGCCGGACGAGAACGCATTCGAGCTCCTGCCGCGCATCAAGCGGATCCGGCCCGAGCTCCCGATCATCGTCATGAGCGCACAAAATACCTTCATGACCGCGATCAAGGCGTCGGAGAGGGGGGCTTATGATTATCTGCCGAAACCCTTCGACCTGAAGGAGCTTATTGCGACGATCGGGCGGGCGTTGTCGGAACCGCGCTCGAAAGTGATCGCCGATCACGATCAGCAAGATGAAGCCATTCCGCTCGTCGGCCGCTCGCCCGCGATGCAGGACATCTACCGCGTTCTTGCCAGGTTGATGCAGACGGACCTGACCGTCACCATTTTCGGTGAATCCGGCACCGGCAAGGAGCTGGTGGCCCGTGCGCTCCACGATTACGGCAAGCGTCGGAAGGGACCATTCGTCGCCGTCAATATGGCCGCAATCCCGAGAGAGCTCATCGAATCTGAGCTCTTTGGCCATGAACGCGGCGCCTTCACTGGCGCTCAACATCGCTCCGCCGGCCGCTTTGAGCAGGCGGAGGGCGGCACGCTCTTCCTCGATGAAATCGGCGACATGCCGATGGACGCACAGACACGATTGCTACGGGTTCTGCAGCAAGGCGAGTACACGACCGTCGGCGGCCGCACACCGATCCGCACCGATGTCCGGATCGTCGCCGCAACGAACAAGGATCTGAAGAACCTCATTCGTCAGGGACTGTTCCGCGAAGATCTCTTCTTCCGCCTCAACGTCGTGCCGATCCGTCTTCCGCCATTGCGCGAGCGCACCGACGACATTCCGGATCTCGTTCGCCACTTCCTTGTCCAGGCGGAGCGCGAAGGCCTGCCCGTCAAGACGATGGAAAATGAAGCACTCGATGTGCTGAAGCGCCACCGCTGGCCGGGCAATGTGCGGGAACTCGAAAACCTCATCAGGCGCCTGACCGCGCTCTATCCGCAGGAGACGATCACCGCGGACTTGATTCGTCACGAACTCGATCCGATCGGAGATGTGGAGGAATCCACGCGCCCGGCGGAGGAAGAGAGCCTTTCGAATTCCGTCGCGCGGCACATGACGAATCTTTTCAATGAGTTCGGTGATGCCTTGCCGCCGCCTGGCCTTTACCACCGCGTGCTGCGCGAGATCGAGGTTCCGTTGATCGGCGCGGCTTTGGGCGCCACGAACGGCAATCAGATACGTGCCGCCGAGCTTTTGGGGCTCAATCGCAACACGCTGCGCAAGAAAATTCGTGATCTACAGATACTGGTTGTGCGCGGTCCGAGATAAAAGGGGCTCGTGCACTGTGCGGGCGCCGTTTTTGTGACATATTAGCCACGTTCTGTGCCCACGCATGAGCGATCACTCCGATCGACCGTAGGATCCATGTCCGTCGCCACTAGCCCTGATCTGCCACCCGAACGCATCCGTCCGGGCTTTGGCGAACGCAACCGCATCGCGCGCATGGTCGGCCTGCTCGCGGTTCTGCTGGCGCTTTCGAGCGCCATCGGAACGTTTCTGATCCTGACCGGACAAACCAGCATCGAGCCGACGCCCGCGGTCGTGCGTGCGGCGGGCCTCTTGAACGGCATCGTCGTGCTTTTCCTGATCGGGACGGTGGCGTTCGAGGCAACCGGGCTTTGGATCGCGCGCAGACACGGACGTGCAGCCGCTCGGCTGCATGTGCGTATCGTCGCGCTGTTTTCGATCATCGCGGCTCTGCCGGCGATCCTGACTGCCGGGATCGCCTCCATCACTCTCAACAAGGGCCTCGATCGCTGGTTCGCCGAGCGCACTGAAGCGATCATCGAGAATTCGCGGGAAGTGGCTCAGGCCTACGTGCAGGAGCACAGCCGCATCCTCGCGATCGATCTTCTGGCGATCGCAAGCGAGTTCAACCGCGTCGCGCCGGATCTGGAGCTCAACAAAAAGGCGATTGCCGCCTATCTTTCCAATCAGGCACAGCTGCGCGGCCTGTCTGCAATCGCACTCATCCGGCGCGACAGATCCGTGATCGTGGAGGGCAAGACCTCCACGAACCTCAAGGTCCCGCCGCCGCCGCAGCAGGTCTTCGAAGATGCCGATGAAGGCCGCCCGGCCTTGATCGCGCCGGGCACCACCAATCTCGTCGGCGGTGTGTTGAAGATCACCAGCCTCGATGACGTCTATCTCTATCTGGCGCGCCCGCTCGACCCCAAGGTGACCCGACAAGTCCGGCTCACGGAGGAGAGCGCCGCCGAATACGGCCAATTGCAGGAAAACCGCTTCGGGGTGCAGATCGCCTTTGCCATTCTTTTCGTCGGCATGGCGTTGGTGGTGCTTTTGTCCGCCATCTGGATCGGTCTCGGCTTTGCCAACGGGCTCGTCGCGCCAATCCGACATCTGATCGGCGCCGCCAGTAAGATTTCGGGCGGCAATCTCGACGTCAGCGTGCCGGTACAGGAGAAGGCCGGCGACCTCGGCATTCTGTCCGCAACCTTCAACCGAATGGCGGGCCAGCTGCGATCACAGCGCAATGCGCTGCTTGCCGCCAACAGCCAGCTCGACGAGCGGCGCCGCTTCACCGAGGCCGTGCTGTCGGGCGTCTCGGCGGGCGTCATCGGTCTCAACGCAGACCGTATCGTGACACTCGCCAATCATCCGGCGCTCGAAGCGATCGGCGAAGAAGAGACCGGTATCGTCGGCCGTCACGTCAACGAGATTCTACCGGAATTGCAGGAGGTTCTCGACGAGGTCGCCAACCGCGGTCGTGGTTCTGCACGCGATCAGATCATCATTGCGCGCGATGGCGAACCGCGCACGCTCAATGTGCAGGTGACGATCGAGCAGTCCGACGACAGCTCACACGACGGTTTCGTCGTCACGCTCGACGACATTACCGACCTCGTCGCCGCGCAGCGTCGGTCTGCCTGGGCCGACGTTGCCCGCCGCATCGCCCATGAGATCAAGAACCCGCTGACCCCGATCCAGCTTTCCGCCGAGCGCATCCGGCGCCGCTTCGGACCGAGGATCGACGAAGAGAAAGATCGCGTCGTCTTCGATCAGTGCACGGAGACGATCATTCGCCAGGTCGGAGATATCCGACGCATGGTGGACGAGTTTTCTGCCTTTGCGCGGATGCCGAAGCCGGTCATGGAAGCGCGCGATCTGCGCGAACTCATCCGCGAAGCGGTCTTCCTTCAGGAAGTCGGCAATCCGAACATCAGCTTTGCACTCGATCTGCCGGAAACGCCCGTCGAGGCGCCGGTCGATCATCGCCTGGTCACGCAGGCGCTCACCAATATCGTCAAGAACGCCACAGAGGCGATCGAGGCCGTTCCGGAGGATGAACACGTGAGCGGCGAAATCCGCGTGCGCGTGCGCGACGATGTCGATCACGCCATCGTCGATGTGATCGACAACGGCAAGGGTCTGCCACAGGAGGGTCGCGAGAAGCTTCTCGAACCCTACATGACCACGCGCCAGAAAGGCACGGGCCTCGGCCTTGCGATCGTACGCAAGGTAATGGAGGAACACGGAGGCTCCATTGAACTTCTCGATGCACGAGCAGCCGGCGTGGATGCACGCGGCGCCTGCGTTCGAATGAACTTCCCCCATAGCAACCATCCGGCCGCGACCGAGGCAGACACGTTGCCTACGGAACGCGCCGAACAGGAGAGCAAGTGATGGCTACCGACATCCTTGTCGTCGATGATGAAGCCGATATCCGCGAACTCGTCGCCGGCATTCTTGAAGACGAAGGCCACGGAACACGCACCGCCGCCAACAGCGACGCAGCACTTGAAGCAATCGCGGAACGCAGGCCCGGCCTCATCTTTCTCGACATCTGGCTGCAGGGAAGCCGGCTCGATGGTCTGGCGCTTCTCGATGCCATCCACACCGAGCATCCGGCATTGCCGGTGGTGATCATTTCCGGTCACGGCAACATCGAGACGGCCGTCTCGGCCATCAAGCGCGGCGCCTACGACTATATCGAAAAGCCGTTCAAGGCGGACCGCCTCGTGCTCGTGGCGCAGCGTGCCTTGGAAGCGTCGCGGTTGAAGAAGGAGGTGGCCGAGCTGAAGCAGCGCTCAGGTGTCACCAACGACCTCGTCGGCTCCTCTTCCGTCATGCACCATCTGCGACAGACGATCGAACGTGTCGCGCCCACGAACAGCCGCGTGATGATTTTTGGGGCTTCCGGAGCGGGAAAGGAACGCGTGGCGCGCGCCATCCACGCCGCCTCTCGGCGCGCCAACGGCCCGTTTGTCGTCTTGAGCTCGGCTGCCATCACACCTGAGAACATGGAAATCGCGCTCTTCGGCACGGAAGCCATCGAGGGCGAACATCGTCGCGTCGGCGCGCTCGAAGAGGCCCATGGCGGCATTCTCTATCTGGAGGAAGTCGCCGACATGCCGCGCGAGACGCAGAACAAGATCCTGCGTGTTCTCGTCGAGCAGACGTTCGAGCGGGTTGGGGGCAGCAAGAAGGTCAAGGTCGATGTCCGAATCCTCTCCTCCACCGCCCGCGATCTCGAAGCGGAGATCAAAGAGGGGCGGTTTCGCGAAGACCTTTTCCATCGCCTGAGCGTCGTTCCGATCCGCGTTCCGTCACTGGCGGAGCGGCGCGAAGACGTCCCGGAGCTCGTCGACTATTTCATGGCGCAGATCGCCCAGACAGCCGGCCTGCCGACAAGACGCATCGCCGACGATGCGATGGCCGTGCTCCAGGCGCACGACTGGCCGGGAAACATCCGTCAGCTGCGCAACAACGTCGAACGGTTGATGATCCTGACCCAGGGAGATGCGGAAGCGATGGTGACGGCCGCCATGCTGCCTCCGGAGATTGGCGAGATCCTGCCTGCGAGCCCCGCCGATGGATCGGCCCACATCATGTCGCTGCCTTTGCGGGAAGCGCGTGAGGTGTTCGAGCGAGAATATCTTTCGGCGCAGATCAACCGTTTCGGCGGCAATATCTCGCGCACGGCCGAATTTGTTGGCATGGAGCGCTCGGCACTGCATCGCAAGCTGAAGAGCCTCGGGGTATAGAGCCTCAGGGTCTCCAAGGACTCTCGCAAAAAAGGACATTTCATGCGCGTCATCATTTGCGGTGCTGGTCAGGTCGGCTACGGCATCGCGGAGAAACTGGCGACGGAGAACAACGATGTCACGGTGATCGATCGTTCGCCGCATCTTGTGAATGCCATTCGCGACACGCTCGACGTGCGCGGCTTCGTCGGCCACGGATCTCATCCGGACGTTCTGGCGCGTGCAGGCGCCGACGAGGCCGACATGCTGATCGCCGTCACCTTGTACGACGAAGTCAACATGGTCGCCTGTCAGGTTGCCCATTCGTTGTTCAATCTGCCGACCAAGATCGCCCGCATCCGCTCCCAGACCTATCTCGCCAAGCACTGGAGCAACCTCTTCTCACGCGATCATCTGCCGATCGACGTGATCATTTCACCCGAGGTCGAAGTGGGCGAGATGGTGCTCCGCCGCCTGGCGCAGCCGGGTGCCGTCGAGACCATCCCGTTTGCCGATGACAAGGTGACGGTCCTCGGCATCGTCTGCGACGAGAACTGCCCGGTCATCGACACGCCTCTTCGTCAGCTGACCGAGCTCTTTCCCGATCTCAATGCCATCGTCGTGGGCGTCTTTCGCAACGGAAACCTGTTCGTGCCCCGCTCGGCCGATCAGATGATGGCAGGAGACCTCGTCTACGTGATGACCGACACGGGCAGGGTGAAGCGCACCCTCACGATTTTCGGCAAGCAGGAGACGCTCGGCTCGCGCGTCGTCATCGGCGGCGGCGGCAATATCGGCCATTACGTCGCGCACCATCTGGAGAAGCGCAATCCGCGCGCCAAGATCAAGGTGATCGAAATGGACCGCGATCGCGCGGTCGAGATCGCCGAGGCGCTCGACCGCACGGTCGTGCTGCACGGCTCGGCGATGGACGACGTCATTCTGAAAGAGGCCGACATCGCTGAGGCCGACACGATGCTCGCCCTCACCAACGACGACAAGGTCAACATCCTTTCTTGCGTCATGGCGAAGAAGCTTGGCTGCCGACGGGCGATGAGCCTCCTCAACGATTCCGCTTTTCCGCCATTGGTGCGCACAATCGGCATCGATGCTTTCGTCGACCCCCGCGCCGTCACGATTTCCCGCATCCTGCAGCATGTCCGCCGCGGCCGTATCCGCAACGTCCACACGATCCAGAACGGCGCGGCCGAAGTGATCGAGGCGGAAGCGCTGGAGACATCGCCGCTTGTCGGCCGCCCTTTGCGCGAGCTCGATCTGCCAGGCGGTATCCGGATCGGTGCCATTCTACATGCCGGCGAGGTCATCGTGCCAACCGGCGCAAGCCAGATCCGCAAGGGCGACCGCCTCGTCATCTTTGCGATTGCCAACCAGGTGCATCGCGTCGAGCAAATGGCGCGGGTGAGCCTCGAGTATTTCTGATTGCGCATAGCCGGCACCTGCGCGTCAAAGGGCACATGCCTTGTCGTGCGGCCTTAATCTTGCTTAGTGCCGTTGCGTAAATCGCGCGCACGAATCCTGCGTTGTGGAGGAGTTTTCCGATGTCGAGAGTGGCCTATGTCAACGGCCGGTATGTCCCGCACGCCCATGCGATGGTGCATGTGGAGGATCGCGGATACCAATTCGCCGACGGCGTCTACGAGGTCTGTGAGATCTGGCATGGCCGTCTCGTCGATATGAAAGGCCATCTCGATCGTCTGGAGCGCTCGTTGCGTGAATTGTCGATCGCCATGCCCATGACAAGGGCCGCACTGACGGCGGTGATGCGCGAAACCGTGCGCCGCAACCGCGTGACTGAAGGCATGGTCTATCTGCAGATCACGCGCGGCGTGGCTCCGCGCGAACATATCTTCCCGCCAGCGAGCACGCGCCCGGCCGTGGTCATCACGGCCAAAGCGTTTGACCGCAGCAAGGCCGACAAACAGGCCGAGGAGGGGGTTGCCGTCATCACGACGCCGGACAATCGCTGGGAACGCGTCGACATCAAGACCGTAGGCCTCCTGCCGAATGCGATGGCGAAGCAGAAAGCCAAAGAGGCCGGCGCCAAAGAAGCCTGGTTCGTGGACGGAGAGGGCTACGTCACCGAGGGATCCTCGACGACGGCCTGGATCGTCACGCAGGACGGTGCGCTCGTCACCCGTCCGAACGGCACGGGAATCTTGCCGGGAGTGACGCGGCAGACGGTGGAAGAGGTTGCCCGACGCGACGGGCTGAAGCTTGAAGAAAGAAAATTCACCCCAGAAGAAGCCAAGGGTGCCCGCGAAGCGTTCATGACGGCAGCGACGACCCTCGTCATGCCGATCGTGGCGATCGACGGGCAGAGCGTGGCCAATGGTCGCCCCGGCTCCATTGCGACGGCTCTCCGACAGCGTTTTCATGAGGTGGCGCAACTGGAAGCGCACTAGACGCTACCTATATCTGGGTAGGTCTTGTTGAGGGGTGACAGGCCGAAGCGAAACAGGCAATCTGTTTCGCGCGGCGCAACAACAATAAAGGTCGACGGAGACAATGGGCGACAAAAACCAAAACTTGCAAGATACATTTCTGAACCACGTCCGTAAGGCAAAAACTCCGCTCACAGTTTTTCTCATCAACGGTGTCAAGCTGCAGGGAATTGTCACGTGGTTCGACAATTTTTGCTTGCTTCTAAGGCGTGATGGGCATTCGCAGCTTGTCTACAAGCATGCGATTTCCACGGTGATGCCCAATCAGCCGGTGCAGTTGTTCGAACCTGAAGACGACAACGGATAGGCTGTTTGCAACCCAAAGACCGCAACACGCTCGACCTGGAAACCGGACCAGATGATGCGCCCGACATGTCTCGGGCGCTCATACTTTTACCGGAGATGCGCGGGCGTGAAGATGAGGCGACCCAGCAACGGCCACCGGAGGCGCGCCGGGCGGAAGCGATCGGCCTGGCCGAAGCAATCAAGCTCGACGTTGCCGAGGCCCTTGCCGTCCCTCTACGAAAAGCGACGCCGGCGACACTGTTCGGCCCGGGCAAGGTCGAGGAATTGTCCGTTCTCGTGCGGACGCTGGCGACGGGCCTCGTCATCATCGATCATCCGATCACACCCATCCAGCAGCGCAATCTGGAGCGGGCGTGGAACGTCAAGATCCTCGACAGAACCGGCCTCATTCTCGAAATCTTCGGTGAGCGTGCTCACACCAAGGAAGGCACGCTGCAGGTGGAATTGGCCCACCTCAATTACCAGAAGAGCCGGCTCGTTCGTTCATGGACGCACCTTGAGCGTCAGCGCGGCGGTTTTGGCTTCCTCGGCGGACCCGGAGAGACGCAGATCGAGGCCGACCGACGCCAGATCCAGGACCGCATTCGACGTATCGAGAAACAGCTGGAGAGCGTCCGCAATACGCGCAGCGTTCACCGTGCCAAGCGCCAGCGGGTGCCTTATCCGGTCGCAGCGCTTGTCGGCTACACCAATGCCGGCAAGTCGACGCTCTTCAATCATCTGACGGGTGCCGCGGTCCACGCCGAAGATCAGCTTTTTGCCACGCTTGATCCGACAATGCGGCGGGTCGGCCTGCCGCATGGCGAAACACTGATCATCTCCGACACGGTCGGCTTCATCTCGCATCTGCCGACGTCCCTCGTGGAAGCGTTTCGAGCGACGCTCGAAGAGGTCCTCGACGCCGACCTCATCGTTCATGTCAGAGACATCGCATCGCCGGATGCTCAGGCGGAGGCGGAAGACGTCAACGAGGTGCTGTCCGAGCTTGGGATCGAAGCGGGGTCCGACCCGCGTCTCGTGGAGGTCTGGAACAAGATCGATCTTCTCGACGCCGATGTCGCCGAGGCGCTCAGGCGCAAGGCGGCCGGAGCGACGGACAAGGTCGTTGTTTCAGCGCTGACGGGCGAGGGGTTGTCCGATCTCCTCCATGTGCTGGAAGAGCGCCTGTTTAAGGAACGCGCCGTCGTTGAGGTGGTTTTCCAGGCCGCCCGGTCGGGCGAAGCCGCCTGGCTCTATGACAACGGCGAAGTTCTTTCACGTTCCGACGACCCCAAGACAGGCGAAACGCGCCTCGTTGTGCGTCTGCCGAGCGGGCGTCTTCAGAAGCTGCAGGAACGTGCGCGAGGCGACGGCGTGACGCTCAACGTGCCGAAGGAAGCACAGACCGCTTAGTCGGATCCGAGCGCGCCTTCGCGCGATTTCGCGGCCTGCCACAGCGCTTCCATCTCATCGAGCGTGGCGTCTTTCATGGATCGGCCGCCCTCCGACAGCCCGTGTTCGACAGCTTCGAAACGACGGCGGAATTTTTCGTTCGTGCGCCGCAACGCGGCGTCGGGGTCGATTCCGCTTTTGCGAGCGACGTTAACCATAGCGAACAAGGCGTCGCCGATCTCGCCGGCCAGCCGCTCGCGATCATCAGCGGCGATTTCCGCCTCGACCTCTACGATCTCTTCCTTGAGCTTGTCGACAGCGCCCGAAACATCAGGCCAGTCAAAACCGACCTTCGCGGCTTTCTCCTGCATCTTGAACGCCTGCAGAAGACCGGGAAAACTGCGCGGCACGTCCGCCAAGAGCCCGGGATCGGCGGGAAGACCCTGACGCAGCCGCTTTTCGCGGCGCCGGGCTTTTTCCTCAGCCTTGATCTCATCCCAGCGGACTTTAACCGCGGCCGGGTCGGCGGCCGTGCCATCGCCGAAGACATGCGGGTGGCGTCGGACCATCTTGTCCACGATCGCATCGGCGACGTCGTCGAAGGCGAAGGCGCCGGCTTCCTCGGCCATGCGGGCGTGGAACACGACCTGCAAGAGGAGATCACCGAGCTCCTCGCGCAGATCTTCGAGATCGGCACGCTCGATCGCGTCGGCAACTTCATAGGCTTCCTCGATCGTGTAGGGCGCGATGGATGAGAAATCCTGCTTCACATCCCACGGACAGCCGCGTTCAGGGTCACGCAGGTTGGCCATAACGGAGATGAGACGATCGATGGGGCGCTGGTCTGACATGGGGAGTGCCTTAGCGCTACGCAGGCTGCGCGCCAAGGGGAAGAGCAGACTGAACGCGCCTCAGCGCAATACCGTGATTCGCATAAGATGCATTATGGAACATATGAGATAGCCAGATTGTCTAGAAATCTGCCACTGCGCGAATGCGACATGGCCAGCCGAAACTGCAGCCAGCCTGCAAGAGCGACCCGAATGGCCTAGGCGACGCTTCTCGGTCTCGCTCTCAGCCAAGATAGATCCGGCTTGCCGGATAGCGGATGCGTGGCGGCACTTTCGTCGCGAGAAAGAAGCCCAGCGTCAGCGGCCCGACACGGCCGATGAACATGACGAGGATAATCACGCACCGCCCGAGCGTATCAAGCTCGGTCGTGGCGCCACGCGACAACCCCACCGTACCGAACGCCGAAGTGACCTCGAATGTGAGATCGAGGAAGTCGCCGTCATGCGACAGCGAAATCGTGAAGATTGCGCCCATCACCACCATGACGCTCACGATGCTGAGCGCCAGCACCTTCATGACCTCTTCGCGCCCGAGGCTCCGGCCGAAGGCATGCAGATTCGGCCGCTGCCGGAAAAACGCGATCGTGGCGAGCATCAGCACGACGAAGGTCGTGACTTTGATGCCGCCTGCCGTCGACGTGCTGCCGCCGCCGATGAACATCAAGGACATGAACATCAGCGCCGTCGCGTCGTGAATGCCCGACATGTCGAGCGTGTTGAAGCCAGCCGTGCGCGTCGTCAGCCCCTGAAACCAGCTCGCCGTCAGCTTCTCCGCGATCGAATGATACTGGCCAAGCGTCGCTGGATTGTTCCATTCCAGCGCGGCAAATCCCACAACTGACCACACGATCAGCGCGAGCGTGACGACGAGCATCAGTTTCGTATGCAGCGTGTAGCGTCGCCACTGGCGCTTCTGCATGATGTCGGAGGTCACGATAAAGCCGATCCCACCGATGACGAAGAGCGCCGGGACGACGAGGTTGATGATCGGATCGAAGACATAGCCGCTGAGATTGTCGGCAAAGAGCGAAAATCCGGCATTGTTGAAAGCGGAAACGGCATGGAAGATCGCCTGCCATAACCCCTCCCAAGGCCCGAAATCCGGCACGAAGACGAACGCCAGAAGGCCGATGCCGGCGACCTCACAGACGACCACCACACGCAGGATTTGGCGCACCAGGCGCAAAAGATCAGCGAAAGACGTCTGGTTGAGCTCTTCGCGCAAGAAGACGCGCTGGGAAACGCCAACGGGCAGGCCGAGCATGGTCAGCACGAGGACGGCAAAGGTCATGAGACCAAGCCCGCCGAGCTGGATCAGGACAAGCACGACGAGCTGGCCGAAAAAGGTGAAATGGCTGCCGGTATCGACGACGGAAAGACCCGTCACGGTCACGGCGGAAGTCGCGGTGAAGAGCGCCTCGGACCAGGTGGCAGGCACGTCCCTCGCCGCCCATGGCAGCTTCAGAGCGAGCGTGCCGACGATAACGAGCCCCGCATAGAGAAGGGAAAGGACCGCTGGCGGCGGAAGATCGACCGTGCGACGCCAGAAGCGCGGCGAAAGCGGAAAGACCATCACGCGAATCGAAGGCTGTCGCCGAGTGATCTGAGATTTTCTCGCCGTCCAAGGAGAAGCAGCTTGTCGTCCGTCTCAAGGAGCGTGTCGGCTCCGGTGCAGGAAATGTAATCGCTCTCGCGCATCAAACCGAGGCACCGAACCTCGAACTTCTCACCAAGCTTCAGCTCACCGATCGATGTCTGATCGAGCTCCTCCGGCACGCGCAGATCGATGATGTGGAAGCCGTTCCCGAGGCTCACATAATCACGCACCAGCGGATTGTAGAGCATCTGGGCGATATGCTGACCGACCTCGCGTTCCGCCTGAATGACCCGGTCGACACCCAGTTTCGCCAGAATGCGGTGATGCGTCCGGCTCGTCGCCTTGACCCATACGGTCGGTACGCCGAGCAGCTTCACGTTCATCGTGCACAGGACATTCGCCTCGAGGTCCTCTCCGATCGCCACGACGGCGACATCGCAGGCTCCCACGCCAGCCTCGCGCAGAGCGTCCTCGTCGCTGCCATCGGCGATGATCGCTTCGGCAATATCGTCCGCGAGGCGCGCGACGTTGCGCTCATCGATATCTATACCGAGAACATGGTTGCCGAAGCGGGCGAGTTCAGATGCGACGGTGCTGCCGAATGTGCCGAGGCCGATGACGGCAAAACTCCTGTCTTTACGCCTGGTCATGGCAGCCCTTTATGTGTGTTGTTCGCCCGAACTTATCGCAGCCGAAAGCGCGATCCAGCCACGCCTTCGACGATGCCCGCGCCAATGCCTGCAAGGTCTGCCCGTCCGCAATCCGTCGCACGACATGAGGTTCAGCTCGCTTAGCGTGACGGGAGCTCAACCCAGGGCAACTCGACGGCCAGGCCGTCAAAGGCAGGCTCGACGCCTTCAGGCAGCTTTTCCCGCAACGTATTGTAGTCGAGGTCGACATGCATGTGTGTGAGGAGCGCGCGACGGGGACGCAGCACCTCAATGCAATGGAGCGCCTCCTCGACAGAGAAATGCGACGGATGCGGCTTGTAGCGCAGCGCGTCCACGATCCAGAGCTCCGCGCCGTCGATCGTGGCCATGGCTTCAGGTGTCAGCCGGTTCACATCTGGCGAGTAGGCAAAGTCGCCGATCCGGTAGCCGAGCGAGGGAATGGAGCCGTGTTGCTGAGCGAAAGGCAGTGCATGAATCGGCCCGCCGGGCCCGTCGATCGTAACGGACGTCCCGGCCTCGATCACATGCGCGTTGACGATCGGCGGGTAATCGCTGCCCGCCGGCGTCTTCAGGCAATAACCGAAGCCTTCTTCCAGACGATCCATTGTCGGTCGATCGGCGTAGATGTCGACACGGGCCTTCATCATCATCACGAAACCGCGGAGATCGTCGATACCGTGGATGTGGTCGGCGTGCGGATGCGTGTAGAGCACGCCGTCGATGCGCTGAAGATCGGCCGATAGCGCCTGTTCGCGGAGATCCGGCGACGTGTCGATCAAGACCTGCGTCCTGTCTCCCGACGCGGCGATGCGCTCCACCAGAACCGAGCAGCGGCGCCGGCGATTCTTCGGCTCGCTCGGATCGCACGCCCCCCAATCGCCGCCGATGCGCGGAACGCCGGGCGACGAGCCACAGCCGAGAATGGTGATACGCAGAACGTCCGTCACTGTCAGGGCCGCGGAACTTTGCCGAAAAGACGGAAGAAGTTGTCGCTCGTGAGCTCACCGATTTCCTCAACCGAGACCCCACGACATTCCGCCAGCACCGAAGCCGTGTGGGCGACAAAGGACGGTTCGTTGCGTTTGCCGCGATAAGGCATCGGCGCGAGATACGGAGAATCGGTTTCGACAAGCAGGCGGTCAGCCGGCAAATCGCGTGCGATTTCACGTATTTCCGTCGATTTCTTGAAAGTCAGGATACCCGAGAAAGAAACATAAAGGCCGAGCTCGATGCCGGTTTCGGCGAGAGCCCGTCCGGAGGAAAAGCAATGGAGGAGAGCCGGGAAAGCCCCCTTCCCCATCTCGTCCTTCAAAATCGCCGCCATATCGTCGTCGGCATCCCGCGAATGAATGATGAGCGGCAGACCGGTTTCACGCGCAGCACCGATGTGTCGGCGAAGGCCCGCGGCCTGACCCTCGCGCGAGGCGTTGTCGTAGAAATAGTCGAGCCCGGCTTCGCCGATGCCGACGACTTTCGGATGCGCCGCCAGAGCGACCAGGTCCTCCGTCGTCACGTCCGGCTCTTCATCGGCATTGTGCGGATGCGTGCCGACCGAGCAATAGATGTCGTCGTAGGCTTCGGCGATGCTCCGAATCTTGTCGAACTCGGAGACCCGCGTCGAGATCGTCACCATACGGACGATGCCGGCCGCCCGCGCCCGTTCCACGACCGCGTCGCGTTCCGACTCGAAATCGGGGAAATCCAAATGGCAATGGCTGTCGACAAGCATCAGTCCGCCCCCGCCGGAACCTCGCTCTCGACATAACGCGGGAAGACTGCCGACGGCGGCGGCAAAGTCGTTCCAGGGACGAGACGCCCCGTTTGCCCGAGGAATTCGAATGTGCGGTTCTCTTCAGCCACACCCAGAAGGTCGAGCAGTTTACCCGCCGAGCCCGGCATGACCGGCTGGATCAGGATCCCGACCTGACGCACCACCTCTGCAGTCACATAGAGGACCGTCGCCATGCGCGCGGGATCGCTCTTGCGCAGAGCCCACGGTTCCTGGCCGGCAAAATAGCGGTTCGCATCGCCCACGACCTGCCAGATGGCCGTAAGCGCCTGATGGATAGCCTGCTCGTTCATGGCCTCGCGGCAGCGCTCCAAGAGAGCGTCGGCAGCCTGCAGCATCTCGTTGTCAGCCTCCGAGAAGGCGCCAGGCTCAGGCACGCTTGCGCCGCAATGCTTGCCGACCATGGAAAGCGAGCGCTGAGCGAGATTGCCGAGATCGTTGGCGAGATCGGCGTTGATGCGGCCCGCAATGGCGTCGTGGCTGTAGGAACCGTCCTGACCGAACGAGACCTCCCGCATGAAGAAGTAGCGGACGGCATCGAGGCCGTAATGCTCGACGATGGCGAATGGATCGACGACATTGCCGACCGACTTCGACATCTTCTCTCCCTTGTTGAACAGGAAGCCATGCGCAAAGACGCGCCTGGGAAGCGGCACACCGGCCGACAAAAGGAAAGCCGGCCAATAGACGGCGTGAAACCGCACGATATCCTTGCCGATCAGGTGGATATTGGCCGGCCAGTAGCGCCAGCGCGGAGCCTCTTCGTCCGGGAACCCGGCAGCAGTGATGTAGTTCGTCAGGGCATCCACCCAGACATACATCACATGGCGCGGATCGTCCGGCACCTTCACGCCCCAATCGAAGGTCGTGCGAGAAATGGAAAGGTCCTTCAAGCCCGACTTCACGAAACTGACGACTTCGTTGCGCCGCTCTTGCGGACCGATGAAGTCCGGATGCGCGTCGTAATGGGCGAGAAGCTTCTCCTGATAAGCGGAAAGACGGAAGAAGTAGCTTTCCTCCTCCACCCATTCGACCGGTGACCCGAGAGGCTCGCGCCGAACTCCGTCCTCGCCGACGGTGGTTTCCTTCTCATCGAAGAAGGCTTCCTGTCGGACCGAGTACCAGCCCGAATATTTGTCGAGATAGATGTCTCCCGCCGCCTTCATTCGCTCCCAGATGGCCTCGCAAGAGCGGTGGTGGCGCTCCTCGGTGGTGCGGATGAAATCGTCGTGCGACGTGTTGAGGACGTCCATCATGTCGCGAAAACGCTGCGAATTGCGGTCGGCGAGCTCGCCAGGAGTAATTCCCTCCTTCGCCGCCGTCTGCTGCATCTTCAGCCCGTGCTCGTCGGTGCCGGTCAGGAAGAACACATCCTTGCCGTCGAGACGCTGAAAGCGCGCCAGCGTATCGGTCGCAAGTGCCGTATAGGCGTGGCCGATATGCGGCACACCGTTGGGGTAGAAGATGGGCGTGGTGATGTAAAAAGTCGGCTTACCGGTCATGGGTGGTGCCCGCGGTCACATGAAAATAGGGCGGTGGGGATGGCGCACGGCCTCGGCCACCGCCTCGAAGACGTTGAGCACGAACTGCCTGCGGTCGAGATTGAAGGTTTCCACCTCCGCCGAGCGTCGGTGGATCTTTTCCCATAGCTCCGCCCACCTGGCAAGCGGCAGCTCGGGCGGCGAAACGCCCTTTTCGGGCTCCGGCAACTGGCGAATGCGCCGGTCGAGATAGCCGCCGACGAGATCGAAGAACTCCGCCCAGCCGGCGCCGCGGGCCGCGGCCGCCTGATTGGCGACGGTGGTGAGAACCTCATGATCATCACTCGCGAAAGCCCGGTTGATGGCCCGGTAGAGATTCAAGCCGTCACCACGAGCAAGTTCGATCGCTCGCCTTGCGCTTCCTGAGGCGAGCGACAAGATCGTTTGAAGGTCTTTTTCCGGCGGTTGCGGCACCTCGAGTGCCGCAAACACTTTGGCGATCGCCTCCGGAGAGAGAAGACCGAAGTGAAAGCTGCGGCAGCGGGAACGGATCGTCGGCAAAAGCTGCCCCGGACGCGCCGTCACGAGCACGAAGATCGTTCGTGCCGGAGGCTCTTCGAGCGCCTTGAGGAGAGCGTTCGCGGCGCTCCGGTTCATCTCTTCGGCGCCATCCACGATAACGATACGCCAGAGCCCCTCGCCCGCCGTCGTGCCGACGAACGGCACGATTCGCCTGATTGTCTCGACCGAAATAACGGTGCGAAAGGTCTTACGTTTCTCGTCCCACGGGCGCTGCAGATGCAGAACGTTGGGGTGCGCGCCCTCCCCGACCCTTCGCTGGATCGGATGATTTGGGGCAATCCCGAGCGAAGTGGCATTCTTGACACTGTCCGCGGAAGGATCGGGCTCGGCGAGCAGGAACTTCGCGAGCCGGAACGCGAGCGTCGCCTTACCGACGCCGACCGGTCCCGACAGAAGCAGCCCATGCGGCAGGCGGTTGCCCCGATAGGCTGTCAAAATCTGTTCCTCGGCGTGCTCCTGTCCGAAGAGATGAGGATTCGCCTGTGGCAGCGGCACGCCCTCGAGTGCGCTGAGGCTCGGCACCTCCTCGGCCGGCTTACGTGCCATTTAGCTGGTCCCGGTGGCGCGAGGCAGTCGCGCACCCACCGCGGCCTCGATCTGAGCTGCGATTTCGTCCGCGGTCAGGCTAGCATCGATCACGACACAGCGCTCGGGCTCAGCCTTGGCGATGGCGAGGAACGCGTGCCGTCTCGCTTCGTGGAGCGCAAGTTCATCAGCCTCAAACCGGTCGGCCGCACTTCGCCCTGCGGCACGTGCCAGACCCACCGCTGGATCTATGTCGAGGATAAGCGTCAGGTCGGGTTGCGTGCCGGTGAGAGCGATCTCTTCCAGCCGCAGGATCGTCTCCTGTGGGACGCCGGCGACGCCCTGATAGGCGCGGGTGGAATCGGCAAACCGATCGCAGACGACGACTTGTCCTTCCTCGAGCGCCGGACGAATGAGATGCAAGACATGCTCGCGCCGCGCGACGGCGAAAAACAGCGCCTCCGCTTCGCTGCCGAAAGGCCGGATAAGGCCAGAAAGCAGCATCTCGCGAATCGCCTCGCCATGCGTTGTACCTCCCGGTTCGCGGGTCAGAACGACATCACGCCCCATGCGCCGCAAGAGGACATTGAGACGGCGCGCCTGGGTGGACTTGCCTGAGCCTTCACCGCCTTCCAGCGTGATGAAGAAGCCTCGCTGCGGATCTAGAGCCATCCGAGAAGAAGCTCGCCGAGAGCATCGAAGGCACGCTGATGAAGCTTGCCGCGACCGACCGCCTCGGCGGTATAAAGCGGCGTCTCCTGGATCAGGCGATCACCCTGCCAGACCTTGAGACTGCCGACACGCATGCCCGCCTGGACGGGCGCTTCGAGCGGGCCTTGATAGACAACACGAGCCTTCAAAGGCTCATCTGAGGCGCGTGCGACGAGGATGCGCACGGGCCCTTTGGCCTTGAGTTCGACATGGCCCTTTTCGCCGCCGAAAACGCTCGCCTCGGCCACGGTCTCGTCGGCTTGAAATGCCGTCACCTGGCGGAATGAGCGGAAGCCCCATTCGAGCAGCTTGCGCGCCTCGCTCGCGCGTTCGCGCGAGGTCTTCAACCCGTTGACGACGACAATCAGACGCTGGGTATTGGCGACGGCCGAACCAACGAGGCCGTAGCCCGATTCCTGCGTGTGTCCGGTCTTGAGCCCGTCCGCTCCGATCCCTTCGCGCAGAAGCGGGTTGCGATTGCGCTGAGTGATGTTGTTCCAGGTGAATTCCGGCTCAGCAAACATCTTATAGAGCTCGGGATATTCGGAGATGATCTGGCGGGCGAGAATCGCCAGATCGCGGGCCGTCACCCGCATGTCCGGATCGGGCAATCCGGTCGCATCGCGGAATGTCGAGTTCTTCATGCCGATCTCGAGTGCCCGCTTGTTGAGGAGGTCCGAGAAAGCAATCTCGGAGCCGGCGATGCCTTCCGCAACCGCCATCGCCGCATCGTTGCCCGACTGGATGATGATGCCGCGCAGAAGATCTTCCAGCCGCACCCGCGAGCCGAGCTTGGCGAACATCGTCGACCCGCCGGAGGATGCACCGCCATTGCGCCAGGCATGCTCGGAGATGACGAATTCGTCGTCGAGAGAAAGGCGCCCTTCCTTGATCTCGTGGAAGATGTACTCGACCGTCATCAGCTTCGCCATGGAAGCCGGCGCCATCGGTTCATCGGCGTTCTTGTCGAGGAGAACCGTGCCGCTGTCGTAATCCATCAAAATGGCGAAAGGGGCCTGGGTATCGAATGTCTGCGCCGACCCGAGCTGCGGCGTCAGCGCCAACAGACTGCCCAGGAGGCAGGCGAGCAGACGGATGCGGCGAACCTGAAAGGTGATGCTCTTCATACTCGCTTACGTCGTTTTTGCCCCTCCACGCCATAAAGCGCGCTTAAAGCGGGGAATCAACGGGTCGCAAGCCCGGAAGCGTCGGCCGTCCTGGTAAAACGCGTCGTCCCAGCACCAGCGAGAACCTCGTCGAAAGCCGAAAAGGCGTCGTAGACCCGCTGATCGGCCGCCTCGGTCGGCCAGAACGAATTGCGCATCTCGGCCTCGGCCGGACGCGCCTGCGGCAGCACGAAACTTGCCTCCTGAGGCAACGACGTATCGGCTTCCGCCATCTGCGTTGCGGCCATCAGAGCCGAATAGGGATCGAACGGGGTCCCGGACGCGACGTCTTTCATGTCCACGGCAACACCCACATCCGTGGTCTGGCTTTCGGCCGGGCTCGTCGTCGGCGCTTCGGCGGCATAGGCCACCATGATATTCGCGGCCGCGTCGGCCGGATCCGGTCCAGACGGAACATCCGGGCCCACGTAAGAGGCAAGCAGGAACTTCGAATCGTCCTCTTTCAGAGGCGCCGCATCGACATATTCCACTTTTACGTTCGCGGTGCCGATATGCTTGAAGCCCAGCATTTCAGCGGCATGCTTCGATACGTCGATAACGCGATCGGAAGAAAACGGGCCGCGATCATTGACCCGCACGAGCAGCGAACGATCATTGTCGAGATTGGTGACGCGCACATAGCTCGGCAACGGCAAGGTCGGATGGGCGGCGGAGAGCCCATTCATGTCGAAGATTTCGCCATTGGCCGTCATCCGGCCATTGAAAGCGTCACCGTACCAGGATGCCTTGCCGACGCGCTCATATTCTTCGTCGTGCTTAGGCTTATAGAGGCGCCCGGCGACCTCGTAGACTTTTCCAAGATGACGTCGGGCATTGGCCCGCAGCGAATTGTCGCTTGATTCGCCATCGGCCTCGCTGCCTTGAACCTGCGCTGTCTTAGTGGCGCCGTCGGCGAGACCTGCCCCGTCCTGGGTCGAGGACACACATCCTGCAAGGACGGCGCAGGATGCTGCAAAAGCAAAATGGATGACGAAATGCGGCCGGCGGGTTTTTGCCTGCACCCTGTTCTTCCCCGATATTCCGAAGCCCGGCGAAACTCACCGACACATTCGGACGCCTCGTTTCTCCGCCTGCGGCCTTATACGCGGCCGTCTCGGCGAAGCACTTAACCCCTAACCTCGGCGAGGTCCTGGCGAGCAATTGTGACCAAGCTGGGGCAAATCTTCGACCCCTGCTCTGCATCATGCGACACCTTGCCGGATGTTCTTACGGAAACTCCCCGAAATCTCCCGGTCCTGGCCGCGTCGCCACAACTGTGCATTTCGCGCGTTTTTCCGAGATTGTGGCTTCGCCGCCACACGCTTTCGCCATCTTTGCCGCAGCCTTGGACCCCTCTTCGGGGGCTGGCATTTTTCACAAGGTTCTGCCATGTCTCCCGTGACGGATGGGTGGCCGAGCGGTTGAAGGCACCGGTCTTGAAAACCGGCGTGCGTGAGAGCGTACCGTGGGTTCGAATCCCACCCCATCCGCCATAAGCCCGAGAATACCAGCAAGAAGTCGTCAGCGCGCCGCCGTACGGCTGGCGCGTACGAGGTTGGAACCGCACCGGGTTTTCGCTGTCGAGCGGCCCTCGTCTCCGCAGTTCTATGCCGCCGGCAGGCTGTGCTCGCTCTCGCCCACGGCGTCGTGGCCAGCGGGTCTTCTCGTCTGGGGCCGCTCTTCTGACCTGGCCCATTTCGGACGCAGGCGCTTTGGTCGCCAGATGCCGAGAATGACGTTCGCGACCGACAACGCCATGATCACGATGAGGGCGCCCCATTCATGCCCGATCGCCTGTTGCAGCACGTCGGCCGCCGGTTCGCCATTTGCGACCCGACGTGAGACCGCAGCCACATAATCCGCCTTGCCACCCACGACCGTCAGCACGCCTTTGAACATGAGGATGCCCATTGCGAGCTTGAGCAATGCCCAGCCTTTGTCCTGGTAAGGCCGATGGACCGCCATTGAGAGGAGGCCGGACACGATGGCGACACCCATCGAGGGGATGAGGACGTAATCGGCGATGGCTGCGATCGCCTGGCGCATGTCGGCGTAATTGGCCGGCGTTTCCTGGGGCGCAAAGATGAGCAGGATCATGTAACAGGCGATCCCACCGATCAGGCCGCAAGAGGCCAAGGTGTGAAGGACTTTGAGGAATTTGCGCATGCGCGAATTCTACATGGCTCGCCTCTGTGATGGCAACCACAGGTCGTTGCCCAGGGCGAGCGGGGGCACGATGCCATAACGAAAAGGCCGGCTGCAGCACCTGCAACCGGCCTTCCATTTAAAAGAAGGTCCAGGCTCCGCGGATGCTCAGCTCTGGCCGTTCTTGAAGTAGGCCCGGCTGATGGCGAACACCGTGCCGCTGAGCGCAATGAGGGCGATGAGGTTCGGGATCGCCATCAACGCATTCATGATATCGGCCACGGTCCAGATGAGCCCGAGGTCCGCGACAGCCCCGACGACGAGCGCCGCCACCCAGAGAAGTCGGAACGGCAGGATGACCTTCGATCCGAAGATGAACTCTGCGGCCCTCTCGCCATAATAGCTCCAGCCGAGGATGGTGGTGAAGGCGAAGACCACGAGCCCGAAGGTGACGATCCAGCTGCCGCCGGCCATTCCGGTGTCGAACGCGAGCGCAGAAAGTTCAGCACCCGTCTCGCCGCTCGTCCACGCGCCCGTCGTGATGATGACGAGTGCCGTCATGGTGCAGACCACGATCGTATCGATGAACGTGCCGAGCATCGCGATGCTGCCCTGACGCACAGGATCGCTGGTTTTTGCCGCAGCGTGGGCGATCGGCGCGCTACCGAGACCTGCTTCGTTGGAAAACACGCCACGCGCGACGCCAAAGCGGATCGCGGCAAGCACCCCTGCCCCGGCAAAGCCCCCGGCGGCGGCGGTCCCGCTGAACGCATCAGAGAAGATCGTCGCAAGCGCGGCCGGCACGTCGGCGATATTGAGCGCCAGAATGATGAGTGCACCGCCGACATAGAGGACCGCCATCAGCGGCACGAGATGCTCCGCCACACTGCCGATGCGCTTGACGCCACCAATGATGACGAGAAAGGTCAGAACGGCAAGGACGAGGCCTGTCGCGACATATGGCACGCCGAGCGTGCCCTCGAGCGCGCGCGCCACGGAATTCGACTGCACCGTATTGCCAATGCCAAAGGCGGCAATGGTCGCAAAAAACGCAAAGAGCCAGCCAAGCCAGGCGAAGCGCGGCCCAAGCCCGTTGCGGATGTAGTACATTGGACCGCCGACAAAGCGGCCGTTCTCGTCGCTTTCGCGATACCGGACCGCCAGCACCGCCTCGGCGTATTTGGTCGCCATGCCGACGAGGGCCGTCAGCCACATCCAGAAAACGGCACCCGGGCCGCCAAGGAAGATGGCGGTCGCGACGCCAGCGATATTTCCTGTACCGATCGTTGCGGAAAGTGCGGTGGTCAGCGCCTGAAACGGCGTGATCTCGCCTTCGTCGCCATGTTGAGCCTTACGCCCGCCGAGTGCGAGCCGGAAGCCGTAACCAAGCTTCCTTTGCGGCAGAAAGCCGAGGCCAAGCGTGAGGTAAAGGCCCGTTCCCAAAAGCAGGACGAGCATGACCGGGCCCCAGACAAAAGAGCTCACACTCGCCAAAAAAGACGACAAATCTTCCATTGTGTATGTTTATCCCGCTGACTTGCAGATCTCTCCTCAACCATCCCGCGAGACCCGAAGCGTCAGACAGCTTTCGCTCGGGCGATTGCCCTATTGAGCTCCCAAAGGATGATCTCCCAGCATCGGTATAGGTCAGGGCTACATGGTGGGGGCAAGCCGCCCGGCGAAATTGTCGCAGGCAGAGATGTCGTCGGCAAGGAAAGGAGTCTGGCGCAGGCGTCGGTGCGCCGGCCGGAGATGGGAGCCCGAAGCTGACGGGATCTCTGCTCCGCCAGACAGAGTGGCATCACTTTGTGAGAGCACCGAACAGGCGGAAGGAGGCGCCGGTCTCACCTCACAGGTTCAGCTTGCCGTCGACGGTCAAAGATCGGATGAGCCTCGAGGCGAAAACCCAGCGCTTCATGCCGAGGTTTCACGCGCTCCGTCACCCGCGGCATCAGTCGCAGCGCTTGAACGTGCAAGACGCGCGAGCCCCTCGACACTTGCAAGCCGAGGCCGCCAACCGAGGCGCTTGAGCGCACTGCAATCAACCACCAGATTGCCGGCAAGCCGTTCGAGGATTTCTGCCCGTCCAACGAGCCGCGCCCCGACAGAGAAGAGAGCTTGAGGAACCGGCAAGAGCCGAGGCGGCCGGTCGAGCCCCACACGCATCGCCCGCAGCATGTCCGGAAGCGTCAAAGGCATGTCGTCGGCGACGAGATAGGCGCCCGAGATAGGTTTCGGATGGGCGAGGCCGCATCGCACGGCTTCCGCCAAATTCTCGACCGCCAGGAGCGACCGTCGCGCCTTGAGGCTCGCAAGCGGCAACGGATAAGGGCTCTTCGCCAGACGCAGCAAAGCCGCCATATTCCCTTTCACGCCGGGCCCATAGACCAGGACCGGACGCAGGCTGACAAAATCGATACCGAGGCTCGAAAGCCCCTCTTCGGCCGCAAGCTTGGAGCGGCCATAAGCGTCGGTGGGTTCGGGCGGTCGGGTTTCGTCGAGAACACCCTCCGCCGACGGCCCGCTCTGGGCCCGCACCGATGACAGAAACACAAAGCGCCGTGCTCCTGCCCGCGCTCCGGCTTCCGCCAGTCTCAAGGTCGCCTCCGTGTTGATGGTGCGGTAATCGACTTCCGGTAATCCGGACGCGGCGTGCGCGATCCCAGCCGAGTGAACGATCGCGTCGACCTCTTCCAGTGCGCGCGCAAGGTTGGCGGGCTGGGCGAGATCGCCGATCAAGGCGGAATCGGCCGTCAGAAGCTCATTGATGGGGCGGCGCAGCAGCACGCGGACCCGGAAGCCATGTGCACGAAGGTCATCGAGAAGGTGACGACCGATAAAGCCGGAGGCTCCCGTCAAAGCTATGAGCGGAGCTTGCATCTCCGTCCCTCCTCAACGCGCTGTCTTGAGATCGCGACCGAACCGGCCATAGCACGAAGTCGGCCGGCAGACGAAAGCCCGTCCCAGATCAGATCCGTACCGACCGGAGATGGCTGCGGTGGGCTTCTACGGGACAACTCGCGGTATGGCGAAATCCAGGCTGGGGCTTATGATGGGGCATCGGCATTGGTTCATTGCAACAAGCGATGCCGACAGGCAGGGAGATCGTACATGCACTTCCTCGCCCTTGCGACCGACTATGACGGTACGCTTGCCCATGACGGGTTCGTCGCTCCCGAGACGTGCGAGGCGCTTCGACGGCTCAAGGAGAGCGGGCGCCGCCTCATCCTCGTGACAGGTCGCGAGCTGGTGCCGCTCAAAGCCGCCTTCGCCGATTTTGCGCTCTTCGACCTGATCATCGCGGAAAACGGTGCGGTTCTCTATGAACCGCGCAACGGAACCGAGACGACCCTGGCAGAACCACCCCCGCACGCTCTCGTCGAAAGGCTGCTCGAACGCCACGTCGAGCCAATCTCCATCGGCCGCGTCATTCTCGCCACCTGGGAGCCACATGAACGGGAGGTTCTCGCAGCCATCCATGAACTGGGCCTGGAACTCCAGATTACCTTCAACAAGGGTGCCGTGATGGTTCTCCCGCCGGGCGTGAACAAGGCTTCGGGGTTGCGGGCCGCCCTTCGGCATCTCGACATTTCAGCGCCGAATGTGGTCGCTGTGGGCGACGCGGAAAACGATCACGCGTTTCTTGGCGCCTGCGGCTGCTCGGCGGCCGTTGCGAACGCGTTGCCCGCCCTTCGAAATGCAGCAGATATCCGCCTCACGCGTGACCACGGTGCAGGGGTGGTGGAACTCATCGACGCAATCCTTTGCCAGGATGCGCATATCCTGCCGCCGGCCCGACGCGGTCTCAGAATTGGCAATGACGCGGATGGCGAGGACATCTACATCGAGGCCGATACACGGGTCTTGATCGGCGGCGATTCCGGGATCGGCAAGTCACGCTTTGCGAAGCTTCTGAGCGAACGGATGGTCGAAAGGGGCCTGGAGTTTTGCGTCATCGATCCCGAGGGGGATTATGAGGACCTGGACCACGCCGTCCAGATCGGCAGTCTCGCAACACCTCCTCTTCCTGGGGAGGCGCTGCGTCTTTTGCATGCCGCCGACCTCAACGTCGTCATCAACGCGGTCGCTCTGACGCTCACCGAACGCAGGCAACTTTTCGCGGATTTGCTGCCCGCGATCACCGAGCTGCACCGTCACACTGGACGTCCTCATTGGCTCATCATCGACGAAGCCCATCACATCCTGCCGGCAGGCCATGAGAATGTGCACAAGCTTCCGGAGAGTATCCCGGCCACCGTCATGATCACGGTCAGTCCGCGCTCGCTCGCGCATCAGGCGGTGGCAGCGGCAGAAACGATCCTCGCTTTTGGCAAGACCGCTCCGGAAGTGATCGAAATCGTCGCCGCCATCCAGGGGCGCGACGTCGCTCCTCCCGTCGCCTGCGGCGAGAACGAAGCGCTTTGTTGGTTCGTCGGGGAGAAAGTGCCACGGCGGATAAAAATCGACCTGCCGCAACAGCTCCATCATCGCCACTCCGGAAAATATGCGGTCGGCGATGTCGGGGTCGAACACAGCTTCTATTTCCGCGGAGCGCGAGGCAGCATCTCCCTGTGCGCCCACAACCTCTCAAGCTTCCTGGAGCTCGGTTATCAGGTCGATGACGAAACCTGGGAATACCATTTGCGGGCGGGCGATTATTCGGCCTGGTTCCGCCATGTCATCAAAGACGAGGCCCTGGCGAGAGAATGCGAGGCGATTTCATTCGATCGCAGTCTCTCACCTCAGGAAAGCCGCCGGCGCATTCGTGAAGCCGTCGGGCGGCGCTACATCGCCACCATCTAGGTCGAGCGCGCAGTAAAGACTGCCGCGCTCGAAAGCGCAGCAGTCCTTCATTCAGATCGAGCCCTCTACAGGCCCAGCCACTTGTCCACGACATCCGGATGGTCGGCGATCCATTCCTGGGCGAGTTCGTTCTCGTCCCGGCCCTTAACCGCGATCTGGTATGTCCAGTCGGCGACCATGTCACTCGTGGGGCTGTAATTGTCGAAGAGCGTGATCAGCTCGGGGGCGCGTTCTTCGAGCGACTTCGAGTAGGCGAGATGGATCTCGGCCGGCTTCCAGGCCGTCGACACGCTCGATTTCTCGTACCACTGCGGATCTTCGTCCGGCTGGATCATGTTCCATTTCGCGTCGTCGTGCGCTGGCTCGTCGAGCATCACGAGGTCGTACTGCGCGAAAATGTGGTGCGGCGTGTAGCAGTAGAAGACGTAAGGCTCGCCCTTCTTCTCCTTCTCCCCGATCCGCGCATAGGCGAGCGCTTCATCGATGGTCTCAGGCTCGTAGAGCTCGGCCAGCCCATAGCTGCGCATCTTGACCTTTTCGGTGTTTGCGGAGGCCCAACCGGTCGCGCCCACCCAGAATTCACCCTTCCCGTCCCCATCGGAATCGAACTGTTTTGCGATCTCCGGGTCCGCAAGATCGGTGATGGACGAAATGCCGAGCTTGTCGGCCGTCGCTTTCGTCACGCAATCACCCTGCTCGCCTTCGAACATCGTGTCGCCGAGAACAACGTTGTCCTTGTACTCGTCGACAATGCTCTGGATGTTCGGCAACCAGACTTCCGGATGCACATCCATATCGCCTTTCCCGGACGCCATGGCAGCGAAGATGACGGGGTTCGTTCCTGGCGTCAGCGTGACATTAGCGCCGAACTCCTGCTCCGCGAGGTTCTTCAGGATCGCGGCCCCGGCCTTGGCCGACGGCCAGCTCGGCACGCCGATGGTGATATCGGCGGCCTGCGCGCTGCTGCCGATCAGCAAGGCTGCCGCAGCAGCGGAATAGACAAGCGACTTCATACTGTATCCTCTCATAGGTTCGTTTTTTAGGCTGCGCCTTAGCGCAGCGGGCCCTCAGGCCGACTTTGCGGGCGCGCGTCCGGCGACGATCCGGTCAAGCGCCATGGCACAGAAAAGGATGGCGAGGCCCGCGAGCATCCCCTGTCCTTCAGCCGCATATTGCAGAGCTTCGAGGACATCCTCCCCGAGGCCCTTCGCACCGATCAGCGAGGCGATGACCACCATCGACAGACACATCAGAATGGTCTGGTTGATCCCCGTCTTGATGGACGGCATGGCGAGCGGCAGCTCGACCTTCCAAAGCCGGAAGGTCCGCGTCGCGCCGAAGGCAGATGCCGCCTCGGTGACGTCATAGGGCACACCTTTCATACCGAGCGCGGTCAGCCGGATGACAGGTGGCATGCCGAAGACGAGTGTCGCCAGGATGCCGGGAGGCTTACCAGTCCCGAAAAATGCGATCACCGGGATCAAATAGACGAAGGCCGGCATGGTCTGCATGAAATCGAGCACCGGTCTGGCGGCCGTGTAGGCACGGTCCGACTTTGCAAACCAAATGCCGAGCGGCACGCCGATAACGACGCAGATCACCGCGGCAGCTCCGAGCAGCGCCACGGTCGCCATCGATTTCTCCCAGAAACCGAAGAATGCGAGATAGGCCAGCGCCGCAGCGGTGAAAATCGCGACCCGCGCGCCGGCGAGAAGCCAGGCGATGGCGCAAATCGCCACCATGACCACAGGCCAGGGCGTCGCCACCAGCATCAGTTCGAGTGTATCGAGGAGTGCCCGAACGACCGTCGTGATAGAATCGAAAAATCCCTCGCCGGCAATCGCGAGCCAATCGAACGCGTGATCGATCCACCGAGCCGCGCTCGCACGGATCGCGCTGTCAGCGGGAAAGGTCGTCAGCCATGCCGGTGGTTCGGCCGCCGAGAACCGATAGATCGTGACGGGATAGATGAAGGCAACCAGCAGGGTTGCGATCGCCGCACCCATCCAGGACAGTCCGGAGCGTATCGAGCGGTCCGAACGCCAATGGGTGAAGCGCCATTCGAGCGCACGATCCGCGGTCAGGCCTTCAATGAGTTTGACGACAACGAAGATGCCGAGACCGATTAGAGCGACCTGCGTCGACTGCGCCGAAAGAGCATCCGCTTCCGTCTGCGCTGAGGCAGCAATATCACGCAGCCTGTCCGCGCTGGCCGCAAGACGCGCGGCGTTGTCCGCGCCTGAAGCAGCCGCTTCGGCGGCGCGCTCCGCCCGGGCATCGGCACGCGCAAGAAGCGAAGCCGCGCGGAGAGCCGCGTCACTGCCGAGATCACCGAGAAAGCCGCGACCAATTTGTACAAGGCCGATCAGTTCCAGAATAACGAAGGCCCAAAAAACGGACCAGAGCGACCGTGCCCCGGCCCAGATCGGCCCAAAGATGACTGCACCGATGTTGAAGACGCCCCACCGCCCCTCGCCGATGCGGCGGAATGCAGGAATGTAGTGGCGAGCACCGCGACCCACGAAATCGGCGATGAGTGCGTTCTGCTCCTTGCGGGACGTCGCCGCCCCCACCTCGAAAGCGGCGGCCGATTGTGTTTCCACCTCGACCGCTTGCTCCTTGCCTCCCTGGACGCCCCGCAGGAGATCCGTCTGCGTCACGAGACCGACTTCTGCATCGTTCTCGTCGACGATGACGATGTCTTCTTTTCGCGCCAGAACGAGATCCACGAGGCTATCGAGATCGGCACCGACAGGAGCGCGCGGCGCAGATGTCAGATCCATGCCCGCCTCGCCGGGCGCCGGCAACGGCCGCATAATCTTCGCGGCATGGACCAGTTTCAGCCTTGAGATGCCCGAGACGAAATCGGCCACATAATCATCGGCCGGGTCGGTCACGATCTCCTCGGGCGTCCCAGTCTGCACGATACGGCCATCTTTCATGATGGCGATGCGATCGCCGATGCGAATCGCCTCATCGAGATCGTGGGTGATGAAGACCGTCGTCTTGTGCAGCTCTTTCGACAGAGCCATGAATTCTGCCTGCAATTGCCGGCGGATCAAAGGGTCGAGCGCCGAAAACGGCTCGTCCATGAGAAGGATGTCGGGATCGGCCGCGAGAGCGCGCGCCAGACCGACACGTTGCTGCATGCCGCCGGAAAGCTCATGGGCGAAACTGTCGCCCCAATCGCCGAGATCGACGAGGTCGAGGCAGCGTTCGGCCTGATCGAAACGGTCGAGCTTGGGAACGCTCTGGACCTCGAGCGGCAGCCCCACATTATCGCGGACGGTGCGGTGCGGCAGGAGACCAAAGTTCTGGAAGACCATGCCAATTGTCTGGGCTCGCAGACGGCGCAGCGCGTCGTCGCCCATGGCCATCACATCCTGGCCCTCGACCTCGATCCGCCCCGAGGTCGGTTCGAGGAGGCGGTTGATATGGCGCACGAGAGTGGACTTGCCTGAGCCAGACAATCCCATCACGCAGAAGATCTCGCCGCGCGCGACCTCTATGCTCGCATCGGCGACGCCGACGACGCAGTTGAAGCGAGATTGTACCTCGGCTTTGTCGAGCTGCTCCGTTTCAATCGCCTCAAGAGCCTCTTCCGAGCGTTCGCCAAAAATCTTCCAGACATTCGACAAGACGATCGCAGGGTCGGTCGTGCCCCCCGGCATTGACATGGGCGCTCCTTTGTTCGGTGTGGCGCCATCCTCATGATCGAAGCTTGGATGTCAACGTAGCCGAGTGCCGGAACACCGAGACAGCTAAAAGATGCGCGGCGCTTTCATTGCGACAGCACTTCACTCGCGATCCGGAACGGACTGGCGACGGTGTTGCCGACCGCGTCGAAAACGAAGGCGCCGGCTTCGCCGAGCTGGCCGAAACCACGCCGCCCGGTGGATCCCAGCCGAGCTGCAAGCGTCACGAACTGGTCGTGGCCGAGGAAGTCTGTTTTCGGGAGCTGCGAGATATCGATGATCCGCAGATTGTACTTCACTGCCAACTGCTCGATCTCCGGGTCGTCGACGTCCACTCCCCCGAGCCTTGCCCGTCCGCCACCCACGCGCCGCGAAATCGCGAGAGCCCGATCCTGCTTCGACACGAGGATGGTCATCGGTGGGTGATTGCGACCAACGACCGCGATCTGGGTTCTGAAGACGTCGATATCGATATCCGGAGATGCGAGGATCACCTCGTCGAGGCCTGAGATCACGTCGCCATGGCCGGAAAGGCGGAGCTGACGCAACACTTCCATCACGAGCCAACCACCCATGCTGTGGCCGAAGAGAGTGATGTCGCCGACCTCGCGGTCTCTGGCGAGATGCGTCAACACACCGGCGAGATAATCGCGCGAATAGGTCACAGCGTCCTTATCTGCGACATATCCGGTCACCGCCGCTTCTGAAGGCCACGCAAACAAAACCGGCACGTTATTCGGATTCGAATCGACCGTGATCTGGGCCAGACGGAACAGCGATTCGGCAAAGCTTGTGTTGTACCCGTGCACGAAAACGCCAACATCGTCGCGACCAGGCGATAGCTGACCCTTTCCGTTCCGCGCCGTGATTTGACGATAGAATTCAGACTCAGTCAGTCGCTCTTGCTTGACGGTTGCAAAGCTTCGCTTTGGATCGGCCTTACCATCCGGCCACTCGATTTCCGTCGGCTTATGGCCGGGTGGAACGGAGACCGTGTAACGAGAAAAATTGAGTTCAGCAGCTGGCTCAGACGTATAGAGGACGCTCTGAGGCCCCTTTCGCTCCCGCGTCGTAGCCGCATAGATGGTCACGAGCTGTGCGCCCGGCACGGTCGCCTGAACGGGTGTCAGCGCCGCTTCATCGGGCAGTCCGGCGCATCCCGCCAATACGGAGACGACACAAAAGACCAGAAGTGCCGATAGTCCCGCGGGAATAAACAGGCCCCTTGGACCCGGTTCTCCGCTCCTGCCCCGATGCCGCATGCTCTCTTCCGAATAAATGAAACCCGCCAGGTGCTTTTAGTGTCTGGTCACAGCTTCCGCTATGGCCTGAAGGCAACACACTGGCGACGCGACCTTTCCTCAGCATTACACAGGAAAGCCGGTTTTTACACAGATCCGGAAAGGCCTCTGCTTCCGTTCAAGAAGAGCTGCACTGACCGGTGCACATCTTTGCGCATCTCGGAGGTCACCTCGGCCGGCTCAAGGCCAAGCGTCGCACGCCGGAAATACGGCTCTACCATCATCCCGAAAAACTGCGTCGCCAACCATTCGCAATCTTCGAACGGTTCCTCGTAGCGAACACTCGCCTGCTGCAGGACATCGGCCACGAAAAGGCGAAACTGCGTCCAGGCCTGCTCGTTGACCGTGCGCGCCAGCTCCGGAAAGTTCTCTCCTTCGCAAGCCATCAGGCGGTGAAGACGGATGACCTCTGGCGTCATCGCACCTTCCAGCAACCGTTCGCCGGCGCTTATGAGCGTTTCTTCGAGCCCGTCATCACGCCTGATCGTCACTTGCAGTTCCGTCAGCCGCTCGCGCAAAAACTTCAGAATGACGGCTTCGAACAACGCGTCCTTGGAGGAGAAGCGCGCATAAAGCGTACGCTTGGAACTGCCCGCCCGCGCAGCGACAGCATCCATGTTGGTTTCGGCGAAGCCACGTTCCAGAAAGAGCTCGGTTGCGACCGCCACAATCCGCTCGGTGACGAGACCGCTCGTGCCTTTGCGCGGCCGACCTCGACGAGCAGCACCACCCGCCTCCACAAACTCGTTCTCGCCACAGGCACCGACGACGCAACAGCTGCGTCTGTTATCCTCGGACTGATCTTGCTTCGGCGTCATGGTAAGTTCTGCATGTTGTTTCAGTTGGCCTTGGCCACGGCGGTCGCTGCCGGTTGCCGCTTTGTCGCCGGTTCCCATCCAAGCCCGAGGCTCTTCTCTAACGCAATGAACGCGTTTGTTAGTTCCGCCTCGGCCTGGGCGAGGCTCTGTTCCGTCTGCAAGCGCTGGCGCTCGATATCGAGTGTATCGATCAGGCCGAGGGCGCCCGCCTGGTTCATATCGCGGGTGAGAGCAGCCGCCCGTGCCGCCGACGCGCTCGCCCGCGCCAGATAGGCAACGTTCTCCTTTCGCTTGCGGAATTGTATGAGTGAGGATTCGGCATCCTGAAGAGCTGCAAGCACACTTTGCCTGTACTGGGCGAGGGCTGCCTGCGTCGCGGCCTCGGATTGTTCGACCTTGGCGTCGATCCGCCCGAAGCTCAGAATGTTCCACTGCAGCGTGGGCCCCCCGAGAAGGCTGAGCGAGGCGGTATCGGCGAGATCGCCGGGCTGATTCCCTCCGGAGACGGCAAGGCCGACGAGTTTGATCCGTGGGAAATACTGCGCCACGGCCTCACCGATCGCGGCATTGGCCGAAGCGAGCTGACGTTCGGCCTGGCGAATATCTGGCCGTCTTCGGAGCATAGACGCTGGATCGCCGACAGGCACGGTCTTTGGTGGGGACGGAATCGGCCTCGGCTTAGACAACCGTGCGTCGAGCGCACCCGGTTCCAGTCCGCATAAAACCGCAAGCTGACCGAGCGCCTCTTCCACCTGAGCTTCAAGCAAGGGAATGTCGGCCTGCGTACTTGAGAGCTGTGTTTCCAAACGCGCGAGATCAAGGTCGGCAGACGTTCCCTGCTCCACCTGCTGACGGGTCAGATCGAACGTCTTCTGCTGCAACGATACCGAGTGGCGAACGATGCCAAGTTGTCTCTGTGCCGCTCGCAGACCGACATAGGCACGCGCCACCTCCGCCGATAGCTGCACATACACGTCTGCGAGTGCGGCTTCTGCTGCTTGAGCTCTGGCGCTGGAGCGCTCCACGGCGCGTCTCCGACCGCCGAAAACGTCGATCTCCCAGGATGCGTCGAAAGCCGCATTGTAGAGGCCCGTGCTCACATGTTCGGGAATCTCTGGAGCCGCGGCCACGGCCTGCGGGCCAAGGCCTGCCGCCGCTGCGGCGATCTTGTTGTTGAGACCGTCCGTGTCGCCGAGCCCTAAACGGGCGCCGCTTGCCGCTCCAAGGCCGGCGGCTTTGGGCATGAGATCGGCACGAGCACCGGCCACCCCCGCCCGCTCCTGCTTCAGTCGCGCGGTTGCAAGTTCAACATTCGGGCTCTTCGATAGAGCGAGCACGATCAGCGCATCGAGCTGTTTGTCCGACAAACTCTCCCACCAGGCGGCCGCCGGATAATAAGCGGGCGTCGTGCGGTCCGCATGCCGGAAGGCACCGGCCAGACGCGCAAAGGGGGCAGCATCCGGCGGCCCCTGATAATCCGGGCCGACCATGCAGCCGGACAAAACCAAGCTGCAGGCCAAAGGTGCGAACAGGCGCCAATGGGACATGACGGACCCTTAATGCATCGCCATGCCCTGCCCCTGCGACAAAGGCCGCAAGAGCAGAACGAGCGGGATGGAAACGACAAGGATGATGCCGAAGATGAAAAACAGGTCGTTGTAGACCATCACGACGGCCTGCTCGCGGATCGTTCCGAAGAGCAGCTTCAATGCCTGCAGGCGCTGATAGGCGTCATTCCCACCAAGTTCCTGCAGGCGCTCTTGCACCTGGACCGAATTGGCGTTGACCGTCTCGCTGATCCGCTCGACGTGAAACGTGACGCGACGATCCTGAAGCGTGGAGATGAGCGCAAGTCCGAAAGAGCCGCCCAGGTTTCGTGCCGCATTGAAGAGACCGGACGCGTCATCTGCCTTTTCCCGGATCACCGAACTCGTCGCCGCCTGATTGAGAAAGAGCAGCGCGAACCCCTGCCCGATGCCGCGAAGCAACTGCGAGAAATAGAAATCGCCGCCATCCGACTGGGCAGTCATCGATATGTCGGCGAAACAGCTCAACGCGTAGACAAAAAGTCCAATCGCGATCGCCAGGCGGAGATCGAGGGTCCGGACAAGGAACGGAAAGAACGGCATGATCATCAGGGTCGGTATGCCGCTGATGAGCACGATGAGACCGGACTGATAGGCATTATAGTCCGGGATCTGCGCCAAGAACTGAGGGATCAGGTAGAGGATGCCGTAAAGCGCGGCGCCTGTGACGAGACTCATCAAAAAGACGCTGCCAAAGCTCCGCTCAAACAGGATCGAAAGGTCGATAACCGGCTCGGTCGCCTTCCTCTGTCCGATGATGAGCAGGACAAGCCCGATCAACGACGCAAAGCTGAGGGCAAGGATCAGCTCCGACTGAAACCAGAGCTCGCGCTGTCCTTCCTCCAAGACGGTGGTCAGGCAGCCCAGGAAAAGCGCGAGCCCGAGAATGCCGAACCAGTCGGCCTTGAAGAACGCGCGAAGATGCGCCTTCGCCGGTGGCATGCCGACGACAAGCAGAAGGACTAGCCCGAGCCCCACCGGAAGATTGAGGAAAAAGGCATAGTGCCAGCTGACATGCTCCGTCAGATAGCCGCCGATGAGAGGACCAAGGATCGGCCCGAGCACGATGGTGAGGCCGAAAAGCGCAATTCCGATCGGTTGTTTGTCCGATGGCAGCCGCTTCGAGACGATGGTGAGCGCCGTCGGTATCATCGCCCCGCCAGTAAATCCCTGCCCGACGCGGCCGATGATCATCATCGACAGTGATGAAGAGAAACCGCAGAGAACTGAGAAGACGACGAAAAAGATCGTCATGAGCAGGAGAAACGTACGCAGCGTGAGGACACGCACGAACCAGCCCGTCAGTGGGATCATGACGATTTCGGCGACGAGGTAGGCAGTGGAAATCCAGGTGCCTTCGGTACCGCTCGCACCGATCTCACCCTGGATCACCGGCAATGCCGCGTTAACGATCGAAATATCGAGTGTCGCCATGAGCGCGCCGATCGTGCCGGCGGCGACTGCGAGCCAGGCGGCGGCATCCGCTCGCGGTTCGGTTGAGGCGGATGCGTCCACCTCCGCTGTCGCCTCGGCCGTGCTCACTGCGCGGCCTCGTCCGCACGCCGGCCCTCTTCCTGCATCTCCTCGTATTCGTCGCGCGCGCCGCGCGTGTCGACCTCGACCGTGACTGAGAGGCCGGGCACGAGGACCTTACTCGCAGCCGGCCCCGGATCGACGGCGATACGAACCGGCACGCGCTGCACGATTTTGGTAAAGTTCCCAGTGGCGTTTTCGGCCGGGATCAGGGCGAACTGCGCGCCGGTTGCGGGCGAAAAGCTCTCCACATGGCCGTGCAGCTCTTCGGCGGTGAGCGCGTCCACTTTGATCGTCGCAGGCTGGCCGACCCGCATCAGCTCGATCTGCGTCTCTTTGAAATTCGCTTCCAGATAAAGCTGATTGACCGGGACGATCGTCATCAGCCGCGTTCCGGGCTGCACGAGCTGACCGACATTGACCGTCTTGTCGCCGACCCGACCGAAGATCGGGCTCTTGATCAGCGTGTTCGCCAGCTGGTTGTTGGCGTCCGTCAGCTGAGCCTGCGCCTGACCGATGGCTGCACGTGCCTGGAGGATTTGAGCGTCGGCCGTGTTGGTCGCTTCCTTTGCAGAAGCAAGAGAGGCCGCAGCAACCTTCACCTGCGCTTCGGCCTGGTCGCGCTGGTTGATCAGCTGCGACAGCCGCTCTTCCGGCTGCGCCCCGGTTTTCACGAGAGGCGCATAGCGCTCCACCTGGCTTTGCGCAAAAGTCTCATTCACCTTTGCCTGAGCAAGCTGAGCTTCCGCCTGCTGGACAGCCACCCTGGACCGTCCCGCCTCAGCTTTCGCCTTGGCGAGATCCGCTTTTGCTGCCTGCAAACCTGCAGTCGCCCGGGCAACGCCGGCTCGATAATCCTCGTCATTGATCTTCACGAGCACGTCGCCGGCTTCGACACTGGCATTGGCCTTGACCATGACACCTTCGACATAGCCGCCGACCTTCGGCGAAATCGTGACCTGATCGGCCTGCAGATAGGCGTCGTTGGTGCTCTCGATGAAGCGGCCGACCGTCCAGTAGTGCCACAGCCACCAACCGCCACCGACGAGCAACGCGACGCCAACAACCAGTAGGAAAACCCGCACCCAGGGCTTCTTCAGCGAGGAGCGCTTGGTGTCTTCGCTCGGCGATTGCGAAGCTTCAGCTCGTCCCTTCTCTCCGCTCTCTTCAGCATCAGCTTGAGACCGTTCGCCGTCGCCAGCGTTGGACGCTTGCTCACTCATCGACACACCGAAAAAGAAAGGTACCTTCGGGTACATTTATCGGTGCGCGAAAAGAGAGACAAGGCCGCTCACCCGTCCCTCCCCAAAAGACCAAGTCAATGAGAGCGGCCCGATTGGCTCGCTGATGAGGAGGCCCGAGGCAAAAAACCCGCTCTAGAGACGTCAGCGGAGCTCGGCTGGAGGCTTGAACGGCAGGATTCGCAACGCCACATAAAGCGCGTGATGACGTGGCCGACACTGGTCACCCAGTTGTCCGGCGTCGGCCTTTTTATCAGGAGGTGACGTCATGGATTTCAGATCGATGATTCCATTTGGTCGCCAGACCGCGCTGACGCGCGGGCCTGAGACCGACCCTTTCCTCGCAATGCGGCGCGAAATGGACCGCCTCTTCGACGATTTCACACGCGATTGGAGCGCTCCGTCCAACTATGGTTCGGGCGGGTTCCTGTCGCCAAAGGTGGACGTCGCAGAAACCGAGAAAGGCCTTGAGCTCACCGCCGAGCTTCCAGGTATCGACGAGAAGGATATCGACCTGGACCTCACCGATGGCGTGCTGACTCTGAAGGCGGAAAACAAGGTCGAGCGAGAGGAAAAAGACGAGAAGAAACAATATCATCTCGTCGAACGCTCCTACGGCACCTTCATGCGCCGTTTCGCTCTACCGTTCGAGCCGAAGGCGGACGAAGTGACGGCGAGCTTCGACAAAGGCATCCTTAAGGTGACGGTTCCGCGTGCGAAGGAGCTGGAGACGAAGGGACGCAAGATCGCGGTCAACGGCCATTGAGAGAGGCGGCCCGGCAGCAAGAGAACGACTGCCACCGTCGAGAATCCGCGGAGGCGCTTCGGCGCCTCCTTTTTTGTGACTAACCCGGGCTCATGCCGCGCTGGCGTTCGGAGCGCCGGCGCAGCAATTCCATCGATGACAGAAGCAAGATCGAGATCGCGACCAGGATGGTCGCGAGAGCCAGGATCGTCGGCGAAATCTCTTCTCTCAGCCCCGAGAACATTCTCACCGTCATCGTCACCTGCTCCGGGCCGGCCAGGAAGAGGACGACAACGACTTCATCGAGTGACGTGATGAAGGCGAAGAGCGCGCCGGCAACGACACCCGGGAGAAGCAGTGGCAGAATGACCTTGAAAAAGGTCGTGACCTGGTTGGCTCCAAGGCTTTGCGCTGCGCGAATGAGCTGCTGGTCGAAGCCTGAGAGCGACGCCGTCACCGTGATCACGACGAAGGGCGTTCCCAGAACCACATGCGCCATGATGATCGAGAAATACGAATTGGCGAGATCGAGCCGGGCATAGAAGGAAAACAGCGCAGCCGCCGTGATGATCAGCGGCACGATCATCGGCGAAATCAGAACGGCGGTGATGAAGCCTTTGGCCGGCATGTTGGGGCGCGAAAGGCCGAGCGCCGCGAGCGTGCCGAGAGTCGTCGAGATGATCGTTGCCGAGATAGCGATGAAGAAGGAATTGCCGATCGCGCGCATCCACTCACGGCTCGAAAGAAGCTCTTCGTACCAGCGAAGCGAATAGCCGTCCGGGTCGAAGGAGAGCATCTCCTTGGTGAAGGTGAAATATGGCTGCGCGTTGAACGACAGCGGCACGATCACGATGATCGGCACGATTAGAAAAATGAAGATCGCCGCACAGATCACGCGGTAGCTGTAATACCAGGTGCGCTCAAATGGACCGGCATAGGAAGGAAGGGCCATGGCTTACCTCACCCGAACTTCAGTCGGTCGACACCGACAAGCTTGTTGAAGAGCCAATAGAAGAAGAGAACCAGCACGAGGAGGATCGTCGCAAGAGCCGAAGCCAGTTTCAACTGCGCGCTCGTTCCCTGCATATTGGAGGCGATCAAATTCGAGATGAAGATACCGCTCTCGCCACCGACGAGCGCCGGCGTGATGTAGTAGCCGATCGCCAGGATGAAAACGAGAAGAACGCCTGCCGCAAGGCCAGGAATGGTGAGCGGCATGTAGACTTTCACGAAGGCGGTAAACTGGTTGGCGCCAAGCGAGCGCGCCGCCCGCATGTAGGACGGCGGGATTGTCTTCATCACAGAATAGAGCGGCAGGATCATGAACGGCAGCAGGATATGCGTCATCGCAATGATCGTACCCAATTGGTTATAGATCATGCGGATGCGGCCGTTGTCGTTGATAATTCCGGCCCATACGAGCAGGTCGTTGACGACCCCCTCCTGCTGCAGGAGCACCATCCAGGCCGAAGTCCGCACGAGAAGCGATGTCCAGAACGGCAACAGCACCAGGATCATCAACAGGTTCGATGTCCTGAGCGGCAGCGTCGCCAAAAGATGCGCAACGGGATACCCGAGAAGGAGGCAGGCGCCGGTGATGACGATGCTCATCCACGCGGTGCGAATGAAGAGGAGACGGTAAACCTGATAAATCTCAGGCCGCTCCACGATCTCCCCGCGCGGCGTGTATTCGAAATCGAGCGCCAGAAGATAATATGCCGGTGTGATGAGCCGCGTCTCTCGCTTGACGAGACGCCAGAATTCGAGCTCGGACCAGTCCTCGTCCTCCGCCAGGAAGGCTTCGCGGTAGGGTGGCTGCATCTCATCGGCATGACGCGCCGTCCCCATCACCAGGCTGCGTGCACCCGGAATTTCGCGATTGATCCGTCCAGCGGCACGCCCGATCGTGCGGTTTTCAAGACCGACTTCCATATCGGCCACCATCGCCGCAAAAACCTTTTCGGGCGGCAGCTCTTCTCCATCCCAGTCAGCAATTGCCGCGGAGGTTTCAGGCAGATAATTGGCCACTTCGGGGTTGTAGACTGAGCGCACGATCATCCCGACGATCGGGATCGTGAAGGTGACGAAGAGGAAGGCAAGGAGCGGGACGACGAGATAGAAGGCTCGCCGCTTGGCCCGCCTTTGGGACTTCCTCAACGAGATTTTGAGCGGCGTCCCGTCGACGGTCGTCAACGCTCCGCTTTCGTCTCGCTCCGGCACGTAGCCGTCCGCCGCTATATCCGCCATATCCTGCGCTCCACCTTCATGCCCAGCGCGGCGGCACCGCGCCGGGCGTTTCTTGCCTGTCAGGTCCGCTTACTGCGCGAGCCAGGCGTTGAAGCGCTCTTCGAGCTGGTCGCCGTAATCGGCCCAGAAGGACGTGTCGAACTGCACCGCCGTCTCGAAGTTCTCAGGCGTCGTCGGCATATGCGGCTTCATATCGATGTCGGTGCCTTCCATCTTCCCGACGAGAGGCACAGACGAGGTCCGCGCCGGGGCGTAGGCGATGTATTTCGCCTGGTCCGCAAGCCGCTGGGTATCGGTGGCGAAATAGAGGTAGTCCTTGATCAGCTTGAGATCATCTTCGCTCTGATCGACGGGAACGACCCAACCGTCGACCTCGAACATCTGATGATCCCACATGATCTTGAAGGGCTGGTCCTCGTTCACCTGCGCATTGAAAATGCGGCCGTTATAGGCGGTGGCGATGACGGCTTCCTGGTCGGCGAGCATCTGCGGCGGCTGCGCGCCTTCCGACCACCAGATCACATTGTCTTTGATCTCGTCGAGCTTGGCGAAGGCACGGTCCTGCCCTTCGCGCGTTGCGAGAACCTCGTAAACCTCGTCTGCAGGCACGCCGTCGGCGATGAGAGCCCACTCAAGGTTTTTCTGAGGAATTTTCTGTAATGATCTGGTTCCAGGGAATTTTTCGAGATCCCAGACATCCGCCACCGTCTTCGGACCGCCATCCGGGAACGCTTCCTCATTGTACGCGAACATGGTTGCGTAGAGAATCTGCGGGATGAAGCAGTCGCCGAGCGTGCCGTCGATGAAGTCCTCCGTGGGCTTGGCTCCATCGGGCGCCGGGGCAAGCCACTCGTCGTGCGGGATCTCCATGACGAGACCTTCGTCGCAGGCGCGTTGCGCATCCGCCTGCAGCATATCAACGACGTCCCAGGTGACGCTTCCGGCCTCGACCTGCGAGCGAATGCCCGCAAGCGCATTCGCAGACTTGTCCTCACGCAGGATCTGCGTGCCGGTCTTCTCGCTGTAAGGTTCGTGATAGGCCTTTTCCTGAGACATCGTATAGGCACCGCCCCAGGATACGATCGTCAGGCTGTCGCCTTCTGCGGCCAAGGCCATGCTCGGCACAATCGCCGCTGCGGCCATAAGGGATAGGGTTCGCTTCATTCGGACTGACCTCCGTTGTTGTTGGTCCCCGTTTGGGAGCTTTTGCCGGCATTTTCGTTGTCCTGCCGGTCGGGAAATGGGCGCCAGATATGGGCGCTTTGTCAGGCGTCGAGTGCCCGACAATCTTCAATCGTCCAGCCGAGACGCGCGGCTTGGCCGCGCTGAAGGCTCGGATGCCCGGCCGCATTCGGGATCTTGACGATGAAATCATCATGGCCTGCTACGGCAAGCCGGGTGCGAATGTGATCGCCGAGATAGATCACTTCCTGAACGGTGCCTTCCAGGACGTTGGGCGTGGCGCCCTCGTCCGGATTGATGAGCACGCGTTCGGGCCGCAGAGACAAGGTCGTGCGGTCGCCGCCATTCAAATTGACCGGAAGCGCGCGGATATCTTCGCCCGTATCGAGCTTCACCCGCACTTCCTGATCGCTCACACGCTCCACAATGCGCCCGAGGAAGCGGTTGTTCTCGCCGATGAACTGGGCGACGAAGGCGTTGTCGGGCGCCTCGTAGAGAACTTCAGGCGTCGACAATTGCTGGATGATACCGTCGTTGAAGACGGCGACGCGGTCCGACATGGTCAGCGCTTCCGTCTGATCATGCGTCACATAGACGACGGTCACCCCGAGATTGTCGTGGATGTGCTTGATCTCGAACTGCATCTGCTCGCGCAGCTGCTTATCCAGCGCGCCGAGGGGTTCGTCCATCAGGACCAGGTCCGGCTCAAACACGAGCGCTCGCGCCACGGCCACGCGCTGCTGCTGTCCACCTGAAAGCTGTGCGGGCCGCCGGTCGCCGAACTGCGGGAGCTCGACCATTTCCAGAGCCCGTTTCACACGCTCCTCAGTGTCGCTTTTCGACAATCCGCGAACTTTCAACGGAAACGCCAGATTTTCCGACACCGTCATGTGCGGAAAGAGCGCGTAATTCTGGAACACCATCCCGATACCGCGCTTGTGCGGCGGCACATTGTCGATGCGCTGCTCGTTCAGGTAGATCGCGCCGTGGGTGGTGGATTCGAAACCTGCCAACATCATCAGGCAGGTGGTTTTCCCGGACCCGGAAGGCCCAAGCATGGTCAGGAATTCGCCGCGCTCGATCTCGAGGTTCAGGTTTTTGATGACGAGCGTTTCGCCATCATAGCTCTTCTGAACGTCCTCGAAGCGCACATAGGCGCGATCTTCGGCGCCTTCCGCGACGCCGTTCTCGTCCTGCATGAATGCCTTTCTGCCTCACTGCCGAGGGCTCCCGAGCGAAGCCTCGACGCTGCTGCTGTTCAACCCATTGTCTTTTTTTGGACGGCTTGAGCCGTCTTGTATCCTCCACCGAGCGTCGCCGCCGGTGAAGGACTTCGTCTCTATTTCGTCACTTTTTCAAGAAATGGCCGCAAAAGCAAGCCGTACCACGCAGAACCGCTGCGACTATGGGATAATTGCCAACGACGACGAGCGCCATAAACGACGCCAAACCCTTGAACTACTTGACGACTAGCTCACGCGAAAAAGTGCAAAACTGTTCCACATCCGATTGGGTGATACGGATAGGTTCCGAAATCTCGATGCCCCAATCATCAAGCCAGAGACCTGGCATGAAGTGAATCGTCATATTCGGATGAAGCACGGTCTCGTCGCCTGCCCGCAGCGACAAAGTTCGCTCGCCCCAATCCGGCGGATAGTTGAGGCCGAAGGAGTAGCCACAACGGGATTCCTTGAAGATGCCGTAGCGTGCAATCACCGCGCTCCAGGCGGCATAAACGTCGTGCGCGGTTGCGCCAGGCCGTGCTGCCGCGAGCGCCGCATCGATACCCTCATCGACGATTTTGGCAGCGTCGAGCATCTTTTGCGGCGGCGTTCCAAGATAGACGGTTCGGCTCATCGGAGCATGGTAGCGATGCCTGACCCCGGCGATCTCGACCGTCGTCCCCGTCTGGGCGAGAAACGGCTCGTCCCGCCAGGTGATATGGGGGCAGGAGGTGCCGACACCGCTCGGCATCAGCGGCATGATGGCGGGATAATCGCCCCCATATCCCCCCTCGCCCGGTATGCCGCGAACACCGGTTTCAAGAATCGCCGCCGCCACCTCGCTTTGCGGAACACCAACGTCGATCAGGTCGACGGCCCTCTGCATGATACGTTCAGTGATTCGAGCCGCCTGCCGGATCAGCGCAATTTCGGCGTCCGACTTCACAGACCGCAACCAGTTCACCAGAACGCCGGCATCGGAGAAGACCGCGTCGGGTAGTTCCTGAACAAGCACAGCCTGAGCCCGCGCCGTAAAATAGTAGGAATCGGCCTCGACACCGATTCTGCCCGAGCCGAGCCCTCTTTCGGCGATGGTGCTCGCCACCACCTGCATCGGATGCCTCGTCATCGACTGCACATATTCGTCGGCATAGCCGATGACATTTTCTTCGGGGAGAACTGTCGTCAGATGCGCACCGTTCACGTCCTGATTGCGGCCGACCCAGAAAGGTTTGTCGAGGCTCAGGGCGACAATGACGGCCTGGTGCACATAGAACGACCAGCCGTCATAGCCGGTCAGATAGTTCATGTTCGCCGGATCACAGACGATGAGAACGTCCAGGCCGGCCGCTTCCATCGCCTGTTTCGTGCTGGAAAGCCTCTGGGCGAACTCATCTTCGCTGAACGGAGTGTTGTTTTTTCCAAACTCCATGACGGCCGTCCCTCCCAGATCCGACATCTCCGCCCACGGCGGTCTGCCACCGCCGTGCAGTTTCCGGGCCAAGCCCCCGCGGCTCTATCCCTTCAAGCCGGGCAAAAGCATCGATGCGACCTCACAGGCTCTCCGAGACGCGCTCGATAGCCCGCTTCGTCGCCGACACGACCTGGTCGACCTCGTCGCGGGTGATCACGAGCGGAGGCGAGAAGCCAAGGCATTCGCTGTGCGGCATCGCCCGGGCAATCACCCCCTCTTCCAGGAGCGCCGCGGAGATTCTCGCGCCGACCTTGAGCGCAGGCTCCGGCGCTGCCTTCGTCTCCTTGTCTCCGACGAATTCGACCGCAGCCATCAGACCAACGCCACGCACCTCGCCGACGAGCCGGTGATCGCCGACCGCTTCCTGCAAGGATTTCAGCAGATACGCGCCGGTCTCTCGGGCATTTGCCGTGAGATCCTCGCGGTCGATGATGTCGAGATTGGCATTCGCCGCCGCAGCGCAGGTCGGATGGGCGGAATAGGTCCAGCCATGACCGATAACGCCGAGATCGTCCGTCCCTTTTTCCAGTCCCTGCCAGACTTTTTCGCCCACGATGACACCCGACAACGGCAGGTAGGCTGAGGTCACGCCCTTGGCGATGGTGATGAGATCCGGCTCGATGCCATAGGTATGCGAACCGAAATATTCGCCGGTGCGCCCAAATCCCGTGACGACCTCATCGGCAATCAGGAGAATGTCGTACTTTTTCAGGACCACCTGAATTTCCTGCCAATATCCCTCGGGCGGCGGAATGATGCCGCCGGTTCCCATGACGGGCTCGCCGATGAAGGCGGCGACCGTTTCCGGTCCCTCGGCAAGGATCAACTCCTCGAGCTCCGCCGCCATGCGTTTGGAAAAGTCCGCCTCGCTTTCCCCTTCCTGACCGTACCGCCAGTAATGCGGACACGACGTGTGCAGGATCGGCGGGCGCGGTAGATCGAAAGCGTTGTGGAAGAGCGCAAGACCCGTCAGGCTCCCCGTCATGATCCCCGACCCGTGGTAGCCGCGCTGCCTGGAGATGATCTTCTTCTTTTCCGGCCGCCCCATGACGTTGTTGTAGTACCAGACGAGCTTGATGTTGGTTTCGTTGGCGTCCGATCCGGAAAGCCCCCAATAAATACGCTGCATCCCCAGACCGACCCGGTCGACGATGCGGCTCGACAGCCGGATCACCTGCTCGTTGGAATGGCCCGCATAGGCGTGGAAATAGGCGAGTTCCTTCGCCTGGGCGTATATCGCGTCTGCGATCTCCTGCCGGCCGTATCCGACGTTCACGCAATAAAGGCCCGCAAACGCGTCGAGGCTTTTGCGCCCGTCACGATCGACGATGGTGCAACCTTTGCCCCCGGTCACGATCCGCGACGGTGCTTCGCCGCGCGCGAATTGCGCAAGATGCGTCGAAGGGTGGAAGACATGCGCACGGTCGAGCGTTTCGAGGTCATTGGCTGTGACGTGTTCGTCCATGACGAGGTCCTTTCAGTTCGCGGATTGGGCGGCTGCGCGGGCCGGGTCGGCGCGCTCAGATCGGCGCTGTGTGCGAAATGGGTGTTTTCGGCTGACGATCGTGACGTCTCGGGGCGCGCCAGCAAGTCGCTCCTTCCAGCAACGAGCGGTCCGGCAGGCAGCGCAACGCCTGGCACGCACCGTGTGAAGACCGGCAAAGAAAGCCTATGCGTTGAGATGATATGGGGCAAGCGGCCGCAGCCCAGACATGGTCAGTGCGCAACGCTCGAAAGCAATTCTCCAA